>SLQY01000211.1 GCA_007131235.1 Wenzhouxiangella sp.
CCGAGGGCAATCCGGTCGCGGTAACGCCATCCCTGCACCAGGCCACCCAGGCCGAACAGCAGGGCCAACGGTGCCAGCCAGCCAAACCAGGTCGCCCAGGGCACCAGCCCGAACAGCAGCATCACCGGCGTGATCTCGATCGTGGCCCGCGCCGCCAGCCCCAGTCCGACCGCATGTGCCGTAATGGCCAAAGCGCCGAGGAACGTCAGAAATCGACTGGAACCGGCACCCTTGACCGCCACCGAACCGAGCCGGCGCGACAACCAGGCGGTGGGCAGCACCACCAAACCAAGCACGCTCAAGACCCAGGAGATGCCGGCCCAGATCATGTGGCCGGTCAGCCGCCGCTCGTTTTCGGCCCGCATCACGATGCCGCGTGCGACCGCGGCGGTGCGGAAATACGGCGCCAGGTATTCAGCAGCCTGGCCTCCTTCCTCGATGCAGGCCTGGTCAAGATCGGCAGACGGGTCATCGAAAAAGTCGTTCATGAAATCACCGGCGCACTGCACCGAGCGGGTCGGGCCATGACCGGCATGCGGGAAGATCGCCAGCCGGCCGTTGGTAAAGCCGGGCATGATGTACTCAGCCAGCGGCACCGGCGTGATCGGGTCCCAGGCGCCGTTGGCGACCAGCACCGGCAATGTCGTTTCTACCAACACGAAATCAGCCGGATCGCGCGGCACCAGGCCAACCTCGCGGCACAGTGCCGGGGCGCGAGCGATCGTGTCCATGTCACCGAACGATTGCGCCAGGGTAGGGTAGGCAATGAAGTCTGCGGGCGCACTTTCGGCCCAGCGATCGATGTAGCCATCCAGGCAGCGCACCGCCATGGACATGCCCATGCTGACGCTGAAACCACCGTCACCGCCACCTTCCTCCAGGGCAATGGCCCGGAACAGGCGCTGGTCGTTGCGTTCTACCGCGCGGGTCAGGCCAGCGATAATCGCCGGGATGGCCGGGTGGGTGGATTCATCGTAGAGCAGGGAAAACGGCAGGCCGGCAATCAGGTCCTGGAAGAAGTACACCCGTCCGTCCGGATAGCGCTCGTCCGGCTCGACATCCAGACCGACCGGCTGCTCGATCATCCGCTCCAGGGCGGCCATGTAGCGTTCGCGCAGGCCCTCGAACTGACGCTGGCAACCCGGCTGGCCATCACAGGCGGCAAACAGCATGTCCAGGTTGCGGTCATGCCAGTGTGGAAGGCGCATCAGCTCTTCCAGGTCCAGCGGCACGATGGCATCGAGCACCACGGCGGCGATACCTTCCGCGTCCACCTTCATGTAGGCCTGGCCCAGCACCGATCCGTAGGAAATGCCCCAGACGTTCCAGCGCCCCAGCCCCAAGGCCTGGCGCAGCGCCTTCACATCGCGGGCGTTTTCAAACGTATGGTAAGCGGCGATGTCGACCCCGGCCGCGACCGCCCCGGTCATGCAGGCCTCGGCCTGGCGCAGCATCGCCTGCTGGCTTGCCGCAAAGGTCGGCTGGATCTGGTCGGCGCGATTGCGGCTGGCAAAGAAGGGACAGAAGTCGCCGGAATTGCCGATGCCGCGCTGCTCGAGAATGTACAGATCACGGCGCGCCAGCAGGCCATGGTCCTTGAGCCGGGCGACATAGCCCTCGACCGTGACGCCCGGCCCGCCGGTGAGGTAAATCACCGGATCATCGCTGACCTCGACCGCCTCGCCATCGGCGTCTTCGCCGCGGGCGACCAGGCGCACGAACAAAAGCTCGATCGTGCGGCTATCCGGGCGCTCGCGATTTTCCGGCACGCGGATCAAGCCGCACTCGATTTCCCCGGGCCCGTAATCAATCCGCCCGCGAAACGGGCAAATCACCGGATCGAAGCCGTCGGCGCGCAACCATTCCGGATCCAGCGGTAATCCCGGCAGTTCCGGTTCCGAGGCCTCCATTTCCGCATCCGACTCATCGCCAAGCGATCCCGCCTCGGCTTCATCGAAGGCGATCACGGAAGCATCCGTCAACTCCGGCTCAACGGGCTCGTCGACCTGCCCACCCAAAGTCGTCGAAACCAGAAACAGGAAGAACAAGAACAGGGCAATGCGCATGGCTCAAACCGGAATAGACAGCAACAAGGTCGCTCAGGCTATCGCAGTCGCCAGGTTTGCGCCAGTACCTGCTCAGGCCTTCAACCCGACCGTCGGTGGGAAGTGACGGCGGGTTCGGTTGGCGATTCGCACCAGCCACAGCATCAGCGGCACCTCGACCAGCACCCCGACCACGGTTGCCAGCGCAGCACCGGACTGCAGACCGAACAGGGCAATGGCGGCGGCCACTGCCAGCTCGAAGAAATTGCTGGCGCCGATCAGGGCGCCTGGCGCGGCGATATTGTGTGGAATCCGCCACGCCCTGGCCCAGCCGTAAGCGATGAAAAAGATCAACACGGTCTGGATGATCAGTGGAATGGCGATCAGCACGATGTGGTACGGGTTGTTCAGAATCACCTCACCTTGAAACGCGAACAGCAGCACCAGCGTGATGATCAGGCCGATCGACGTTACCGGACCGATGCGTTTCATGAACACATTGTCGAACCACTCGATGCCACGCCTGCGAATCAGCCAGACGCGGGTGGCGTAACCGGCCGCCAGCGGAATGACGATGTAGAGCAGCACGGACAAGGCCACCGTGTCCCAGGGCACGGTGATATCGGAGATACCGAGCAGGAAGATCACGATGGGAGCGAAGGCAAACAGCATGATCAGGTCATTGACCGCCACCTGAACCAGGGTGTAGGCCGCATCACCCCGAGTCAGGTACGACCAGACAAACACCATGGCCGTGCACGGTGCCGCCCCCAGCAGGATGGCACCTGCCAGGTACTCGCGAGCCAGGTCTTCGGGGATGAATGGCTTGAACAGCACGATCAGAAATAGGTAGGCGATCAGGAACATCGAAAACGGCTTGATCAGCCAGTTGACCGTGGTCGTGACCACCAGGCCCTTGGGCTGGCGACGCACACCCACAATGGCGCTGAAATCGATCTGCACCATCATCGGGAAAATCATCGCCCAGATCAGGATGGCGACGGGGATGGAGACATTGGCGTATTCGAAGCGGGCCAGGGTTTCCGGCACCAGTGGCAGAAACTGGCCAATGGCAATGCCAATGACGATGGCGATAGCGACCCAGAGCGACAGGTAGCGCTCGAAAAGCCCCATACCTTCCTTGATATCCGGCGCGTCATCCCCCGGACGCGGTTGGGTGTCATTCATTGGCCGGGTCCGGTAGCGGCCAGTGAATGCGGCGCGTGCCGGCCGGCAGGACCGGACAATGCTCGTCAGCATGACCGTACAAGGTCACAACCAGGTCTGCCCGTTCCAGCATCTCATCGGTCAGCCGAGTCGACTCCTGGGCGCTAATGTCGATGTCAAGCTCGGCCATGGCGGCAATGGCACGCGTGCTTTTGCCGCCAGGCTTGAGACCAGCCGAGATGATGGGGCGGTATCAGGGACACACTGTCGGGCGAATCCTTCGGCCATTTGCGAGCGGCTAGCATTCCCGGTGCACAGGAACAGGGAAGAACCGTTCTGATTGCATCTTAAATGCGGATATTGAGATATTCGGATGTCATTCATCTTACTCCACGGCGCCGGCCGGGTCTATCCCGGGTCTATCCCTGCTGTAACCCCGCTCACCCTGCGCTATCATCGCGGCTTGCCCTCAGCAACGCCACAAAAATCATGCCTCGACTCCCGAAACTGCTGGTCTCGATCGCCCTGTTTGCCGTCGCGCCAGCTGGCGCCGACGATGATTACCGGGCCCTGCCGACACTGGATGCCGGGCTGATCGCCACCGGTGAGTTTCACTACACCACGACCCTGGTGATCGGAGAGACCGAGCTGAATATTGAATCGACCCGGCGTATTGCCCGCGAGATCGATGCGCACGAAGAGCGCATTCTCGTTGTCGAAACCGTGACTCGTACCGGGATGGGCGACACGCTCGAGCGGCTGGAACTGGATGCCATCAGCCTGCTGCCGAAAAAACAACGGGTGGACCAGGGCGACAGCACCATGAATGCCGATTACAGCGCCAGCCAGGTCACTGGCCTGATTCGCGCCGCCGGCCAGATTGTACCCATTGATCTTGCGCTGGAGGAACCGGCCTACGGCGGAGAGGCGGCCCTGGAGGCGGTGCTGACCGCGCTGCCGCTGGCTAGCGGCTACCGCACCCGCCTGCGCGCCATGGAGATCGATGTCGAGCAGCTCGTCCGCCGCTTTGCGGTGATTGTCGAGGAACGTGAAACCATCGACGTACCGGCCGGCCAGTTCGACACCTGGCGTCTGCGCCTGGATGCCCTCGACGGCCTCGGCGGCAGCCAGGTCATGTGGATTGGCGTCGATGCGCCACGTCCGCTGGTTCGCGCCAAAGGCTTTATTCCGGAAGAAGTCGGGCAGGGCAGCCTGATCACCGAGCTGACCGGCTGGGAACCCTGAGCCCGGCCCGCGCACCGGGCATCCGTTCTGCATCGTGACCTCTGGCCCATGACCGGCCACGGGCACTACTGTTATCTTGTAACTGGCACCTTTCCACATCGTCCTGTGCGTTTTTCCAAGGAGAATTTCCATGTTTTCGCAACGACCTGCACCAACCCTGCTTGCCGGCCTGCTGCTGTGCCTGCCGCTAATGCTGAAGGCCGAGTCGGTCGAGCCTCTGGCCTACCTGGACGAGTTGCCGCCGCTGCTCGATCGCGAGCTGTTCTTTGGCGATGCCGAGATTTCCGGCGCGCAGATTTCACCCGACGGACGCTACCTGGCCTTTATCCGCCCGCACCAGGGCGTGCGCAATATCTGGGTCAAGGGCATTGACCAGTCTTTCGATGACGCGCGCCCGATTACCGCCGACGACAAGCCCGTCCCCGGCTACTTCTGGAGCCAGGACAGTCGCTTCGTGCTCTACGTACAGGACCGGGGCGGCGATGAGAATTTCCACGTCTGGGCCGTGGATCCGGCCGCCGAGCCGGACGCCGACGGTGGCGTGCCAGCGGCCCGCAACCTGACCGATTTCGACGATGTGCGGGCGATGCTGATTGCCGTGCCGCGCAACACGCCGGACCGCATCCTGGTTGGCCTGAATGATCGCGACCCGGCCCTGCATGATGTGTATGCCGTCAGCATTGCAAGCGGCGAACGTGAGCTGCTGATCCAGAACGATGTCAACGTCGCCGGCTGGTCCGCCGACCTGGAAGGAAACGTGCGCCTGGCCACCCGCCAGACCAGCGACGGCGGCACCGAGATCCTGGCCGTCAACAACGGATCGCTGGGCGAGGTGGTCTACGAGTGCAACTGGCTGGAAAGCTGCGGACCGATGCGCTTCCATCCGGACGGTCAGTCAGTCTGGTTCATGTCAAACAAGGGCGACGATATCGATTTGATCGGCCTCTACGTGTTCGACCTGGAGACCCGAGAAAAGACCTTGTTCGAACGCGATCCCGAGGGCGAGGTCGATTTTGGTGGCGCCGTCTTCCATCCGGTAGACGACCGCCTGCTGGCCACGGTCTATGTCGGTGACCGGCCGCGCATCTACCCGCACGACGATGACTTCGCCGCCGACCTGGAATTCCTGCGCCGCGAACTGCCGGAAGGCGAAATAGGCTTGCCATCCCAGACCCGCGACGGCGGACTGGCCCTGGTCAGCCTGTCGCGCGATGTCGATCCCGGCACGATCTACCTGTTCAACCGCGAACAACGCACCGTCGAGAAACTGTATCGCTCGCGGCCGGAAATCCCGGTCGAGCACATGGCTGAAATGCGCCCGATTCGCTTTACGGCCCGCGACGGTTTGGAAATCCCCGGTTACCTGAGCCTGCCGCACGGCGTGCCGGCCGAGAACCTGGCCGTGGTCGCGCTGATCCACGGCGGTCCCTGGGCCCGCGACACCTGGGGCTACCGCGCCCAGGTCCAGTTCCTGACCAACCGCGGCTACGCCGTGTTCCAGCCCAATTTTCGCGCCTCTACCGGTTTCGGCAAGGAATTCCTCAATGCCGGCAACCTGGAGTGGGGTGATGCCATGCAGGACGACATCACCGATGGCGTGCAGTACCTGATTGACCAGGGCATCGCCGATCCGGCGCGGGTCTGCATCATGGGCGGCTCCTACGGCGGCTATGCCACCCTGGCCGGCATGGTCTTCACGCCCGAGCTCTACGCCTGCGGGGTCAATATCGTTGGCGTATCCAACCTGATTACCCTGATCAACTCCATCCCGGCCTACTGGGGGCCGATTCGCCAGCTGTTCGTGATGCGCATGGGCGACCCTGACACGGACGAAGGCCGGGCCCGGCTCGAGCGCCAATCGCCGATCAATCACGTCGACAATATCCAGCGCCCGCTGCTGGTCATCCACGGCGCCAACGATCCGCGCGTGCGCCAGGCCGAAGCAGACCAGATCGTGGTCGCCATGCGCGAGGCCGGATTGCCGGTGGAATACATCGTCGCACCTGACGAAGGACACGGCTTCCGCGGTCGCGAAAACCGCCTGGCCATGTATGCCCGCATCGAACAGTTCCTGGCCTCTCACCTGGGCGGACGCTACCAGGAAGACATGCCGGAACAGATCGCCGAGCGTCTCGCTGCGATCACTGTTGATATCGACACGGTGGAAGTCGTTGACCTGGCCGACGAGCTGGCCGCCGCGCGCACTCGTCCGTTGCCCACGGTCGATGCCGAGCGCGTTGCCACCGGCCAGCTTGGCTACCGCACCCGCATCGAGATGGGCGGCAGCGAAATGGTGGTCGAATCCGAGCGCAGTATCCGGCGCATCGAGGAGGACGGCAGACCGCTGATGATCGTCGAGTCCACCAGCTCCACGCCGATGGGTTCAGTCTCTGACGAGTTCGTCGTCGATGGACTGAGCCTGCGGCCGGTCAAGCGCACCACGCGTCAGGGCCCGGCCACCATCGAAGTCGAGTTCAGCAGCCGTGAAGTCAGCGGCCAGATCGATGCCGGTGCTACCCAGATTCCGATCCAGATTGACCTGGATGCCCCCATTTTCGGCGGCGATGCCGGCCTGGAAATGGCGCTGACCGGGCTGCCATTGGCCGACGGTTTCCGGTCACCGGTGCGCTTTGCCGAAATTGGCATGCAGCAACGCGTGCGGTTCTCGCAGATCGAGGTCGGCGCGCTGGAGACCATCGAGGTCGCAGCCGGCGAATACACCGCCTGGCCGGTCACGCTTTCCCCGCTGGACGGCGAGGGCAACGCCCAGACCTACTGGATCAGCGACCAGACCCCGCGTCTGCTGCTGAAAGCCCGCGGCCGCCTGCCCGCCGAAATGGGCGGCGCCGAATTCACCACCGAACTAAGCAGCTACGAGCAACCCTGATATCACCGCCTGGCGGAGATAGCAGGACCTGCTACTGAACCACGGGAAACACGGAAGCGCCCCTTTCGTGTTTTCCCGTGACTTCGGTGCTTAGCAGGTCGTGTTGCGGCAACAGCCCGCCATCGACAAATAACCGGAACCACCGAAGACACCGAAAGCACCGAAAAGGCTCAATTAGCTTCGGTGTTTTCGGTGTTTTCGGTGGTTTCCAGGTTTTAACGACTCGACGAGAAGCCACGGTCTTATACTCGGCAGCTGTCTGATCATCTGCTGCTGAGGCCTTCCCATGCTGTCCTTCCGTCGTCTGTTTACCCGCCTGACCACCGGCCTGATCCTGGGCGGCAGCCTGGGTGCGGCTCATGCCAACCCCGACTACCAGGCCCTGGTCGAGCTGTTCAATGACTGGCGTGCCTTCGAACATCCCGGTCATGTCAACGGGGCACCGGACTACAGCGCGGCCAATCTCGCCCGCCAGCTGGAGGGCTTGAGCGGATACCGGGAGCGCCTGCAGGCGATTGACCCGACCGACTGGGCGAACGGTCAGCAGATCGACTACTACCTGGTCTGGGCCGAGATGAACGGCCTGGATTTCTACTTGCGCGTTCTGAAGCCCTGGGCCAACGATCCCGGCTTCTATGCCTCGGTGCGCACCTACCAGAGCGATACGCCGGCCGAAGAGGGGCCGACCATTCACGATGCCCTGCGCCTGTGGCAATACCCGGTCTGGCCGCGCACGGCCCTGTCCGAACCGCGTCCGCTCAAGGCTGAGGAAGCTCAACGCCTGGCCGCCGAGCTGCGCGTTATCCCACCGCTGCTGGAACAGGCCCGCAGCAATCTGACCGGACAGGCCGGGGATTTGTGGTCGGCAGCAGTGGCCAGTTTCGATGGCCAGGTCAGCGCCCTGGA
>SLQY01000235.1 GCA_007131235.1 Wenzhouxiangella sp.
CGCGCATGTCGGCCGCAAGAGTCAGCCGGGACGGTCGCCGCATCTTGCTAACGGGAGATTTCTCTGGTACCGAGGAGCAAACCTGGGACAACAGTCGCGCCGTGGTTTTGGAGTTGAACGACAAGGAGTAGTGAAATCGTTCGACAATTACCATCGGGATCTGTCGCTCTGGTATCGATGGATTCGGCATGGGCCCCGGCCGCGTTGGGCCGGGCTACGACTTTTGCGCTCTTCCATGCTTTGGCAGAGGATGGTGGTTGCCAGATTGTGGAATGACTGGTTGCGTTGCTCTCCGGCGTTACCTCCGGGTCTGACGCTTGTGCGACTTTCCGACTCCCCCGCACTCTCGCAGCGGGTGGTATCTGCCAGATCGTGGACTGACCGGGTGCGGAAGTGGGTACAAACCTCTTCCCAAGCCTTCAAGCATCAGTAAGGCGAGATCAAAATCACGGAATCACCGGTGCCACGAAAGAAGTTTACCGATCCCAAGGCCACTCATTTCGACGGCATTGACAAGGCCGTTCACCCGGTCAGGCCGCGAGCTGGCGGGTACCACCCGATGCTTCTCCGACCCCATCTTTTTCAAGCTTAAATTTGGTAGGGAGCGGTGATTTTGTTACGAGGGATCGAGTCATTTGCTCTGCGACAGTGGCGATATCGCCGGCTGGAGCAGGCTTGTGTCGATGGAATCGACATGGGCCCCGGCCGCGTTGGGCCGGGCTACGATCTGTGTCCTGCCTGATTGTGGATTGACCGGGTGCGGCAACGGGCACACGCGCTTGACGGTCTCCAGAAGGGCGCTTCTTGCCTTCGGCAAACCGCACCCTTCCTTCGACCTTCGCTGGGCCGAAGGTTGTGGTCGTGCGAGGCGGGCGGTAGTCGGCTTGCTCAGACCAGGATGCGGCGGCTCTTGAGGTAGTCGAGGAGTTCGTCCACGCATTCCTCGATCGACAATGACTCGGTATCCAGTACCACTTCCGGCTTTTCCGGTGCCTCGTAAGGGGAGTCGATGCCGGTGAAGTTGCGGATGGCCCCAGCGCGGGCGCGGGCGTATAGGCCCTTGGGGTCGCGGCTTTCGCAGGTCTCGAGGCTGGCCTGGACGTGGATTTCCACGAACTCGCCCGATTCCATCAGCTCGCGAACCATGGCCCGATCGGCGCGGAAGGGCGAGATGAAAGCGCTCAAGACCACCAGGCCGGCGTCGGCCATCAGCCTGGCCACCTCGCCGATACGGCGAATGTTTTCAACGCGATCTTCGTCGGTAAAGCCCAGGTCACGATTGAGGCCGTGGCGGACATTGTCGCCGTCAAGCAGGTAGGAGTGGTAGCCGCGCTGGAACAGGGCCAGTTCCAGCGCGTTGGCCACCGACGACTTGCCGGCCCCGGACAGGCCGGTAAACCACAGCACCGCCGGGCGCTGGGACTTTTGACCGGCGCGCTGGGTCTTGGCAATGCGGTGTTCGTGCCAGACCACGTTCTGCGACTTGTCAGCCAGGCTGTCGGTCACCGGGCGCACGACCATGCCGGCACCCACGGTCAGGTTGCTGATCCGGTCGATGATGACGAAGGCGCCAGTGGCGGCGTTGTGCCGGTAGCTGTCGAAGGCCGCCGAGGCGCTCAAGCGCCAGCGAACCAGGGCAATTTCGTTGAGCGTGAGTTCGTCGACATGCCGGTGCTCCAGCGTATTGACGTCGATGCGATGGTGAATCAACTCCGGCGTGGCTGCGACCGTGCGCGTGCCAAGCTTGACGTCGTACTGCCGTCCCGGCAGCAGGGGCTGGTCTGCCATCCACACCACGCGCGCATCCAGGGCCTCGGCCACGCGGGGTCGCTGCTCGGGGCGTACCAGCATGTCGCCTCGGCTGATGTCGATCTCGTCAGTCAGAGTCAGTGTAACGGCCTCGCCACAGCGGGCCTGTGCGCGCTCGCCGTTGAACGTGACAATACTGGCCACGGCACTCTGCCGCCCTGACGGCATGACCATGACACGTTCGCCGGTTTTGATCTGGCCACCGGCCACGGTGCCGGCGAAGCCGCGAAATTCGGAGCTGTGGCGATTGACGTACTGAATCGGGAAACGAAATTCGCCGTCGGCATCGGCCTGGCGACTGGGCAGACTTTCCAGCAGGCTCAGCAAGGGATGGCCATCGAACCAGGCCATATTGGGCGAGGGCTCGAGCACGTTGTCGCCGTTCAGCGCCACCACCGGCAGGCAGTGTATGGCCTTGAAATCCAGCTTGTCGGCGAAGCGCTGGTAGTCGCGGGCAATCTCTTCAAAACGCGCCTGGTCATAGTCGACCAGGTCCATCTTGTTGACCGCGACGATGACCTGCTCGATACCCAGCGACGAGACGATGAAGCTGTGCCGACGGGTCTGGGTCTGCAGCCCCTTGCGCGCGTCGACCAGGATGACCGCAGCATCTGCGGTCGAGGCACCGGTGGCCATGTTGCGGGTGTATTGTTCGTGGCCCGGGGTGTCGGCAATGATGAACTTGCGCGTCGGCGTGGAAAAATAGCGGTAGGCCACGTCGATGGTAATGCCCTGTTCACGCTCGGACTGCAGGCCGTCGACCAGCAAGGCCAGGTCGGCTGCATCACCCTGGGTACCCCATTTGCGCGAATCACGCTCGACAGCCGAGAGCTGGTCCTCGTATACCTGGCGTGAATCGAACAGCAGACGCCCAATCAGCGTCGACTTACCATCATCCACGGACCCGCAGGTAATGAAGCGCAGCAGGTCTTTTTCGGCATGTTCTTTCAGCAGGGTTTCAATAGACATATCAAAAATATCCCTGGCGCTTCTTCTCTTCCATGGACGCACCGGCATCCTGGTCGATGGCGCGGCCCTGGCGTTCGGAGTTCTTTACCTGGATGGTTTCTTCGATCACTTCCAGCAGTGTGGTGGCGGTGGATTCCACCGCGCCGGTCAACGGCCAGCAGCCCAGGGTGCGGAAGCGAACCATGCGCGGCTGGGGGCGCTCGCCGGGCGCGAAAGGCATGCGCTCGTTGTCATCGACCATGAGCAACATGCCGTCACGTTCGATGACGGGCCGCTCGGCGGCGAAATACAAGGGCACCATGGGAATGTCTTCCTGGTAGATGTACTGCCAGATATCCAGCTCGGTCCAGTTCGACAACGGAAAGACGCGAATCGATTCGCCCTTGTGGACGCGACCGTTGTACAGGTTCCACAGCTCGGGGCGCTGGTTTTTCGGGTCCCAGGCATGGTTGCGGTCGCGGAACGAAAACACCCGCTCCTTGGCCCGGGATCGTTCCTCGTCACGGCGAGCACCGCCAAACGCCGCGTCGAATCCGTACTTGTTCAGCGCCTGCTTCAGGCCCTGGGTCTTCATGATGTCGGTGTGTACCCTGGAACCGTGGCTGAACGGCCCAACTCCCTGTTCGACACCTTCCTGGTTGATATGAACAAGCAATTCCATTCCGGCTTCCGCGGCAACACGATCGCGAAACTCGTACATGGCCTGAAATTTCCAGGTGGTGTCCACGTGCAGCAGCGGGAACGGCGGCGGGGCCGGATAGAAGGCCTTGCGGGCCAGGTGCAGCATGACAGAGGAGTCCTTGCCGACCGAGTACAGCATCACCGGGCGGGTGAATTCGGCCGCCACCTCGCGCATGATGTGGATGGCCTCGGCCTCGAGCATGTCGAGATGGCTCATGGAATGCGCAGCCTCAGCCGCTTGCGAAAGACTCATGGATCATGCCCCCTGCGGGAAAATCGTCACGTTATCAATCATCAGGCCCATGGCATGGAGCCGGGCCTGCTGAAACTGTTGGCCGCTGCGCTGCGAGACGCTGGATCAGCCCTGCCTTGTTGCCGGGAACCAGGCCGGGTTAGGCTCGGCGCAGACAATGAAGTGCGGGTTGAGTACGGATTCGCGGCCATTGTAGGTCAGGGCTTTGCCAGTATCGGCATTTAGCACCTGGCCACCGGCCTCCTCGACCACGGCCTGGGCGGCGGCAGTATCCCACTCGCTGGTCGGGCCCAGGCGTGGATACACATCGGCGCTGCCGTCGGCGACCAGGCACAGCTTCAGCGATGAACCCATGGCCAGCATTTCGGCATCGCCCAGCGCATCGACAAAGGCGTCGACGGCGGCGGTATTGTGCGACCGACTGCCGACGACCCGCCACGGCCGATCATGAATCTTCTCGGCGACGTGAATCCGCTCGACCACCTTGCCCCCATGCTGGCGCCAGGCACCCTCGTGACTGGCTGCGTAGTACCAGCGCTGCAGGGCGGGCGCATAGACCACCCCCAGTATCGGTTTGTTGTCACGGACCAGGGCCACGTTGACGGTGAACTCATCGTTGCGCTTGAGAAACTCCTTGGTGCCATCAAGCGGATCAACGACCCAGCACTGCTTCCAGTGCTTGCGCTCCGACCACGGTGCCTGCTTCGATTCCTCGGAAAGGATAGGAATCTCGGGAGCGATCTCGCGCAGCCGGGCGACCAGCATGTCATTCGAGGCCACATCAGCCGCGGTCAACGGACTGTCATCATCCTTGGTCTCGGTGTCGAAACGGCTCGGGTCGGCGTAGATCTCGAGAATCCTGGCACCGGCCTCTGCCACTGCCTTGCGAACCTGGTCCAGCGTCCTGCTTAAATCCATGTTTCTGTGGTCTCCATTCAGAGATTGCTAACCCTTGATTCTACCGCGTCCGGCGCAGTTGGACGGGTTGTCCTGAGCGCGTCGACGCAATGACCTGCAGCACCGTGATTTAGTCCTACCGGCCCGGCTCTTCACCCCAGAGATACTTGTGCAGCTGCACCTGCAATCGAACCTGAACCCTGGCTTCGAGCAGCCATTCAGCCAGCTGGCGCGGATGCAACTCGTTCCAGACCGGCGAAAACAGAACCTGCCAGCGGTCCAGGTGCCGCGACTCGAGCTCCGCCAGGGCCCAATCGAAGTCGGCTCGATCGGCAATCACGATCTTGATCTGGTCATGGGGCTGGAGATGGTCGAGGTTGTCCCACAGGTTGCGCGCCATCTCGGCCGAGCCCGGTGCCTTGAAATCGATGACCTTGATCACGCGCGGATCCACTTCGGCCACGGATATCGCGCCGCTGGTTTCCAGGGAAACGATGAAACCTTCGTCGCACAAGCGTTCCAGCAGCCCAAGACAGCGCTTCTGTGCCAGCGGTTCGCCCCCGGTCACGCAGACCCGGTCAGGCCCAAGCTGGCGAATCTCGTCAACGATTCGGTCGAAGTCCCACCAGTCTCCGCCATGAAAGGAATACGGCGTGTCGCACCAGCGGCAACGCAGCGGACAACCCGTCAGGCGCACGAACACCGTCGGCCACCCCACCAGGTCCGACTCACCCTGGATGGAAGCAAAAATCTCGGTAAGTTTTAGACGGTCGTCAGCCATGCGCGCTTACCTGGGATACAGCGACAAAGCGTCCGCTCCCTTCTTCCCTCTACCGTTCTTCCCGAAGCGCGTCAGCGCTTCAGAAATGACCTGCCAGGCGCATATCGCGCAAGCGGCCTTCGGCCAGACGGGCCAAGGTCGTATTGGGGTGCTGAGCCCGGACCTGCTCCAGGGCGGCGCGTGCCTCGTTCCATTGGCGCAGTTCGTAGTGGCTGAAGCCGATCTTGAGAATGGCATCGGCCTCCTTGTTGCTGCCCGGGAAACGCTCGAGGAGTTCGTTGAACAAGTCCAGGGCCGTGCTGAAATCGCGCGTTACGTAAAAGGTTTCTGCCAGCCAGTATTGGGCATTGGGTGCATAGGCCGAATCCGGATAACGCTCCAGGAAGCTGGCAAACGCATCGGCAGCATCGGCGTAGCGGGTTTCCCGCAGCGCCCTGAAGGCGCGATCATAGGCCGCCTGCTCTTCCTCGCTGGGGGTGCCGAGGTCGCGTGGACCGCCGGCTGCCGGCATCGGCAAGGTGGTCACTTCGGGCTGTGCGTCGATGGGCGCGCGCACCTCCGGCACATCAGCGCGGGGCGCTTCGCTGCCAGCGGGCGGTGTCGTTGGACGCTCGTCCTCTGCCATCTGCGGCAGGTCAAACTCGGCGAGAGGCGCGACAGCACCACCACCGTCTCGTCCCAGCTGCTGAAGCCGCTGGTCCAGATCCAGGTACTGGTCACGCTGTCGCCGACGCAGGTTTTCGATTTCGCGCTGCTGGGATTCCAGGAGGCCGCGCAGTTCGCGCACCTCCTCGAGCAATTCCTGAACCCGGACGACCAGCATGCCGTCGCCTTCCTGGGCGGAAAGCGAAAACGGCATGGCGGCCAGGATCAGGGCCGCCATGCCCGACAGAACTGTCTTTTTGACCAGGACCGTCATATCAACGCGCGGTGTAGACGATCTCCGTGCGCCGGTTGCGCTGCCAGCAATCTTCATTGCTTTCGCGACAGACCGGACGCTCTTCGCCGTAGCTCACCACCTCGATCTGACGTGACGGCACGTTCGACGCACGCAGGATCTCGTAGACCGAGTTGCCACGACGCTCGCCCAGGCCAAGGTTGTACTCGCGTGAGCCGCGCTCGTCGGTGTGGCCTTCGAGAATGACACGGGCCGACGGGTTGGCGCGCAGGTAGGCGGCATGGGCATCGATGATCGGACGGAACTGGGCACGTACGTTCGAGCGGTCAAACTCGAAGTAGATCACGCGCTGGCTGAGCAGGCTGTCCGGGTTGTCCAGGTTGCGAGCATCGCTGAAGTCACGCGGGTCCAAACGGTCAGTTTCCACCGGACGCTCGACCGGCGGCGGCGGAGTCGGTTCCGGCGGTGCCGGCTCCGGGGTCACTTCCCTTGCACAGGCGGCGATCAGCGCGGCCATCATCACAAGGGCAGCAAAACGAATTGCAGTTTTCATGAAACCTCCCGATTTCATCAGGTGTTGTCTAGGGGCAATATTGCTATTGAATTATTGGCGACCAGGCCGGCTCCCGGACATCGCCTTCACTTACTACAAGTCGCTGCCGCACCCTGCCATCGGCCGAAACGGCCGCCAGCACACCACGGCCCTGATGCCTTGCGGCGTACAGGACCATGCTGCCATTGGGCGCAAAGCTGGGCGACTCGTCCAGCCGGCCGTCAGATAATACACGCAAACGCTCCGTTTCGCGATCATAGATAGCAATACGGAAGTCGTTATCGCCGTCGCTGTGGACCACGGCAAAGAACCTGTCGTTGTCGGCCAGGCTCGCACGGGAGTTATAGCGACCCTCGAAGGTGATTCGCGTCACGTTTTCACCATTGCGATCCATGCGATGAATCTGCGGCCGACCAGCGCGGTCGGAGGTGAAGAAAATATGCCGTCCGTCCGGCGTCCAGGCCGGCTCGGTATTGATCGACCAGTGATGGGTCAGCTGGCGCGGCCGGGCCTGGCCGTCAACGTCGATCACCCAGATATCCGGACTGCCACCGCGCGACAGGCTGACCGCCAGTTCGCGCCCATCCGGCGACCAGGCCGGGGCACCGTTGATACCGCGCTCGGAGCTGACCGTACGCATCTGTCCGGTAAACAGGTCCTGGACGATGATATTGGAACGTCCGGTGGCAAAGGAAACGTAGGCCAGGCGGCGACCGTCCGGTGACCAGGCCGGCGACAGGATCGGCTGGGAGTTGCGCACGATGGTCTGCGGGTTGTAGCCATCGGCATCGGCCACGACCAGCTCGAACACCTCGTCACCCGTTCCCAGGCCGGTGACCACCACGTAGGCAATCCGCGTGGCAAACGCGCCCGGGATGCCGATCAAGGCCTCGTAGACCGCATCGCTGACCCGGTGGGCGCCGAAGCGCAGGTCACCCGGCGCGACGGGCAAGGCCTGGGACAGCAGGATGCGCCCGGTGTGCACGTCGAGCAGGTGGTACTCGATCTCGTGGCCCCAGCCATCCGGGCCATCAACTACGCGTCCAACGACCAGGTGATCGACCCGCAGCAATCGCCAGGTCCCGAAGCGCACTTCCGGCGGTCGGGTCGGGCGGTCGATCATGTCGCGTTCGGCCATGGGGTCAAACAGGCCTGAGCGACGCAGGTTGGCGCTGACGATCTCGGAAATACCGGTCGCCGGCTCGGGCTGGCTGGAGTCCCAGGCAAACGGTGCCACCGCGATCGGCATGGCCCCCTCGACCCCGTCGACGATCTCGATGCGCAGCTGGGCCCAGCCCGACACAGGCAGCAGCAGCGCGGCAAGCAGCAGCAATGGAAAGCCCTGGGACCAGGC
>SLQY01000353.1 GCA_007131235.1 Wenzhouxiangella sp.
AAGCGTAGCCAGCGCAACCAAAACACCAATCAGAAAAGTGACGATGCCGACAACCGACACCAGCACCTCGCCAGACAAGCGAGTGATGCGGACGTGGCGCAGCTGCAAGACAGCACGCAATGCCAGTCGGGCCAGGCGCGCCAACAACCAGGCCAACAGCAGAATGATGACGAAGACAATGGTTCGGAGTATCAGGTTTGGTCCGGTCGAGACGATGGCTTGTTGCAGACTATCGAGCTGATCACGCAGCACCCGCAAAAAGACTTCTCGCTGCAGGATTTCAACGCCGATCAGACCGCGCTGCTGCAGGATAAGGGCTCGATAGTCCGAGGTTTCCAGGCCTAGCTCATCCATGATGCCGACTGTGGCTTCCAGGCTATTCAAGGATCGGGTTTGCTTGCGCTGCAGAACGCGCACCGCCGCCGCCAGCTCAAGGTCGAGCGGGTCTTCGGCCTGCCGTCCCCGCAACTCCAGCAAGGTGGTGGTATCCAGGCGAATCTGGCCCACCGTTCGCTCGGCCAGCAGCCCGGAATTGTCTTCCAGCCAGGGACGCAAGCCGGCGGCGACCTCGGCAATTTGCTCATCATCATCCCCGGTCTGCACGGTCAGTCGCTCAAGCAGGGCCAGAGAAGCCACAAGGCGCTGCATATAGCCCAACCGCAACAGCTGCTGCTCCTGAATGAAGGACTCGGCAATGTTGCTGCGCAGACCTTCGTTGAACTCGGAGACTTCCTCACGTGCCTCGGCAACCCTGTCGCTGATGGCTTCTATGCGCATCAGGCTGATGTCGAGTATGCGGCGAATCTGGCGACCTGCTATCGAATAAAGATCATCGTCCGACTCCCCCTCAGACTCGGTCGCCAGGTCTTCAAGCTTGTCATTCAAGCTCCCCAACAAGTCGAGCAAGCGTTCATCCAGCCGGAACCGGATGGCATCGCGGTGCTCTGGTGGCTGCTCTGGCAAAGCCTGCAGCAACCGCTCTACCTGAACCAAGTCCTGGGCCTGTTGGTCCAGTGTTCCCTGCAAATGCTGAGCTTGGCCAAGCGTTGAGAGTGCAACACCCAATAGAACCAGGGCGAACACGAGAAAACGGGTGCATGGCACCGTCAATAGCACTCCCTTCATCCGAACTCCTTATGTAGAACAGCCGTTGCTTCAACCAGCGGGTTGGAAGACGGAAGGTCCAGCGAAAAAAGGCGCTCCACGCAATCGTGCCAGCTTCAGGCTTTCGCCAATCGGCTGATCGCTGAAATTGAGCGTGCCAAGGCTCATCAGCGCAATGCAAACTACGAACTCGACTGGGACCATCGCAAACTTTCGTCAACAGAGTATAAAACGAACGAGCAATCAAAACCCAGAGGCGCTCATTCTCTCAGCTTGCTGAATCGCTTCAGGCCGGCTTCGCGGCCCAGTGAGCCATTACGTTGCTAAATGCCGCGTTAGTGCCAGAGCCATCACATTTGTTCGGGAGATCGCAACATGCCAATCAGTATTCGGTCCTGCAGGCTAGTCGGCTTCTTCGTGCTGCTCGGCATCCACTGGGGGATGGCGGCACAGCCTGGCACTGCTGCAACATCAACTGCTGCGCAACCGCTCGGATCAGTGCCTGCCACCGTTGACGCAACCTGGAATGGCGGCACCGGGAACTGGACGGAGGCGAATTGGACCTTTGTCCCGAGCGATGGCTTTGTCGACCCGAACAATACCGCTGAGCATCTCTTCAATGTGGCAATCGATGCCGGCCTGACGAGCATTGAGTCGGTGATATCGGTCAACGCCAATCGCGCCATCCTGTCGCTGACCCTGGACGCCGGCGATCAGGTCCGCATCAACAACGCCCAACGCCTGAGTATTCTCGAATCCGTGGTCAACAACGGCTTGCTGCGGATTGACGCCGGTGCCTCAAACACCTTTCTTTAGCCGGTCGGCACGGTCAGCTTCAGCGGCAGCATCAAGCTGAGTGGCAACAATGCCTGGTTTTACGACTGCAACAATAGCAACGCCGCGCCGGACCATCTGATCCAGGAGGCCGGGCACAGCATTCGCGGCGTTGGCAAGACCGGATTCAGCAACAACCTGCAGATCACCAACAATGGCCTGATAGACGCCGATGTCGAGAATGGCACCCTGACAATCGAAGGCGAGCTACGGCTCAACGATAGCGCCAGCTACGACTGGCAAATCAGCATCGAGATTAGCGACCTGATCCAAATCATCGACAACGAACTCATCCTGGCTGGCGATTCACTGGTCATCCAGATCCTGGTCGACGAAAGCAACGTGCCAGCAGGGGGCTCCGATCATGTGCTGATCGACGTCAGCGGCGGCGACGGCGACATTATTCAGATGCCAGACATCGATCTTCAGCTGCCGCCCGGCTGGACCAGCGATGGCGTGGTAATCACCGCTACGCAGCTGCTGCTGGGCAACCTGGCGCTGCAAGACAAGTTTTTCCACAGCCGATTCGGGGACTGAAAAAAAACGACAAATTGGAGCCGGTCGTTTTTTTTCAAGCCGGCTTGTGCTAACTTTGGTGCAGGCGCTGGCTTGCGTTGCCAGCCACTATTGGTAATGAGCACTGCAGGAGGGCTCACCCATGCGAAAGTTGGCTTTCGTTTTGATCGGAATGGTGGTTATTTTGAGTGGGCTATGGATGGCATCGCGCGCGCTGCCACCCACCGAGCAGCAGCAACAGGCCTTGGCTACCCTGTGCGATCCGCCAGGCTTTGAGGGATCAAACGCTTTTCCGGCACTATGGCTGATGCCTTATGCGGTACCCAGAGAGGAGTGGGACACCGTCATCGCGGCCGACATAGCCGCGCATCTGCAGGCATGGGAGACATGGACGCGGACGAACGGCAGCTTGATGTCGGGCTCCACGGCCGCCAATCACTATTCATCTCTGCGCCCCGATGCCGCGGACCGCGACCTGTTTTGTCAATCAGGGCGCGGTAATTGTCTGGATCAAGTTCGCGTCGATGTCGATGCAGTCGGTGAACTGGTCACGCGCCACGAACCGCTGCTGGATCGCATCGAAGCACTGGCAGAACATGATTTCGTGCAAGACGTGTTTCCACCGAAGTTGTTTTTTCCAACACCCGCCTTTCAGGTCAACCAGTACCTGCATACCCGTCATGCGTTGCGCTTTGTCGAAGGTCGCGTTGATGAGGCGCTGGTCGATACCTGCGACTACTTGCTGACCTGGAGACGCCTGGGCACGAATTCCGACACCCTGATCGTGCGACTGGTGGGCCATGCCCAGGAAATCCATCGTAGCGCGGTACTACTGGCCGACATGCTGGCCGAGTTACCTCCCGGTTATCCGATGCCTGCCAGTTGTCAAGCTGTTAAGGATCTGCCGGAACCAGATGCGCTCAGCATTTGTCAGCCCCTGCAGGGAGAGTTTCGGTCTATTGCGGCCTCTCACGAGGCAATGAACCAGCTCTCCAATCTGCCGTCTGACACGCTTGTTCAGCACATGCGCAAGCCGCTGCACAAGCTGTTATTCGACGGCGAGGCCACCAACGCTCGTATTGCGTCTTCCTACGGGCAGTGGTGCAGCGACGATATGCGTGACGCCCTCCTGGCCGACGATCCGGCGCCCACGTTGCCCGATCCGCCGGGCCGATTCAGCTTCCGTTGCCTGAGCAACGTCATGGGCTGTCAACTCAGCGGCATAGGATCGGTTCACATGGGTGCTTATCACGTCCGTCATCTGGACTACGGCGCGAAGCGGCGCCTGCTGGGCGCCCTGATCTGGCTGCAGCAGAACGCGATCAACGGCGATTTCGCCGAGGCCTTCGACCGGCTGCCGGCCGAGTTTCAGTCAGAAACCCGGCCGCTGCGATTGGATGTCGGGGACAACACATTGTCGGTACCACTGCACAACCAGTCCGAAACCCCGGCGTTCAGCCTGCCGCTCCCTGGTTCGCGGGCGATTTGATCGAAACAGCGCGAGTGTCATCTGGCAGTGACTTTGCACAACACCACAGGGGGAATATGGCAGAGGCGAACCCTCGGCAAAAAACCGATGCCTTCAGCACTTCACGGGCCAGGTATGGCGGGATAAAATGAGGGCATGATCACTCTTCTAGGCTATCCGAAGTCCAGAAAACGAGGTTGCTGGATCTGTTTCGTTAAATTCAGACCGGGGCTCTGTCCTGGATTTTCTTAGTCTTCGAAACGGTCCTGGTAGATCAAGTCCCCCGGTACCTGGACCAGGTCAATGATCGGGCTTTCCCTGACGAATATATTGAGAAAAAGTGCCTGTTCGTTTTCGTCCCAGAAGAAGGCCGTTTCGGTCGCGTTTCGCAACGCCGCCTCGCTGGCCTGGGGTCGCCCAAGCGATGGGAGGCGATAGCCCGCGCCAATGACTTTGATCACGGTTGCGCCATCGAAGTCGCTGTCAGGCCGCGGTACGTTGTCCTGATCCATATCCATCATGATCACGATCTTGCCGTTTCTGGAATCAGCGTCACTGAAGTCAATGGCGTAGGTTTCGTTCAGTGGCTGTTCCTGCCGCGAGCGGATATTGAACTGGGTACCCTGCAACTGTCCATGACCTGGCGTATTGAAGCCGACACCCCTGAAGACCCTGTAGTTGACGCCTTCCGGTGAAGTAAGCGACCAGTTTCGGTTGGGATTGTTTCCTGCAAAATTGGCAGGCGGCACCAGAATATTCAGGCGTGCATGCGTGACTGGAGTCAGGTAGACGCCCCATCCTTGAGGTTTGGTAAATTCGGGGGAATTCCCGACCATGAAGGGGATATCGGGCACCAGCACGGTACCGGGACCGCCGCCGACATGACCAGTCAGGGAGCCATCGATATCAAGGATTGACCGTGACCATGAGTGAGGAACCCAGTGCGGCCCGCTGTAACCAAAACCGATGCTGACGCTTTCAGGTGAGCCGTCATCCTCGAAAGTAACGCCTGTCACGTAGTCACTGATCTGGGCAGAGACCAGTTGCTTGTCAAACATGTACAGATGCGCGTCCGCGCGGTGCAGGCCTGCAAAATGACTACCCTCGATCGCATTCCATCGGTCATAAAAGGTCATGAGGCTGACCGGCAGACTGTGGTCAGAGTTGCCTCGACTGTCGCCAACCAGCAAGGAGTTCCTGACTCGCACTCTGGGGGCAAAAATTCCCATCATCGAATCCGCAATTTGTGCGTCCTCAAAGACCAGGTTGCCGTTGTACAAGATGTAGGTGGCCGCACCACGTGCTTTCCAGCCCCGATACGCGGTAAAGGTCAGGTTTTGGTTGTTTGTTCTGGCAGCGGCTCGGTACATGCCGGCGGAGTTGTTGTTGGGTGTCAGACCCAACTCCTCCATCGTCTTCCCTTCCGGGCTGATGTAGTCCGGATCAACGGCCCCGCCTTCAATATCCTCGCCTCTGAAAATGGTGAATCCGGTTGGCGCTGAATGCGAGGTGTTGTAATCGAAGACAGTCGGCAGTTCGTTGGGCGAATAGCCGTCCGGCGTCCCCTCTGTTTTGAGGAAATTACGCAGGTATAGCTGGGCTGCGCTCAAGCTGTCCTCATCGCTCCAGTCGGTATTGGCCATGATGTGGGCAGATTCACCGATCGGCATTCTCGGCAGGATGTACCAGAACCCGGTCCCGAATGCCCCGGCACTGATGTTGCCGATGAAGCGGTTGTTCGGATTGGTGATCCAGAACGCCGCCGAGCCTGCCCCACGGCTCTCGAACACCTGGAACAGATCATGGGTATCGACAATGAAGGGGTCATTTCTGGGTTGCCTTGGATTGCCGCTGTCATCAAGGCCGCGATTCATGTTCTGAAATGCTTCGACCAACCCGGGATCGCTCAGTCGACAGGGCAGACTGCCAGCGCAGGAATTGAAAATATTATTGTTGGGGAACGTGCCGTCTTCGCCGCCAACGGTATGGATGGCGATGGCCAGGTTGGCAATGAAATCATTGTCCACTTCGACGGCATCTTCCAGGAAGAACCCGTGGCCATGGACATCAAACAGCGTGACACCTTCCACGCGAACGCCGCTTGTGCCGTGGATGACCACGCCCCGGTTGTTGGAGTTCGTCACCAAGCTGTTGCGCAACAGATCGCCGCTGCGGTTTTGACCATCTGGGCCGCGATCACCCGCGATGTGCCAATGAATGGGATAGCGCCCACGGCGGGATGACTGGCCCATCAAATTCAGTTGAACCCCGTCGATGACGTTATCCCGAACGGGCGATCCCATGATCATGATGTGACCGCCAATGCCGTTGGCCACCTGTGTGTCCTGAACCTCGGGATCCAGCGCTGTAAACGGGGTGTGCTGTCGCGGCATGAACTCCGCCAGCGCCCTGTCGCCCGGCTCGATGTCGGTATCCTGCTCGGCAAGCCCCTGAATCACGATATTGCGGCTGAGCAATGCGACTTCCGCTCTCATATCCAGGGATTTTTCCGTAAAACCGCCCTCCGGAGTTGGCACCTGGTAAGTCTCGATCTCACCGAAGTGTCGATACGAAAGCGGTTGATCAAGCGCCAGCACGCTGGTTCCGTCACCAACGTCGATGATGTCTGAAATGGTCGCCCGCGAGAACTGCAAGTAGTCGTAGTCGGTGCTGGTGACCACGATCTTATCGCCCACCGTCCAGTTCAGTTCGCCGTCATCTTCCGCGGAGGTGATGAACCCATTTTTATCGGAAGCCCCGTCGGAAAAATTTCGCTCGATGACGTTGTGAACAAGAATTTCAGTGTGTCCTGCCTCTGCCGTTTCAGCCAGCTTGGTAAAGCTGATCTTGTCCTGGCCATACATTTCCAGGCGCCCACCTCGGGCTGTCATGAGGAAACCATCGTTATCCATCATCGTCATCAACGCCCGGTTGTTCAGGCCCGATGGCTCGCCTGGGTCGGCTGCGCGGGGCATTTCGACGAGTTTGTCGCCGATCTCGGTACCAGCCAGGGTCAGCGTGAATGTATCGAAGCGGAAACGGTCATCCTCGCTGCCAATCCGCAACAAAGCGCCGCCGGGTATCCCGCCAACCTGGTTGCTGAGTGCATTGACATGGATCCAATCAGTGATCAACTCCCGGTGAGAACCAGAGCCGGAATCAATGACTTCGAATACACCGTGCACGACCAGCGCTTTGACGACCGAGGTTCCCTCTCCGGTCATTGTGACGTGCGTTCCCTGGGAGATCAGGGTGCGGGTGTTTTCATCCGGCACCATGCCGCCGCTCCAGATGGTCGGATCAGACCAGTCGCCGGAAGCAATGCTCCAAGCGCCCTCGGTGCTCATGGGGCTGGAAGCGAAGAGCTGGTTTGAGAATACCGTGATGGCCGCAAAAGACAGGAGAAGCAGCCAACGAGATAGAGTGCCGAGCTTTTTCATGGGGATACGTTTTCTTATAGAGGCGTCTTGAGTCGCGGTAGAATGTCGATCCAAGGCCGGTCAACTACCAGACGTGCACTGGTATCTCCCTGCTGACCGGGCGAGAATATCACGATGCTTGACGCGGTTACCAGCGCTATCCAACACCGCATAAACTACAATGTGAGCGCTATCACAAAACCGAGCTTTCAAGGCACCAACCAGAACAGCATGAAGTTAAGCCCGATGCGCCGCCTCTTTTTGATTCTGCTCTTGACGACCATTGCGCTTGCTTCTATCTGGAAACCGCAACGCCGGTGGCACTAATGGAGCATGCGGCATACGTCGAAATGATGCAGATGCTGGATGACTACGAAAGCGGAGTGAACGTTCCGGTCTGGTGCCTGGCGCTTATGTTATTTAGATCTCCGGAACACAGAATCTTCACCAATCGGACGGGAAAGCGATCCCGATTTGGCGGGCATGGCGCCGGAGCTGCCCGAGCGACGCCTGACCACGCTCGGGCAAAGCGTGATCTGAAGTCGGTTTTCTACAGTTCAGTGAGGCAAGCCGATACGCGGGGCCGGTGGCGCGCTGCTTTCTGCCCACAGGCCAGGAAGATCCTTGCTGGCCAGATGATTCAGTATCCGCTCGATCACCGGCGGATCTTCAGCGCAGGCGAGAACGCAAGGGCGACTTGCCCGCAGGGCGAGAAGCCCTGAAGTGGAGCCGTCGCGCGTGCAGGCGAGAACGCAAGGGCGACTTGCCCGCAGGGCGAGAAGCCCTGAAGTGGAG
>SLQY01000185.1 GCA_007131235.1 Wenzhouxiangella sp.
ATCGTGGTGCTCAACCTGTGGGCGGTATGGTGCTCGCCCTGTCTGATTGAGATACCGCACCTGGTCGCACTGCAGGACAGCCTGGAAGCCGGCGACGCCACGGTCATCGGCCTGTCGATTGACTCCGGCAGTGCCAGCGCCATCCAGCGCTTCTGGCAGCGGCGCCTGCAGATCGAGCCCAACTACCCCCTGTGGCTCGCGACTGCCGAGCAGGCCCGCGAGCTCTTCGATGCCCGCACCTATCCCACCACCCTGATCATCGACCGCGAAGGCAAGCTCCGCCAGACCCTGATCGGCCTGCAGACCAAAGCCGACCTCCTCACCGCGATCAACGCAATACGCTAACCAACGCCAGGCGCACCCCTTTCTCCCCAAATTCATGCATTTGATACACATCAAGTCACAAATAGATGCATGCGCGTAGAATGTTTCCCATCGGGATCGAAAGCAGTCCGGCGATCTCGTCCCCGGCCCTGGTCTGACCAGGTTCCGGGAACCGCCTCAGGTCAATGTCCGGACTGGGAGCCCAAGGAGCGACCCATGAAATTGATCCAATCGATGCAAGCACTCAGCCCACTCGCTTTGCTGGCCAGCCTGCTGCTGGCAGCCCCACTGGCCGTGGCCGAAGATTTTGAAATCCAGGGCAGCGCGGAAGCCGGCCAGCAACCCTATCAGCAGCAATGCGCTTCTTGCCATGGCAACAGCGGCCAGGGCGATGGTCCAGCGGCACGCGCCTTCAACCCGCCGCCAGCCAGCCTGTTGCGCGAAGAACTCAGCGCCGAACACCTGTTCAAGGTCACTCGTGACGGCGGCATGGCCCACGGCCTGGCACCCACCATGCCAGCCTTCAATCGCTCGCTGAACGAGCAACAGATCCACGATGTCGTCGCCTACCTGCTTTCACTGCGCGACGAGTAAGTCCAATTGACGACAGCACCGGCTGCAAGTCGGTAAGGAACAAGATCATGTCAGTCCAACATACCAAGCAACGAACCCGGGCCAGGAACACCCTGGTCGTCCTCGCCGCCGGCGCTGCGGCGCTGCTGCTTTCAGCCAACGCCCTGGCCTGTCCGGCCTGCAACGACAGCTTCATGCACGAAATTCAGACCGAGCGCATGGATACCGTTACCGGTCAGGACATCCTGGCCGCGGTCTCCAACCAGCGCGGTCTGCCCCTGGGTGCGGCCGATTCGATTACCGCGGCCCAGGTCGCCGCTGCGCGCACCGAGCGCGGCCTGGATCCGATCTTCGAAGGAGCCGAGTTCATCGAGATCATCCAGCGCGATGAGGGCCTGGATATTCCAGCCACCAGCTTCGTGCCACAGGATGCCGAGCCCGACGTGGAATTCACGATCAGCCTGGACGAGGGCCAGACCTACATCGGCCAGGGCGTGATCTACGACGGCTTCGTTTCCGACGGCAAGGTTCCGGGACCAACCCTGCGCGTGACCCAGGGCGATATCGTGCGCATGACCATCGTCAACACTGGCACCGTTCCTCACGGTGCATCGATCCACGCTGCCAATACCCAGACCTCGAAATATGTCGGCCAGATTGGGCCGGGTGAAAGCAAGAGTGTCACCTTCCGGGCCAACATGCCGGGGGTATTCATGTGGCACTGCGCCCCGGGTGGACACGCCATCCCGATGCACGTGCTGTTCGGTCAATACGGGATGATCGTGGTCGAGCCGAAAGAGACCCGGTACAAGCTGGAAGAAAAGCTGGGTCATGGCCCCGACCTGACCCTGTACATGATCCAGCACGAGTTCTATGCCAGCGGCAAGGACGCCGTCGAAGGCAAGCCGCTCTACACCGCCTTCAACGGCCGCGTGTTCCGCTACATCGAAGAGCCCATCACCGCCAAGCCGGGCGACTACGTGCGCATCTACTTTCTCAATATCGGTCCCAACCTGATCTCTACCTTCCACCTGGTCGGCATTGTCTGGGACTACGTCTACTGGCAGGGCCACCCCGAGGCCTGGATGCCGGGTGGTCAGACCGTCACCGCCGGCCCCTCCGACTCCTGGGTGATCGAGTTCCGGGTACCGCCCGATGAAGGCGTCTACCTGATGCTCTCCCACGCAGTGGGCTCCACCAGCCGAGGCGCCATCGGTGCGCTGGTGGCCACCGCCGACGCCGATACGCCCAAGACCATCCTGGCCGACGGGCCGGAGTTCAGCGACGAGGAACTGGCCGAGATCCGTGAAACCGCGATGCGGGCCATTTCACCCTTCGCCCCGGCTGATCGGCTCAATGGCGTTCCTGCCCAGCCCGATCGGACGGTCAGCTATGGCCCCGAAGTCGAGGAGGTGTTCGTCGAAATCATCGGCAATTCCTACTACCCGAAGGTAATCGAAATCGAGCCCGGCACCAAGGTAACCTGGGTCAACGAGGACGTGTTCACCTACATGGCCGGCGAGTTCTCCGGGATCCACAACGCCGTCGGCACGCGCGGACCGGAGATGTTTGCCACGCGCATGCTCGGGCACGCCGAAAGCGACAGCTTCACTTTCACCCAGCCGGGTGAGTACAACTACATCTGTACCCCGCATCCCTACATGCAGGGCCGGATCATCGTCCGGGAAGCTGCCGAGTAGTCATTTACCCGGCAACCAAACAGGTTGCCGGGTAACTGCCCGGTCGGATCGCGGATGTTCCGGCTGACCGCCGCGGAATCTTCGGATTCCGCGGCTTTTTTTCATCTTCCTTCTTACTTCTCACCGGTGTCGGCAGTTATCCTTTGAGGCCAGGATGGCAATGCCAGCGATCCTGAGATTGTTAAAAACAGCGCGGGGAAACGCACATGAACCAGGAAGAATTGATCGACGCCTTGTTCAAGGAATTTGACCGTAACGGCGACGGCGTGCTGTCGCGTGGGGAGTTTCGCGAGCTGGTGCGCTACCTGCTCGGCGAGCACGGCATCAAGACCAGCTCCAAGATCTTCGAGAAATTCGACGCCAACCACGACAACGCCATTTCGCGCGATGAGCTGGTGGAACTGATCATCGAGTACCAGCTGTGAGACAGCCGGGAATGCAGACGTGAAACTCCATACCTGCACCGGCGCGCCCAGCCCGCGCCGAGTCACGCTGTACCTGGCGCTGAAAGGAATTGCCCTGGAACAGGTCGAAGTCGATCTGCGCGCAGGCGAGCAGATGAGTCCGGCATTTTCGGCGCTTTCCCCCAACAACACCGTGCCCGTGCTGGAGCTTGATGACGGCAACTGCATCTGGGAAAGCAGCGCCATTCGTCGCTACCTGGAGCGCCTGCACCCCGAGCCAGCGTTGTTTGGATCCCAGCCCGACGAGCAGGCCGCGGTTGACTGCTGGACAGACTGGGTATTCATGCGCGGACTGATTCCGGTGATGGAAGCCTTTCGCAACCATTTTCCGGGTTTCCGTGATCACGCCTTGCCAGGACCACGACCGGTGGCGCAGATTCCGGCCCTGGCCGAGCGCGGCCGGCACTGTTTCGGATTCTTCCTCGACGACCTGGATCACCGTCTGCAGGCTTCAGACTGGCTGGCCGGCGAACACTTGAGCGTGGCCGATATCGACGCCCTGGTCACCATCGAATTTGCCGAGCGCGCCATCAAGGCCGGCCCGACAGCCGAGCATACGGCCATTGCTGGTTGGCGGGAGCGCTTCAACGACAGGCTGAATGCTGCCGCTTGAGCCGGCAGCCCACTGCCGATGACGATCCCCGGCGAATTTCTCCCGTTGTGGTTGGCCATTCCCGCTGCAGCCATTTTTTTGAGCTTTTTCGGCTGGAACCTGATCGGCGCGCCGTGGCAGCTGCTCAAGCACAACGACCTGCACGGCCTGTTCAGCCTGAGCACCGTGCTCCTGGCCGGCCTGTGGTGGCTGAAGGCCGGCGCTCATCCCGGTCTTCAGTTTCACCTGCTGGGCCTGACCACCATGGTGTTGATCTTTGGCTGGCGCCTGGCCCTGGTTGCCGGGTCCACCGCCCTGATTCTGATCAGCGCTCTGGCCGGTGAATGGCTGGCCATCGGCGTCAACGGCCTGATCGGCGTCGTCTTTCCGGTTTTTCTGGCCAACATCCTGCATCACCTGATCTACCAGCGTCTGCCGCGCCACTTTTTTGTCTACGTGCTGGTCGCCGCCCACTTCTCTTCCATGGCCGTGATCGGCAGCGTGATCATTGTTGGCGGCGTCATGATCGGGTGGCTGGGAGCGCACCCCTGGACCCTGATCTGGAGTGACTACCTGGTCTTCATGCCGCTGGTATTGATTCCGGAAGGCTTCATCAACGGTGCAGTCATGACCACCCTGATCCTGCTCCGGCCCGAGTGGGTCCGAAGCTTCGACGACCGCGACTACATCGACGGCAAGTAGAAATGGTCAACCCGGCAACGAACCACCAACGGTATTCGTTGCTCGCGCTTCGCGGCGCAGGTCCGCAGAGCGTTCAATGCCCCGGTGGCGGCATCGCCACGGGGGATTGAGCGTAAGGTGAGGTACCAGTCTCGAACAGCGCATTGAGGCCGGCGGCCAGGCGCGCACCAGCGCGGGCAAGCTGGCGCTCGGCCACAGGCAGCCAGACTTCGCGGTAGCTTTCATCCAACACCATGACAGCATCTTCCTCGTCCGTGCCGTGGTCGCGGCGAGGCAGGGGGTAGAGGCCGTTGAACAGGTAGGCTCGTGCTTCCACGACCCAGGCGCGGACATCGAATTCGGCCGCCCACTGGTCGCGTTCGGCATCGCTATGTCGGTGATGGAGGATGGCGGCCAGGCCGGCGGCGCTGTAGCGCTCGCGGTGTGGGTCAAGAATCTCGTTGTCCCAGTAGCGGTGCAGGTTCAACGTTTCGCCACGATAGATCACCGGCACCAGGTTGGCACCGCGATCCTCGGCGAAGCCGGCATGCAGCGGCTGGTGCAGGTCGGCAAGAAAGTGGACCAGGAACTTCAGGGCCTCGGCGCGCTCGGTGACGGGCAGGTCGACATCGACCACGCGCGGTGCATAGCCGAGAATAGCCGAGTACACGTTGCCCTGGGCCAGGGCGTAATCCGCCTCGGCCGGGAAGAGCGCATCCACAGGACCGTTGACGTAGTGCAATGGCCCCGTTTCGGGCCGGTCGGGCCTGACTTCATCGGCCCAGGAGCCCACCCGGGCCAGATTGTCGTCGCCGAGCAAGGCCACCACCCCGGCCCGCGCTTCGGACGACAGGTCCTGCATGGCCAGGTACCCCACCAGCTCATGGGCATAACGGCTCCACGGCCAGGCCAGGGCGGGAAGCAGAAGCAGGGCAAAGGTAAACAGGCGCAGATGGGTTTTCCAAGTCATGATCATGTCCCGGCGTGTCAATGTGGCGCTTCGATCATCTTAAACAGTAGGAATCGAAAGTGGGGACTTTGAAAGGACGGTATCGGTTTCAGGTTTAGAGGGCCAGTTCGCTGGCGGGCAAACTCACCGCCAAGCCTTGCGCTGCCGTCGACAGCGTTCTGAACAGTAACGGACCTCGTCCCAGCAATCACGCCATTTCTTGCGCCAGGCAAACGGGCGCTGGCAGACCGGGCAGGTTTTGGTGGGGAGGTCGGATTTCTTCATCGGCGCCATTGGCGCTACCCCGCCACGAACCGATCGATATCCACATTGCCTCCCGTCAGGATGACCCCGACCCTCTTGCCGCGGGCGTCAAACTTGCCTTCGAGCAAAGCCGCCAGCGGCACGGCACAGGAGGGTTCAATGATGATCTTCATGCGCGCCCAGACCGCCCGAGTGGTGTCGATGATGGCCTGCTCCGACACGGTCACGATATCGTCGACATGGCGTTGAATGACGGCGAAGTTGAGCACCCCCAGCGTGGCCCGCAAGCCGTCGGCGATGGTCCGGGCGGCAGCGGCCGGTTCGATCTGGCCGGAGCGGAAGGAGCGGGCAGCATCATCGGCGTTGGCCGGCTCGGCACCAATGATCCGAATGGCCGGCTTGAGGTGGCGGGCAGCAATGGCCGTGCCGGCGAGCAAACCACCGCCGCCGACCGGGGCCATGATCACATCCAGGTCCGGTACCTGTTCCAGCAATTCCAGCGCCGCCGTCCCCTGGCCGGCGATGATGTCGGGATGGTCGTAAGGAGGTATCTCGTGGTAACCGTGACGCTCGATCAGCGCATTGACGGCGGCTTGCCGGGTCGTCGTTCCCGGTTCACACAGCACCACCTCGGCACCGTAGCCGCGCACCGCGTCGAGCTTGACCCGGGCCGAGTCTTTCGGCATCACCACCACCGCCTGTAGCCCGTTCATGGCCGCTGCCAGTGCCACGGCCTGGCCATGGTTGCCGGACGAATGGGTGATGATGCCGCGCGCGGCCTGCTCAGGCGTCAGTGCGCAGATGGCGTGGCAGGCGCCGCGAAACTTGAATGCACCCACCTTCTGGAAGTTCTCACACTTGAAAAACAGCTCGGCGCCCGTGCGGTCATTGAAATACGTGCTGGTCAGTACCGGCGTGCGATGGGCCAGACCGGCAATATGCGCGGCCGCCCGCTCGATATCGGCAAAACCCGGTAGCCTGACGTCAGGTGCAGGCGGTTTGACTGACTCTCCGTTCATGTCGATCGTTGTTCCATCAGTGTTCCATCAGAACCGTCCAAGCCTCAGTTGCCGGGGGACTGGTCCGCGGTTGCTTCGAGAATGGCATGGACCCGCTCAATGGCGGATGGTTTGGAGAGAATACCCGAGTGGGTGGTGTTGAATCCGAAAATCGAGATAGCCGAGGCCTGGGCTTCTTGGCGCAACAGGCTGGCCAGCGTGATGACGCCATCATCGGCCTGCCCGAAGCGCACGTATCCATCGGGTTGATAGCTGAACAAGAGGTGCTTCTCGGCCGGTGCCGAACCGGCGGGATCCGGGTGAAACAGGCCCTCGATGAACTGGCTGCCTGGTGCCATATCACGCCATACCGGCAGAACGATGGGCGACGAGTCGACTGCTCGGCCCGCGGCATCGTGGCCGCCCCAGGGGGCAGATAGCGGAACGAACACACCGACCGAGGCCACCGAGCCTCGCTCCTCGCGTCGCAGCAGGAATGCTCGGGCCAGCAAACCGCCCATGCTGTGGGCAACGACGTGCAGCGTGCCGACTTCGTGACGCAATTCCAGCTCCAGCATGGTGTTGGCCAGGTGATCGGCCAGGTCCGACGGTGACAGGCCGGAAGGATAGTAGTAGAACCACGCCTGGAAGCGCTCCCGGTCCAACCCGGCCAGCAGATCGACGAATACGCTGGGAGAACCGTTCATGCCGTGCACGAACAACACCGGCACGCGGCCAGGGTCATACTCTTCGAGAAAGTAGATACCCATGTAGCCATTGAGCACGAAGTCCAGCGGACGCCACTGGCTGTCACGGGCGATCCTGGCCGCAAACCGGGGATCGGCAATATCGAGTACCGTGCCATAGGCGGTCAACTGGCCAAGGCTGCCGACCAGGTTTGGATCGTCGTCCAGGCTCTGCCGGCCACGGTCCAGCGTCAGTAATCTATCCACGTTCGGTGACCGGGCCTGGTCCAGATGCAACACCTGGTCGTCGAAGCGCTTGCCGGCCGGACAGTCGATAGGTCCGTCATCCGGGTACACGAGCAAGGGATCGGTAGGTTGATAGGCCAGGCTGCCATCCTGGCTTTGAAAGACCAATAGCCGGTATTGACCCGGCACCAACCCGAAAATCCAGCGCCCTGGCTGGTTGAGAACGAAATGATCGACCGTGTGCAGCGTCGAGCCCAGCATGCGTTCACCGCTCTCGACCACGGCAACCACGATCGGGCCTTCCGAGGTGTGCTCACCCTCAACGGTGCCGGCGATGATGCAACCGCCCTCCATTTCTCCCATCTGCCGATAGGCATCGCGCAGCATGCAGCCGGGCAGGACCACGACCAGGCACAGCAGGCCCACAGCGGCCATGGGTGGCCGTCCTGGTAAAGCGTTGACGTACGCGCGCTGTCGCATGCTTGCCGGCGAGTGGGACCGCGTTTGATTGTAGTACATTCACGCCCGGCCCGACCTAGCCCGAACAATTCGTGAATTCGCGCGATGATCGCGCAGGATATTGTTCGCACAGGGG
>SLQY01000298.1 GCA_007131235.1 Wenzhouxiangella sp.
CAGCGTCGTCTTGCCGTGGTCAACGTGACCAATCGTGCCCACATTCACATGCGGCTTGCTACGTTCGAACTTTGCCTTGGACATGAGTCAAAAACTCCGTTTCCCTGATTGTTAAAGACGTATCGTCAAAATTACCGGGCAACCCGCGGACGGATTCCCTTCAAAATGGTGCCCACGACTGGACTCGAACCAGTGACCTCTCCCTTACCAAGGGAGTGCTCTACCGCCTGAGCTACGTGGGCGCGCTATCAAATTGTTGGAGCGGGTGATCGGAATCGAACCGACATCATTAGCTTGGAAGGCTAAGGTTCTACCGTTGAACTACACCCGCATCGTCCTTGGTACTATTCCCAAATCGGCAAAAGTGGTGGAGGGGGCAGGATTCGAACCTGCGAAGGCTTAGCCAGCAGATTTACAGTCTGCCCTCGTTGACCGCTTGAGTACCCCTCCAGAAATCGGTTGTCAACTCACTCCTGACGTTGGATCCGGCAATTAAACCCGGACGAAGCTCGCCATTGTCTCGAAAAGTCCAGCCACAGTCAAGCACGGCGTTGAAAAAATCGCTTGCACTCAGACATTGAAGCGGAAGTGCATCACATCGCCCTCGTGGACGATGTAATCACGGCCTTCCAGGCGCAGCTTTCCGGCCGCCTTGGCACCAGCCTCGCCATTGCCGGCTATGTAGTCGGCAAAGGCGGTCGTCTCGGCGCGGATGAAGCCCTTCTCGAAATCCGTGTGAATGCGCCCGGCCGCCTGCGGCGCCGTGGCACCCTTGCGCACCGTCCAGGCCCGCACCTCCTTTGGCCCGGCAGTAAAAAACGTCAACAGGTCAAGCAAGGCGTAGCCGGCTCGGATCAATCGGTTCAGACCGGGCTCAGCCTGGCCCAGCTCGGCCAGGAACTCGGCCTGCTCGTCGGGCTCGAGCTCGGCAAGCTCCGCCTCCATGGCGGCACACAGCACCACGACCTCGGCACCCTCGGCCGCTGCCCGTTCGCTCACCTGCGCAACCAGGGGATTGTCGTCATTGCCGGCGTCGTCAACGTTGGCCACGTAGAGAACCGGCTTGGCGGTAATGAACTGCCAGGACCTGAGCGCCAGGCGCTCCTCGGCCTCCAGTTCGAGGCTGCGCAACGGCAGGCCCTCGCCAAGATGACCAACGACCTTTTCGAGCAAGGAAGCCAGGCGCTTGGCCTCCTTGTCACCGGATCTGGTCTGGCGGCTGGTTCGATCCAGCGCGCGCTCGGCGGTTTCCAGGTCGGCCAGGACCAGCTCGGTGTCGATCGTCTCGATATCAGCGATGGGGTCGACCCTGCCGGCCACGTGGGTCACGTCGTCATCGACAAAACAGCGCACAATGTGGGCGATGGCATCCGTTTCCCGAATGTGGGACAGGAACTTGTTGCCCAGCCCCTCACCTTTCGAGGCCCCGGCGACCAGGCCTGCAATGTCGACGAACTGCATCATCGTCGGGATGACTTTCTCCGGCTTGACGATGGCGGCCAACTCGTCGAGGCGCGGATCCGGCACTGGCACCATGCCGACATTGGGCTCGATCGTGCAGAACGGATAGTTCTCCGCCGCGATTTCAGTCCTGGTCAGGCACTTGAACAAGGTTGACTTGCCGACGTTCGGAAGTCCGACGATGCCGCATTTGAAGCCCATGGGAAATTCCTTCGGAAGGGTTCAGGTTTCAGGGGTCTGGGTTCGGGTGTGCAGGTGCTGCATGGCGAGCTCCGGACGGCCCGAGAGCAGATCAGGGAGCACGTCGACAGCGCGAGCGATTCCATCCTCGATCGCGCGTTCGTCTTCTGCGCCGGCTCGGCTCAGCACCCAGGGAGTGACGGCCTCGCGAATGCCCGGATGGCCGATACCGATGCGCACCCGCCAGAAATTCTGGCTGCCGAGGTGCTGAAACGTGCTGCGCAGGCCGTTGTGGCCACCGTGACCGCCCCCTTGCTTCAGCCGCACCGTGCCCGGCGGCAGGTCGAGATCGTCGTAGGCGATGACCACCTGCTCGGGAGCCACCTGGTAGTAATCGGTTGCCGCGCGAATGGCCTGGCCGGAATTGTTCATGAAGGTGTCCGGCTTCAGAAACACGCAGTCGCAGCCGTCAAACAAGAACTTCGACGCCTCGCCGTGGAGCTTGCGGTTGGACTTGAGATTCAGCGCCTGCCGGCGATCGATGGCGTCCAGAAACCAGAACCCGGCATTGTGCCGGGTCCGGTCGTACTTCGCGCCTGGATTGCCCAGGCCAACGATCAACCAGCGACCGCTCACGGCCTGGCTCAGTCGTCCTTCCTGGCCTCGGTGTCCTCTTCGCCTTCGGTCGCCTCGCCGTCGCCGTCTTCGGCTTCCTCGTCCTCGGCGACAGTGGCCACCTCGGCAGGCTCACCGGCAACCGCATCGGCCTCGGCCGCCAGCTCGCCGGAGCCCTGACCTTCGCGAATGAAGATGGCAGTCACGATCGGGTGATCGCTGTCCTCGCTGATTTCCAGGGCGGGAATGGTCACACCCTCAGGCAGGTTGATCTCGCTGAGCATGACGCTGCCGCCTGGCTCCAGGCCCGACAGGTCGACTTCCAGGAACTCAGGCAAATCCTTGGGCAGGGCGTCGATTTCCACTTCCACCACCTGGTGGGAGATAACCACACCGGCCTTGCGGCCAGCCTTGGATTTCTCTTCGTTGACGAAGTGAATCGGCACATTGATACGAATGACCTGGTCATCGGAGATGCGCAGGAAATCAATGTGGGACAGGCGCGGCTTGAACGAGTGGCGCTGCAGATCGCGCACGACGACCTTCTGACGCTTGTCATCACCAACCTGCAGCTCCAGCACCGACGAGAAGAACGCCTCTTCATCAGCCATGTGCAGAACCGAATCGTGGTCAACAGTAATGGTGGCAGGCTCACGGTTGCCGCCGTAGACCACGGCTGGCACCCGACCGGCACGACGCAGGCGGCGGCTCGCACCTTTCCCTACATCCGTGCGCATTTCCGCCGGAATCTTGAATTGCTTGGACATTGTTTAAGCTCTCGCTATTTCTCGGTTGATGGACCGGAACCCGCGACCAGGTTCCGGGCAAGCCGAGTATTGTAGCTCGGGGAGAGGTCTGGAGGGAAGGGGCGAGAGGATAAAGACCCCGTCTTCACCCTCAATCCTCGCCGAACGCGAAGCCAAACAGGTGCAGCAGGCTGCTGAACAGGTTGTAGATGGACACAAACAGGGTGACGGTGGCCATGATGTAGTTGCGCTCGCCGCCACGCACGATCTGCTGGGTCTGGAACAGGATCAGGCCACACATGAGCAGGGCGAACATGGCTGACACGGCCAGACCCAGGGCGCTCATCTGGAAAAAGATCGCTGCCAGCCCGGCCAGGAAGGCAACCAGGATACCGACGAACAGGAACGGACCGAGGAAGCTGAAATCGCGCTTGGTCACCATGGCAAAGCCGGACAGGCCGACAAAGGCTACGGCGGTCGTGCCGAAGGCAGCGATGACCAACTCATGGCCGTTGCTGAACACGGTCAGGTAGCTGTTGATGATCGGTCCGAAGGTCGCTCCCATAAAGCCAGTCAGGGCGAAAACACTAAGCAAGCCCCAGGCCGAGTTGCGCAAAGCCATGGTCAGGAACAACAGGCCAAAATATCCTACCAGCGTGATCAGCACGCCCGGATAGGGCCAGTTATTGGCCATGGCCACGTAACCCATGAAGGCGCTGAACAGCAAGGTCATGGACAGCAGGTTCCAGGTATTGCGCAGGACCTTGCGTGCGCCCTCGTCGATTTCCACGCCTTGAGAGCGCGGCAGGGTCGTAGTACGAAGATGCTCATTCATGATGTTGATTCCGTCCTTGGTTGATGACGATCAGCTGAATACTGAATCCTAGACCACGATTCTATCAGGAAGGTTTCAAGTTCCCGTGTTCAGTTGCGCTGGCGCAGCGTGACCCCCAGCTCGGGGAAACCGGGGCCGCCCTGAAGGTGCTCGGCGAGCAGCTCGCCCATGGCTGGCGCAATATCGAGGCCGTTTCGATAGTGGCCGGCGTTGATCCAGAGATTGCGCAGATGCGGATAGAGCCCGAGCATGGGCCGGCCTCCCGCGGGTCCGGGCAAGGGGGCAAGCCAGTGACGCTGCAGATCAAAACGACTCAGTGCCGGCAGGCGATTGCCGACCTGGGTCAACAGCATGTCGAGCGCTTCGTCTGACGACCCGTAGCGGTCGGCCGGACCGGTGTCTACCGCCAGCAGGCGACCGTCGGGCTGGGGCAACAGCAACAGCTCATCGCTGCTGACCACGTGGTTGAGCAGGCGACTGCCGGGATTGAACAACAGGTGATGGGCCCTGGCCTCGGGAAGTTCCAGTTCATCAAGACCGGACTCGAACAGCAGCTGGGCATTGTCGTCCTCGGCGGCAAGAATCACGGCGTCTGCCTGCAGGCTGGTTCCGTCATCCAATTGCAGCGCGGGCGCGACGTTGCCGGTAATTTCAATACGGCTGACCCGCTGCTCGTCAAGCAGCGGGACGCCTCGGGTTCGCAGGGCCAGGCGCAGCGAATGAACCAGGCGGTCGTGACGGACCTGGCTGAATCCAGCGCCGAACAGACCGTGGATTTCAGCGCACGACAGCCGCGGCTCGCAGCTGACCGGCATGACCCACTCCCATCCCGGCATCAGGGTTTCCGGGGCCGACTCGGCCACCTCCCCGACCAGCAACAAGCCGATACGGCTGTAGCCCAGGTCGACCCCCGTTTCTTGCGCCAGGCGCACCATCCAGTCCAGCCACAGGCGCCGACTGCGCGCCTGAAGGGCGTTCAACAGGCGGTCCTGGCGCCAGGCGACCCTGGGCGCAGTGGCTTCAACACCGGCAGGCATCGACAACGCTTCATCAGCACCAGCCACCGGCGCGACCAGGCAGGACAGGCCACTTTCGGCCAGGGCGAAGGCGGTGCTCAGCCCGACCGGGCCGTCGCCGACCACGACCAGGTCGGCGCGGCTCACAGCCTGGGCGGTTCCGGGCCGCGCCGCGGCAGGAACCCCTCGATCAAGAGCAACACCACACCAATCACGATCACGCTGTCGGCCAGGTTGAATGCCGGCCAATGGTAACCGCGCCAGTGCACGTCTATGAAATCAACCACGTAGCCCAGGCGAACCCGATCAACCAGGTTGCCTATCGCCCCCCCCAGGACCAGGGCTATGGCCGTTGGTAACAGGCGCGAGCGATTTGGCAGGCGCCACAGCCAGACCATGAGCACCAGGCTGATGATCACGGCCACTGTCGAAAAGAACCAGCGCTGCCAACCCCCGGCATCGGCCAGGAAGCTGAATGCCGCGCCCGAGTTGTGAGCCAGGGTGAGATTCAGCCAGGCGTTGACCTCGACCGGGCGATAAAGTGCCAGGTGAGTGCTGGCCAGGTGCTTGGTCCACAGGTCGAGAAACACCAGGATGGCCGCCAGGGCAAGCCACATCAGGAATTTTCCAGGTCGCATCGGCAGCATGTCAGCCCCAGCGTCGCGTTTCGCCAGCGCCGGTGACGTTGGTCACGCAACGACCGCAAATCTCAGGGTGGTCGGCGTCGCTGCCCACCGAGTCGCGGTGGTGCCAGCAGCGCACGCACTTGGCATGATCAGTCGCGCGCACTGCAACCTTGAGCCGATCACCGGCGATCTCGGCGCTGGCCACGGCCTCGTCGACCTGGCCGAGATGAACATCGGAAGAAATGAACACGAAGCGCAGCTCGTCGCCGACTTCGGCCAGGATCTCGCCCAGTCGACCTTCGGCTTGCAGCGTGATCTCGGCGGCCAGCGACGAACCAATGGCCTTGGACCGACGCAGCTCCTCGAGCTTGGGCCCGACCACTTCCCGCGCCGCGCGCAGGCGCTGCCAGAACTCGCGCTGCTGCGGCTCGCCGGCCTGAAGTCCGTCGTACCAGGTCGCCAGCATCACCGACGAGTCACGCTGGCCAGGCATTTCTGCCCAGATCTCCTCGGCGGTAAAACAGCACACCGGGGCCAGCCAGCGCACCAGCGCTTCAAGCAGGTGGAACATGGCCGTCTGCGCCGAACGACGCGCCGGGTGATTCTCCGGCAAGGTATAGAGACGGTCCTTGATGATGTCGAGGTAAAACGCGCCCATGTCGACGCTGCAGAAATGATGCAGTCGCTGGTAAATGTGCAGGAACCGATAGTTGGCGTAGGCATCGATCACTTCTGCCTGCAGGCCGTCGGCCAGGTCGATCGCGTAGCGATCCAGCGGTAACAGTTCATCCATGGCGACACAATCGCGCTCCGGATCGAAACCATGCAGGTTGCCGAGCAGAAAGCGAGCCGTGTTGCGAATCCGGCGGTAAGCGTCCGAGACACGCTTGAGAATCTCGTCAGAAACATTCATTTCCTGACGGTAATCGGCGGCCGCCACCCACAGCCTGAGCACGTCGGCACCGAGCGTGTTCATCACCTGCTGCGGTGCCACCACGTTGCCCTGCGACTTCGACATCTTGCGACCGTGGGCGTCGACGGTAAAGCCGTGAGTCAGGACCTGCCGGTAGGGCGCCTTGCCATGCATGGCCACCGAGGTCAGCAACGAGGACTGGAACCAGCCGCGGTGCTGATCCGAGCCCTCCAGGTACAAGTCGGCCGGACGGCTCAGCGCTGCACGCTGGTCGAGTACGCAGTGGTGGGTCACGCCGGAATCGAACCACACATCCAGAATGTCCGGGACCGGCTCATAGCGTTCGGGATCCACACCCAGGCGCTCGGTAATGCCCTCGCCGTACCAGGCATCGACCCCTTCGCGGGCAACGATGTCTGCCAGTTGATTGAGCAGGCGGGGAGTGTCCGGATGAGGTTGCTGGCTGTCACGGTCGATGAAGAAGCCGAGCGGCACACCCCAGGTACGCTGGCGCGAGATGCACCAGTCGGGCCGCGACTCGATCATGCCCCGGATGCGGGCCTTGCCCCAGTCAGGCACCCAGCGCACGCTATCGATCGCCTTGAGTGCATCGGCGCGCAACCCGGCCTGATCCATGGCAATGAACCACTGCGGCGTGGTCCGGAAGGCGGTCGGCGTCTTGTGTCGCCAGCAATGCGGGTAACTGTGCTGAAAGTCTTCGTCGGCCAGCAAGGTGCCGTTGCCACGCATGTGCTCAACCAGGGTCTTGTTGGCCTTCCAGACAAATTGCCCGGCAACCACCGGCGTATCCTCAACGAACAGGCCACGGCTGTCGACCGGGTTGACCACGGGCAGGTCGTAGATCAGGCCGACCTCGAAATCTTCCTGGCCATGGCCGGGCGCGGTGTGCACCGCGCCGGTGCCGGTTTCGGTGGTCACATGCTCACCGAGAATCACTGGAACCTGTTGGCCGTTGTAGGGGTGATGCAGGCTCAGCCGCTCCAGCGCCTGGCCACGCACGGTGCCCAGGATGTCGACTCGCTCCAGACCGATGCGCTGACACACGGCTTCCCTGAGCTCGCTGGCAATGACGATTTCCACCCGATTTGCGCCGCGACTGCCGCGAACCAGGTCGTAATCGAGCTCGGCGTTCAGGCACACCGCCTGGTTGGCCGGAATGGTCCAGGGCGTGGTGGTCCAGATCACCAGGCCGGCGCCATCAGCCAGACCGCTGACGCCAAATGCACGGCCCAGCGCGGTGGCGTCAACAGCCGGGAACAGCACGTCGATGGCCGTGGAAACCTTGTCCTGGTACTCGATCTCCGCCTCGGCCAGGGCCGATCCGCAATCGAAGCACCAGTGCACAGGCTTGACTCCGCGCTTGAGATGGCCGCGCTCGACGATGCGCGCCAGGGCGCGCAGCATGTCAGCCTCGTAGGAAAAATCACGGGTGGCGTAGGGCTGTGACCAGTCGCCGAGCCCACCGAGGCGCTTGAAGTCCTCGCGCTGGCGCTCGATCTGCTGGTCGGCATATTCGCGGCACTTCTGGCGGAAGGTGGTTGCGTCCACCTTTTGGCCCACCTTGCCCACTTTCTTCTCGACCTGGAGTTCGATCGGCAGACCGTGACAGTCCCAGCCAGGCACGTAGGGTGCCCGGTAGCCGGCCATCAGGGCCGAGCGCACCACGATGTCCTTGAGAATCTTGTTGACCGCATGACCGATATGAATATCGCCGTTGGCGTAGGGCGGACCGTCGTGGAGAATGAAGGCATCGCGCTCGGCCGTCGCTTCCTGGATGTGCTGGTACAGCGACTGCTCATACCAGCGTTTGAGCATCTCGGGCTCGCGCGTGGCTAGCGATGCCTTCATCGGGAAGGCCGTCTCGGGCAGATTGATCGTATCCTTGTAATCCATCGGGTTTGCGGCTGGCTAGTCGGGGGTTCAGGGTTCAGGGTTCAGGATTTTGCGGGCTTTGGCAGCGTCCAGTTCCATCTGGGTCTTCATCTCTTCAAGGCTGGCGAATCTTGTCTCCGGTCGCAGCCATTCGATGAACTCGATATTGACATGCTGACCATACAGGTTTCCATCGTAATCGAACAGGTGCGCTTCCAGGAGCCAGCCGGTCGCATTGACCGTCGGGCGCTGACCCAGGTTGGCTACGGCCGGGTGCTGTTCCAGCCCCGCTCCGCTGACGCGAACGGCAAAAACGCCGGCCAATGCGGGCGGCAGGGGCGGACGCAGGTTGATGGTCGGATAGTCCAGCGTCCGACCCAGTGCCTGTCCGCGCAGCACGCGTCCGGAGATCGCGTAGCGACGGCCCAGCCAGCGGCGCGCAAGCGCCAGGTTCCCCGCGGCCAGGGCGCCCCGAATGGCAGACGAAGAAATGCGCTCGCCGGCGTCGATCACCGCTGGCTGAACATCGACCTCAAAACCATGAACGCGGCCCAGTTCCACCAGGCGATTGACATCTCCCGCGGCCCGGGCGCCGAAACGGAAATCCTCACCGACCACCACAAGCCGGGCACCCGCACCTCGAACCAGGATGCTTTCGACGAACTGCTCCGGTGACAGGGCCGCGAAACCGGCGTTGAAGCGCGGCATGAATACCTGTTCCAGGCCATGGGCGCGGCACAGCTGGAGCTTGTCCCGCACGCTGGACAGGCGCGGCACCGGCTGATCCGGCCGCAAGAAAGTGGCCGGCATGGGCTCGAAGCACATCAGCGCCGGGCTGAGCTGGTCAGAGCGGGCACAAGCCGATTTCACCAGGGCCTGGTGGCCGCGGTGAAGGCCATCGAAGTTGCCGATTGCCAGCGCACAGCGGCCCCGGGGCGTCGACCCTGAATGAATGTGTCGGATGAGTCTCATAAGCAGTCGCGCAATTCTACATGAGCACAGGACGCCAGGCGCCTTGACGCGCGGCTGGGTGGCGATCGTGGCCTGTTATCCTTTCCAGGTAGTTCGCCTTTTTGTGAATTGTGTCGACGAGAACCTGCCATGAGTCATGCCCGCCCCAGCTACCAGGCCATTCGAATCCGCGTCGCCGAAATCAGTGTCGATCAGTCCAGGAAAGCACTGCGGACCGGACCCGATCGGAGTTTGCGCCAGGTTCAACGCGTCATCGAATCCGAAATCCGGCGTCTGCCCCGGGACGAGCGAGGGCCGCTGGCCTGCGCTGCCGGCTGCGACTTTTGCTGCCATCTGCGCGTCATGGTGAACCCGGTCGAGGTTTTCGCGCTGATCGACTTCCTGCACGAAGCGCTCAGCCGCGAAGACTGGGAAGACTTCTGCGCCAGCGTGGCACAGGCCAACCAGCAGCTACGGGCCCTGCCTGCCGACCAGGTGCTGACTACCAACATCCCCTGCCCGGTACTCGAGTCCGGTCGATGCCGCGGCTACTCGGCGCGACCATTGAACTGCCGCAGCTACCATTCCCTGTCGCGCGAGGCCTGCGAGGCTTCGTTCAACGATCCCGGCAACCTCGATCTGGGCCATCCACAGCTGACCGCGCTGGCCCAGGTTCATGCCGGGGGCCAGGGTGGCTTTGTCGCTGCACTGAACGAGGCCGGTTTCGACAGCCGCCAGTACGAACTGGTCAGCGCGCTGGCCGAGGCGCTGGACGATCCGGAGGCCAGGAACCGCTTCGGCGACCGCGAGCAGGCCTTTCTGCGTGAACCGCTGGTTGAGTCTTAGGCAGACTGGCAAGGCGGCGGCGCTGACAGGGTCGGCGGCCCGCGCCGCCAAGCGACAACCTGATCAGTTTTTGCCAGCATCGGCCGCCGCGGCTGCAGCGAAATCAGGCCGCCTGACATCGTCCTCGCTCCAACCCCGGTCCTGATCGCGCGCCGTGATCCACCAGTCGTGGGCGCGGATACGAATCGGACCGCGCACCCGCTCGACAAAGCGGGCCGGGAAAACGAAAGACCCCACCTGGTCGTATTCGAGGAAAGTCGTGTCGACGTGCGCCCCTTGCGTGGTTTCAAATCCGTTCAAGGTGATGTGCATGCGCCAGGTCAAGTCGGTCTCGGGGTGAATCCATAGCACCACCTGGTCCTCCTCGGCCTCACCGAAACCGGGCTGAATCGTGACCAGGATACGTCGGTAACGTACAGACGCTTCGCGGCGGTCGGCCAGTCGCTCGACGCTTACTGCCCGGCCAAGCAGGAACGAAGGACCGAAGTGAAACATCTGGAAGGCATCGGTAGTCATGGCCGTGGCCCGGCGCCGGGCCGGGTCGCTATCGAGCTCGCCGTTGTACCAGATCTCGATTGCATCGCCACGCCGAAATACCGTCTTGACGCCGTCCGGACCCTCGTGGCGCAAGGCGTAAATGTCGTCGCTAGGGCGAAACCGCTCTTCGGCGCGAATCCGGAAGCCGACATCGGTAACGACAGGCTGGATGCGCACGATCGCCCTGCCCCATTCGCCGTCCATGGCCAGGTTGAAGTCGCCAGGGTATGCGCGAAGATCGCCGCCATGGGCAGCCACCGTTCGGCTCAGAAGCGCATCAGCCTCCAGCCCATCATCGAAATCCAGGCCCGCTCGCGGCGTCGGGAAACCTGAACAACCGACCAACAGAAAAACCCATAGTCCCGCCGTGGCGGCGCGCATGCTTGTCATTGCCAGACTCCTGTTGCACGGACCTTGCCCGTGCGTTCCGAATTGCCCTTGCGGCATTGATGCATTCCGCCGCTGGCAGACCCACGTCCTGTCATGGATGCACCCGATCTGCTCGTGTTGCGGATCGCTGTTGCACTGACCGCATGATTTATCATCCCATGAACCGGTCTGGAGGGCGTGAGCCGCTGGCATCCCGCGGCGGAAAAGTGCCGGGCGACCCGGCAGGTGTTGGTCAATCCAGGCCCAGGTTGACCCACTCAAGCGATTCCCCGGCTGCCGCCGGGGTGGGATGGATACGACGATCCTGGCCGATCTCGCCGGTCCCGCGCAGAACTGCCTCGATATGGTCCAGGCCAGCCCAGCCGAACGGCAGGATCGGCACCAGGCGCTGGCCCACGCCGGGCGCGCTCAACAAGGCATCAAAGTGCTGAACCCGGTCAATTTCCCAGTAAGCCAGGCGCGCGCCATGCACTCGGGCCTGCTCGGCATAAGGCCGTGATGCGAAGGCGGCCGGAATCAGGCCGTCGTCGCGACCATGGATCAGCAAGACGGGAATATCCGGCAGGCGGGCGCTGGCCCGGGTCGCCTCGATCGCCGCACGCAGCGCATCGCTCCGGGGACCCTCACCCTCGAACAACTCGCGCAGGCAGCGCAGTCCAGGCAACACCGGATCGGTGCCACCCGCGCGGCCATCGCTGATCTCGATTCCGCCGCCGGGTGCAATACCCGCATGGGAGGCCCACCAGGCGGCGCGCTGGTCGGGCTGGTCAGCAGTCACAATGAAGGTGTAATCACACGGCATGTCAAAGGGCCGGCTGCGAAGGTAGGCCGAGGCATAGGTCACTGCAACCGAGCGCCACAAGTCCAGGGCCACATTGACCGTGCCCAGCCCAAGGGCCGCGTCATCGAAACCGCCATCAACCAGCACGCGACGGGCAAGATCAGGCTCAGGCGCGCCTATCAGGCCGGCTTCGTACAGTGCCTCGCAGCGGGTCTGGCCGATTGCAGCAATCATGGGATTGCCCAGCGGTTTGGCCATCACGCGCTCCAGGTCGGCGAGCTGGCAGGGCTGATACAGCGCGGCCAGGGTTGCGTAGTCGAACAGGTGCGGCACGTCGGGCGGGCTGATGTTCGGCATCACGGCGACCACGGCATCGATCAAACCATCATCATCCAGCTCGGCCGCGCGCAGGGCTGCACCGGCCCCGTTCGACAGACCCGCAGCAATCACCTCCACGGCGTCGGCATCGAGCTGGCCGTCGTGAATTTCGACCAGCACATCAAGGCCAAACCGGATTGATGCAAGCACGTGCAGACCCCAATCTGATTCGACATGGTCCCCGGAGTGAGCATGCGGCATGACAACGACCGCCTCTGGCTGACCATCGGGCAGTGCCGATGCCAGTGGACGATGGATGCCCTCGGTCGAATGACGACGACCCTGGAGATCAACAGCCGTCTGGTCCAGGTAGACGAAGAAATCCGTGCCGGCCCCTTTGTCGGTGTAGACCACCGCGCAGCCACGCGGCAAGGCCCAGGGGGCGACCAAGGGCAAGGCACCATAGATTCCGCGCGAACCCGACGCCGGGCCGGCAACCAGGCACGGCGCCTGCGGGTCAAAGCTGTCGGGCACCTGGACCAGCACCCGGAACGGCTGGCTGGCACCATCAAGCTGGACAAATCGATGCCACTCTCGACCTGGCACGGTGGGCAAGTCGGCAAGCAATCCGCCCAGTCCGCCAGCCGGGGTCAGAGAGGCCAGGGCGTTCCAGGCGTTATGAAAAGCCAGACGGCGCAATTCGAATGCCTTACTGCCTGCCGTGACCGTCGGGGCCGGGCCCGTCAGGCCAGCAAGGCCAAGTCCGGCTGTCACCAGGTCGTCGCCATCGCGATGGAAGGTTGCGATGACCTGCTCGAACTGCCCGGCACCGGCCTCGATGGGTGCCTGGTCCGGCGCATCAACGGCGCCGCACCCGCTCAATCCAAGGGCGGCTGGCACAAAAAGCAGCCACAGCGCCAGCGCAGGCGATCGAGAAATTGCAGGGTGAGATGGTTGCATGTCGAGTTGGCCTTGAATTCGATGTTTTCCCAGCATGACATTAGCAGTCCCGGGCAGCTCGGGGAGCTACCCTTTGGTACAGGGCCAGGCGGTCAGCTACTCTGTTAGCCTTGCAGGCTGCTGAAGCTACGATACAAGCATGAACAAACAATCGCTACGCGTTCTGGTTACTGGCGCCGGCAGCGGCATCGGGGCCGGCATCGCCCTAGAGTTGGCCGCCCAGGGCTGTGAACTGATCGTCACTGACTTGTCGGCGGAGGCCGCTGCGGCCAAGGCCGAAGCCATCAACGCCGGCGGCGGCACGGCGACATCGGCTGGCCTGGACGTCAGTTCTGATGAGGCTGTCGCCGCTTTCTGCCGGCAGTTTGCCGATCCGATCGATGTGTTGGTCAACAATGCCGGCATCCAGCATGTTGCCAGGCTGGAAGACTTTCCGATGGAAAAGTGGGACCAGCTGGTCCAGATCATGCTGGTCGGTGTGGCCCGGTTGACGCGGGCACTGCTGCCCGGCATGCGCGAGCGCGGCTTCGGCCGCATCGTCAACATCGGGTCCATTCATTCACTGGTAGCCAGCCCGTACAAGAGCGCCTATGTAGCCGCCAAGCACGGCCTGATCGGCTTTTCCAAGGTCATCGCCCTGGAAACCGCCGATACCGACATCACCATCAACACCGTCTGTCCAACCTACGTCAAAACACCCCTGGTGGAAAAGCAGATCGCCGACCAGGCCCGCGTTCATGGCATCAGCGAAGACCAGGTCATCGAAACCATCATGCTCAAGCCCATGCCCAAGGGCGTGTTCATCAGCATGGAAGAACTGGGCGGCATCTGCGCCTTCCTGACCAGCCCGGCGGCGCGTAACATAACTGGACAGGCGATCGTGGTTGATGGCGGATGGACGGTGCAGTGATGGAAGGCGGTGAGAGGTAAGTAAGGAAGAGGTGAGAGGAAAAGAGCGCATGGTCGTGAAATGAGCACGCGAGTTCTGATTGCGGATGATCATCCGCTTTTTCGGGCCGCACTTGTACAGGCGCTGGACGATTGCCTTGAGGATGCCGAGATTCTGCAGGCGCGGGACCTGCCGGAAACGCTGGTCACGCTGGACAGCCGCGAAGATATCGACCTGGTTTTGCTGGACTTGCACATGCCCGGCAACCAGGGCCTGGCTGGCCTTGCCTCGATTCGCTGCCATTACCCGGCCGTGGCCGTGGTCGTGGTCTCGGCCAACGAAGACCCGCGCGTCATTCGCCGCGCCCTCGATCACGGCGCCGCCGGCTTCATTCCGAAAAGCTCCGGCCTGGATGAAATCAAACAGGCGCTGGATACCGTGCTCGACTGCCGCGAGTGGATCCCCGCTCACCTGTCCCGCGCCGTGGCGGAGACGGCCAGCACCGATGAGGACATTCAGCTATCGGAAAAGATCGCCGCCCTGACCCCGCAGCAGTTCCGCGTCCTGGCCATGGTCGCCGATGGCCGCCTGAACAAGCAGATCGCCGACCAACTCGGCATCCAGGAGCGCACGGTCAAGGCTCACATGAGCGAGATCTTCCACAAGCTTGAAGTCCGCAACCGCACCCAGGCCGGCATCGCCTTCCGCCGCCTCGAACTCGTCGACCCCGCCAGCCGGGTTTGATGGAAAAGCCCTTCCTCACGCTAAGACGCGAAGACGCAAAGGGTAGAGAAAAAATTCCTTGGGCAACCACCGAAGACACCGAAAGCACCGAAAAGTGAATTTTTTAGGTTTCGGTGTCGTCGGTGTTTTCGGTGGTTCCAAGCTCTTTTCTTGAAACGATAAACGTCCCTACAGGCGATGAAGGAAGCGGCAGATGGCGTCCAGGCAGGCGCGGCCGAGGAGTTGGCTGCGGCCGGGGCTCCAGCCGATCTCCGGCATGGCAGTGATGGCCGAGTCCTTGAACGGCATTTCCAGGGTCATGGCCAGGCAGTCAAAGGTTTCGGCGACGAAGTCGGTGCACTTTTTCAGATCGGCACTGCCCGGCGCGTCGACCTCGTAGCCGTGCTCGGTCTGGAAATCCGGGCTGATTTCGGCCAGCAAGGCCTTGAAGTCATCGAGCTGGGCCTGCTTGTGATCGTTCCAGCTGGCAATACCCTCGGCACCGGCGATAAAGTTGTACGGCAGGCCCTCGTCGCCGTGCACATCCAGGGAGAAATCGACGCCGGTCTGCTTCATCTTTTCGACCACGTAGTAGACCTCCGGCGAGTTGTCCGGGCAGGGCTGGATCCACTCCCGGTTCAGGTTGCGCCCGCGGGCATTGCAACGCAGGTGGCCTCTGACACCGCCGTCGATGCACATATTGGGCACCAGGTAGACCACCGCCTGATCCAGCAGCTGGCGCGCGACCGGGTCTTCCTCGTCCAGCAGGCGCTCGAGAAAACCTTCCACCCACCACTCGGCCATGGTCTCGCCGGGATGCTGGCGGGCAGTGATCCAGAGCTTCTTCCGACCCGGCGCATCTTCGCCAATGGTCAGCAGGGTGTGGGCATGGCCGTCCGGGGTCAGGCACAGGGTTTCGGCGCGCACGAGCGGCGAGACCAGGGCGTCGGCGATCAGCGCCTGGTGGCGCGCCAGCGGGTACGGGGCGAAATAGGCGTAATAGATGACATCAGCCTCGGGCCGGTGACGAATGGTCAGGCGCTTGCCGTCGAACTCGGTCGGCACACGGAACCAGTGAACCTGGTCCGTCGAGGCCACGGCCTGGTAGCCCTCGAATCCGTCTGGGTAGGACACCTGGCCAGCATTCTCGATGCTCATCACGCAGTCGGTATCGCGCGCATCGCAGAGCTGAAAATAGAACCACTGCAGATGCTCATCACCCGCATCGCGCCGAATCCTCAGGGCAATGTCATCCGCCTGCTCGGCCCGAACCACCTCGATATTGCCACCGTCAAAGTGGCTGCAAATCTGAATACTCATGGCTCTCTCATTCGTTCATCAGTCAGTGCACATGGTAGCGCAGCGATTGAATCGGAGCACGTGGCGAACCCTGAAAACCTTTGAACCGCGAAGACGTGAAGACGCAAAGAGCTGAAAAGGGGAACCACCGAAAACACCGAAGACACCGAAAAGGCACTTTGCAGTTTCGGTGTCTTCGGTGTCTTCGGTGGTTCCAACAGGTTTTTTATTCCTCTCCCAGTTTTTTCTTTGCGCCTCGGCGCGAGTATTTCTTTCGATCCTGACTTACGGAACCTCGAATCGCTCGATGACTCGCTGAAACTCTCCGTCGGGCTGAACAGAAAGGGTCATGCTGCGCTGGTCGGCAGGATGCTGGAATATCAGTTCCCTGGCATGCAGCAGCAGGCGGTGGCAGCCGAAGTGCTGGCGGAACAGGCGGTTGTGGCGTCCCTCGCCATAGGTGGTGTCGCCGATGACAGGGTGAAAGATGTGCTTGAAATGACGCCGAATCTGGTGCATTCGGCCGGTCAGCGGTTGGGCCATGACCAGTGAGTAGCGGCTGGTGGGGTAGCGGCCCACGGCAAACGGCAGCTCGATCCGGGCCAGGCAGCGATAGCGGGTGTGCGCTTCCTTTGCCACGCCCTTGCCGTCCGGGGCCAGCGGATGATCGATCAGGCCCTCGTCGTCGACATGACCACGGGCGACTACCAGGTAGCGCTTGATGACGGTACGGGCCATCATCTGCTCACCCAGTCGGGCGGCGGTGTCGGCGTCAAGGGCGAACAACAGCAGGCCGGAGGTGGCCCGATCCAGGCGGTGGATCGGAAACACGCGCTGCCCCAACTGGTCGCGCAGCATCTGCATCGCAAAGCGCTGATCGGTGCCGCGATTGCTTCGATGCACCATCAGGCCGCAGGGCTTGTCGATGGCGCACAGCCAGTCATCGCGGTAGACAATCGGCAGCGCCCCGTCCGAGCGCGCGGACGGGGGCCGATCCTGAGACACTATTTCTTCTTGCCGCCGTCGCGCTTGGCCTGGTTGCGCTTGGTGGCCGCGCTTTTATGGCCCATGACCGCCTTGGAGCGGATGTTCTGGGCACGCTGTTGCTGACTGGCCGCCGCGGCCTGCTCGGAGACAAAAGCGCTGGCCTGGCTGGCGACTTTCTTCTTGACCGCTCGGGAGGGTGTCTTTTTCGCCGCCTTCTTGGTCACCTTCTTGGCCACCTTGGCCGCGTCCTTCTCAGGCGCTGCCGCCTTCTTGGCCGGTGTCTTCTTGGCGGCAGTCCTTTTCGCCGCGGTTTTCTTGCTGGCCGTCTTTTTTGCCGCAGTTTTCTTGGCAGCAGTCTTCTTGCTGGCCGACTTCTTGGTAGTGGATTTCCTGGCTGCCGTCTTCTTGCTTGCAGCCTTCTTCTTGCCCGCCTTTTTCTTGCTGGCGGTCTTCTTCGAACCCGACTTGGCGTCGGCCGCGGCCGCAGCCTTGAGCACCTTGAGCTGCTTCTCGAAACGCGCCAGCACTTCGGCAAACAGTTTGGCTTTCTGCTCGGTGCGCTGGTTGGTGCCCGGCTTCACGCCCTTCTTGGTGCCAGTGCGATCGCGGGTGGCCAGACGCTGACGCTTGTGCAGGTCGCGATACTTGTCACGCAGGGTACGGGCCCGCTTGATGCCTGATTGAACGCGCGCCTGCGGCAATTTCTCGACTTCGCCTTTCAGGCTGCTTTCAAACAACGTGTACTCGGTCTTGTTGCAGATGTCCTTGGCCTGCTTGCGGTTATATGCCATAGCCAAAACCCTCGATCAGTGGAATGAAAATCGGATCATAGCGCAGGTCCACAGACTTGCACTACTGTTTCAAGTAACGCACATCTCGAGTGTAGTCGGCCGGATAAACACCCTCCTCCAGGGCCAACGGCCGCAGCGTAAACCGAACATTGAGCTCCCCTGGTAACCCATCCTCGCCCAGACTGAACCAGACGAACTTTTCGCGCTGGGCCGGATTACTCCAACGCGCCTTGAACGTGTCGTGATGCCAGTGCTCTAGACGCAGGGTCTGACTGTCGTCCTGCCACAGCTTGAGCTTCAGCTCTCCTTCATGCAAAAACACCTCGACCTGGCCGTAAAGCGGATGCTGGTAATCAGCGACAAATGTCTCCAGCGGATGACTGGGCTGGGTTCCTGACTGTCGCTGCTCGTTGACCTCCTCGCGGGCAGCTGCCGCCTCGGCGCGCGACTCAAGCTCCTGTTCCAACAGCTGACTACTCCAGTCGGTCGTCTCCAGCCCGGCGACGCGATCCACCACTTCCCTGGCCAGCGCGGTGTTGAATCCGGTAAAACGATTGGCGGAAACGACAATCCCCAGGTCCAACTCGGGCAGCAGCCAGACCAGCGAGTTGATGCCGTCGGTGGCACCACCGTGACGCAGGACATGGAAGGACTGGTAACGGCCCAGGCCCCAACCGAGACCATAGGCGGTAACGCCCGGATAGTCTGCATCGAAACCGATCAGGTTGGACGGGGCATGAATGGCTTCAAGCACATCGCTGGAAAACAGTGATTGGCCCGCCAGTTCGCCGGCCAGGTTGAAACGCATCCAGCGCGCCAGATCACTGACCGTGCTGTTGACGGCAGCAGCCGGTGAACCCCAGGACCAGTCACGCCGTGAGATCTCGACCAGCTCACCCCGAATTTCCTGGTGCGGCCTGGCCGCGTTGTGGTCCAGCGAGCTCAGCCGGGTGTTGCTCCTGGTCATGCCCAGCGGCTCGAACAGGTGCTGCTCGATGAAGTCCTCCCAGGCCTGGCCGCTGACGGCTTCGAGGAGGATACCGGCCACGGAATACATCGCATTCGAATAGACGTAACCCTGCCGAAAGGGCTGCTCGAAGTCGTGGTGACGCAAAGCCGCCATTACCTCGTCGCGGCTCGCCGCCGGCATGAAGGTCAGGCGATTGCCAAACAGCCGGCCCACCCCGACCCGATGGGCCAGCAGGTCGCGCACGGTGACCTGTTCTGTGACCCAGGGGTCAGACAACCGAAATCCGGGCAGATGATCGATCACCCGATCATCCCAATCCAGCCGGCCCTGATCAACCAGTAATCCCAGCGCCGTGGCGGTCATCGCCTTGCTCAGGGAAGCTATCCCGAACTGGGTGTTGGCATCAACCTCGCGGCTGCGCTCAAGATCAAGGTAACCAAAGCCCTGGGCCAGCAAAACCTCGTCAGCCCGGACGATGGCCAGCGCCAGGCCGGGAATCTCCCAGCGCTCCCGCTCACCTTCGATCCACTCCGCCAGCCCATCGAGCGGCTCTGAAGCAGTCAGGCCAGCGCTGACCAGCAGTAGCGAAAGTACCAGCGTTCGAAAAACTCTCATCTTTTCCATCAATCCATGCCCAGCCCTGAGGGTAACGCATGCCACTCGATCCAGCGGCAGGCTTTGAGATCGGAAAGAAGCAAATGCGACTAACCGCGAAGACGCGAAGAGCGCCAAGCAGACAACTTTCGCTCGCGGAGACGCGGAGGAAAGGATTTTTTGTGCTGGGTTTCCTTGGCGACTCCGCGGCTTTGCGAGAAAAACCGCTTTTGCTGCTTCTACTGGCTGAGGTCAGTCAGAAGGCTTAGCAGGTGGTCGAGTTGGCTTTTTTGCTCGTCGCTCAGGGCGTTCAGCAGGCGCTTTTCGTAGGCCAGGGCAGCCGGGACGATGGCGTCATAGACGGCCTGGCCCTGGTCGCTTAAAAACAAGTGCTTGGCCCGGCGATCATTGTCATTGGCCTGGCGGCGAATGCGACCGGCATCGATCAGGCGGCGAACCGCGCGGCTGACAGCAACCTTGTCCATGGCCGAGTTCTCGGTGACCTCGGTGGCCGAGATGCCCGGGTAGCGACCGAGGATGGCGATGACCCGCCACTCGGTCACGCTCAGCCCGAATTTCTCCTCGTAGGTCTTGGCAATACCGCGGCTAATCTGGTTCGACAGCCTCGACAGCCGGTAGGGGAGAAAATGCTCCAGATCCAGCATCCGTTCACGCCCATTTGCTTGAAATTGGTTTCAAATGTAACTAATATCGAGGGATTCAGCAAGTCGGCATCCCGCGTTTGCGGGTCTTGCCGGCCCCATTCCAATCATGTACCAGGAGTTGGCCATGAGCGAACAACGCGCGAATCCGCTGGGCGTCCAGCAATTTGAATTCATCGAGTACGCCGCCCCCGATGCCAGCCAGCTGCACGAATTGTTCGGCAAGCTGGGTTTTGTCGCCGTAGCCAGGCACAAGTCGCGTCCGGTCACCCTCTACCGCCAGGGCGAGATCAATTTCCTGGTCAACGAAACCCCCGACTCTTTTTCCAGCGACTTCGCCGCCGCTCATGGCCCCAGCTGCACCGGTTTCGCACTGCGCGTGACCGACCCGGCCAAGGCCCGCGAAACGGCGCTGGCCAACGGTGCCAGGGCGATTACCAACAAACCCGGCACCCTGGCCATCAGCGCCCCGACGATCAGCGGCATCGGCGGCAGTGCGCTGTACCTGACCCGCGGCATCGAGGATGTGGAGCAGGAATTCGATTTCGACCCGTCCGTCGATCGCCACCCCAGCGGTGTAGGCTTGACCTTTATCGATCATCTGACCCATAACGTCTACAACGGCAACATGGGCGAATGGGCGGAGTTCTATGAAAAAATCTTCGGCTTCTTCGAAGTCAAGTACTTCGACATCAAGGGTGCCCAGACCGGCCTGCGCTCGAAGGCAATGACCGCACCCAACGGCAACATTTCGATCCCGATCAACGAGTCTGAGAATCCGAAAAGCCAGATCAACGAATACCTGGACGAGTACCAGGGCGAAGGCGTGCAGCACATTGCCCTGTACACCGAAAACGTCTATGAAACGGTCGAGGCACTGCGCGCCAACGGCATTGCCTTCCTCGACACGCCCGACACCTATTTTGATGTCATCGACAAGCGCATACCCAACCACGGCGAAGACCTGCCGCGCATGCGCAAGAACAAGATCCTGATCGACGCTGACCTGAACGATCCTGGCAAACAGCTTCTGCAGATCTTCACCCAGACCAACATCGGGCCGATTTTCTTCGAGGTCATTCAGCGCAAGGGTAACGAAGGCTTCGGCGAAGGCAACTTCCAGGCGCTGTTCGAAGCCATCGAGCGCGACCAGGCCAAGCGCGGAGTACTGTAAAAGGCTGGAAGCGGTAAAGAGGTGAGCGGGAAGAGTGATTTAGCTCTTTCCTCTTTCCTCTACCCCCTGACCTCTTCCCTCTTCCGCGCCGCGACAACGGAGCAAGTAAAGATGAAAAACTGGATTACGCATCCAAAAGTTGAAGGCAAGGCCAGCCGCCAGGCCCATTGCGACCTGCCGGAGGGCACTTTCGAACGTGAGCTGGGCAAGGAAGGTTTTTTTGGTCCGGCCACGCACATGTACCACAGTCGTGTGCCGACCGGCTGGACTGACTTCGAAGGTCCGCTGCGCCCGCGCGCATTTGACACGACCAAAATCGAAATCCACAGCACTTCACCCTGGGATGCCAGCGAGCTGATGCACAACGCCCATGCCCGGATTCGCAGCTGGACCTGCTCAGGCTCGATGGACGCGTTGGCCCGCAACTCCGACGGCGATGAGCTGCTGTTCATCCACGAAGGCCAGGGCGATTTGTTCTGCGACTACGGCCACCTGCCCTTCCGCGACGGCGATTACATCATGCTGCCGCGCGGCACGATGTGGCGGATCGAGTCCAGGCAACCGGTCAAGCTGCTGCTGATCGAGGCAACCAACTCGAGCTACCAGCTCCCCGACAAGGGGCTGGTTGGACCGCACGCGATCTTTGACCCAGCCATGCTGGACACCCCGGCAATCAACGATCGCTTCCGCGCCCAACAGGGCGATGATCCATGGCGGGTGGTGGTCAAGCGTGGCAACCAGCTCTCGACCATCAGCTACCCGTTCAACCCGCTGGACGCGGTCGGCTGGAAAGGCGACTTGATGCCGGTAAAGATCAACTGGCGCGACATCCGCCCGCTGATGAGCCACCGCTACCACCTGCCGCCCTCGGCCCACACGACCTTCGTCGCCAATCGCTTCGTCGTCTGCACCTTCGTCCCGCGCCCGTTCGAGTCCGACCCGGACGCGCTGAAGGTCCCGTTCTTCCACAACAACGACGACTACGACGAGCTGATCTTCTATCACGCTGGCAACTTTTTCTCACGCGACAACATTCACCCTGGCATGATGACTTTGCACCCCTGCGGCTTTACCCATGGTCCGCATCCGAAGGCGCTGACGAATGCCTTCAAGCCCAAGGCCGAGGCCACCGAGGAAGTCGCGGTGATGATCGATACCCGCGATGCGCTGGAAGTCACCGGCACTGCCGAGCAGGTGGAGTGGGCGGAATACGTCGATAGTTGGAAAGGATAGATAAAAGGGTTCAGGGTTCGGGGTTCAGGGATCCGGAAAAACCGGCCCCAAGCCCGACCCCTGAATCCCGAACCATCAATCCTGAACCCTGAACCCTGAACCCTGAACCCTGAACCCTGAACCCGATTCTTTATTATGAAACTAGGAACATTGAAGCAAGGCGGACGCGACGGTATCTTGGTCGTGGTCAGCCGTGATCTGAGTCGCGCGGTTGTGGCCAACGGCATTGCGCCGACGCTGCAGGCCGCACTCGATGACTGGCAGCAGACGGCTCCGCGGCTGAACACGCTCTACGATGAACTCAACGCCGGCACTGCCGAAGACATCTTTGACCTGGACCACGGCAAGCTGGCAGCACCGCTGCCGCGCTGCTACCAGTTTGTCGACGGGTCGGCTTACCTGCCGCACGTCGAGCGAGTGCGCAAGGCGCGCGGTGCCGAGGTACCGGAAAGCTTCTTCACCGACCCGCTGATGTACCAGGCCGTTTCCGACGGCTTCATGGGCCCGCTTGATGAGATCGCCATGGCCACGACCGAGTGGGGCATCGATTTCGAGTCCGAGATCGGCGTGATCTGCGAAGATGTGCCAATGGGTGCCTCGGCCGAGGAATGCGCCGGCCATATCCAGCTGGTTACCATCCTCAACGATGTATCGCTGCGCAACCTGATTCCAGGCGAGCTGGCCAAGGGCTTCGGTTTTCTCCAGTCCAAGCCGCGCTCGGCGCTGGCCCCGGTGGTGGTTACCCCTGACGAGCTGGGCGAGGCCTGGGTCGACAGCAAGCTGCACCTGCCGCTGATCACGCACTTCAACGGCGAGCTGTTCGGCGAGCCTGAGGCCGGTGAAGACATGCAATTCTCGTTTGCCGAGTTGCTGGCCCACGCCGCCAGGACCCGCCCGCTGGCCGCTGGCACTCTGCTCGGCTCCGGCACCATCGCCAACCAGGACATCAGCCGCGGCGCCTCCTGCCTGGCCGAAAAGCGGATGCTGGAAATCATCGCCAACGGCAAGCCGAAAACCCCGTTCATGCAGTTCGGCGACACAGTCCGGATTGAGATGAAGGCCAAGGACGGGAAGTCGATTTTCGGGGCGATTGAGCAGCGGGTAGTGCATTATCAGCGTTGAGTTCCTGGGAAAAGGTTTCCGCCATGACCACCAAGCCCAAACTAGTCCTTTATTCCTACTGGCGTTCCTCGGCCAGCTACCGGGTACGCATGGCACTGAACCTTAAAGGCCTGGACTACGAGATCCGACCGATACACCTGGTCAAGGACGGCGGGCAGCAGTATGCAGATGGCTATCTGGCGCTGAACCCGCAGGGACTGGTGCCGACGCTGGTCGATGGTGATACGGTCATTACCCAGTCGCTGGCCATGCTCGAGTACCTGGAAGAACGTTATCCCGCCCCTGCCCTGCTACCGTCTGACCCGGCCGGTCGGGCCCGGGTGCGCGCAATTGCCTTGGCCATTGCCTGCGATATTCATCCTCTCAACAACCTGCGCGTGCTCAAACATCTGGTCGCCGAGCTGGACGTCAGTGAAGAGAACAAGCTGGACTGGTACCGACACTGGACCGAATCCGGGCTGGCCGCCGTCGAGCGCCTGCTCGCACAGGGCGCCGGTGACTTCTGCCATGGCGATGAACCCAGCCTGGCCGATTGCTGTCTGTTGCCTCAGGTCTATAATGCCCATAGATTCAACTGCAACATGACCAGTTTGCGCGAGGTATTGCGAATCAGCAAAAATCTCGAGGCGCTGGACAGCGTGCGTCAGGCTGCTCCTGAAAATCAGCCGGACGCTGAGTGACTCCGGGAACCGACAGGTTCCGATACGGCCGACAAAGATGACCCTATTCAAGCCATGATCCGTCGAATGAACCGCAAGTCAAGCCTTCTGCTACCGGCCACACTGCTGCTGATTGCTGGTTGTGCCGTAACGCCGCCAGACCCAGGCATGCTGGACAACGCGCGCACTGCCATCGCCCAGGCCGAGGCCGCCGGTGCCAACGAGTATGCCCCGCTGGAACTGCGTTTCGCCCGCGAGCGCCTGGACAGCGCCCGCTTCGAACTGGAGCGTAACGACGGCGTTGCCGTGCGCCGATTGGCCGACGAAGCCGAGATCGAGGCCCAGCTGGCCCTGGCCAGAACCCAGGCCGCACTGACCCGGGCCGACCTGGCCCAGCGGCAACGTGACCTCGACCAGCTCAAGGCAGATCTCACCGAGCTCTTCGGCGCGGAGTTCGTGCAATGATGCCGCGCAGCCTGGTCATCCTCAGCCTGATCCTTGTCTTTCTCGTCGGCTGTGCCGCGCAGACCCGCGACGACGGTGCGCTGACCAACCTGCGCGCTGATATCGACAGCCTGCGTAGCGACAGCGAACTGGTCGATCGCGTGCCGCTGGCGCTGGCCGATGCCGAGCGCGCGGTCCGCCAGGCCAGCGCCGATGGGCTCAACGAAGACGAGCGCAATCACCGCATTCGTCTGGCGGAAAAGCGTATCGAGATCGCCCGGGCCGAAGCCTATCGCGCCCAGGCTCGGGCCCGAATCGAGGAAGTCGATGAAGAGCGCACCCGGTTGCTGTTGCGAGCCAGCCGCATGGAAGTGGAGCAGGCGCGGCGCGAAGCCGAGCAGGCCCGGCGCCTGAGCGCCCAGACTCAGGAGGAAATCGAGCGTACCCGGCGCCAGGCCTTGACGGCAGAGGAGTTGCGCGACGAGGCCTCCCGACGCGAACGCGAAGCGCGCGAG
>SLQY01000204.1 GCA_007131235.1 Wenzhouxiangella sp.
CGCGAATTCATGAATTATCCGGGCTAGGCGCCAACCGCAGCGCAGGCAATGGAGACAGAGCGGTTTCGCGCAGCGAAGGAGCGCATTCAGGCGATGGTGGTGACCAGGATGGCCACGTAGACGACGATGAGGCACCATCCATCTCCACGTCAGCCTGCGCAGAGGCCCTTAACGAAGACCTTCAGCGGGTCCTTTCTGAACTGACTCTCAGAGAGGTTTGACTCTATCCGTTTGGTGCGGCGGGACAGCGCGTACCTGGTCATCACGACGAGACGGGATACCCGCATAGCATGAAGACTTGGGGGCCGTCATCGCATCGATTATCAGGTAAATCGCCGGCGCGCCGATGATCCAGAATGGAAGCATTGCACTTATCATCATGTTTCTCCTGTTTGCAGGCCTCAAATCGAGGTTGCTACAACAAATACTGCTCCTCTGAACAACATGAAGTCTGTGCGCTTTGCCACACTGAATCCGAACTGACCCCTGAAATGCACTGATGGCGTTTTATGAGAAAGGACCCCTTGAAGAGGACTTTCCATGATTCGCCCGACTTTCAGTGCCGCAGCCCTGCTATGCCTGTCGCTGGCTGCAGCCAGCGGGCTGCAGGCTGCGGATTTCACGGTCACGCGCAACGATGATCCGGCTTCGGCCACCTGTAGTCCCGGCAACTGCAGCCTGCGTGCCGCCGTTCAAGCCGCTGAAGCAACGCCTGGGGCGCATCGCGTCTTCCTGCCCGGGGCCATCATCGAACTGAGCCTGGGCACCCTGGAAGTGGGGGCCAGTGTGCAGTTTATCGGCAGCGAGGGCGGCACCTCACTGATCAGCATGACGGGGCCCAACCCCTTGTTGCGGGTGCTGGATGGCGGCAGCGTCGAACTGCGGCAGATCATTTTGCAAAGCACCAACATGGTCATGATCGAGGTGCTTGGTAGTTCCTCGCTGAGATTGCAGCAGGTCAGCCAGATCGAGCACAATCGGTGGCTTGCAGTCCACCCGGAAGCGTTGGCCGATCTCACCATCGTTGATTCCTTTGTAGGTGCCCTGGTGTTATGCCAGCAAAAGTTCGGTCGCTGCACCATAGAGGGAAGTCGGATAGGGTCTCTGATCATCGGCGGCGGTTCTTCCCAGGTCGAGGGGCGCTTGCAGGATTGCAGGGTAGAGGGCGGGCCTTACGTGCCGCTGATCCTGTCCGGGGTCATCGTCAACGGTACTGTCCCCTTGACGATAGACAATTGCCAAATTCGCAACAGCCTGCGTCCCCTGGCCTTGTACCAGAACGAGGCTGTCGGCTCGGCGGCGCCGGTGACGGTTCGGCGAACCAGCTTCCGCAATAACCATGGCCCCATCCGTGGCTCGCGCCAAGGCATAGTGAATCTGGAAGAAGTGTGGATCAACGGCCACGTTGTCGATCCGGACAGCGGTCTGTCCAGCGACTACACTGAAGCACCGTCCGTGCTGCTGGCTGATAACGGACTCAACGCGGCGCCATACGGCCGCCCAACGGAGTAGCCTGCGACATCGGATCGGTACAGCGCGGCGGCGACGTTCGCATGTTCACGGATCGATTCCAGTAACGTGCAAGGCCGATGCAACGGGAAACGGTCGCGCGCAGGTCGTCGGTGCATACCGGTCAAGGCCGCCTGCGGCGGCGGGCCAGCCCAGCTGCGATCATGGTCAGGCCGATCATGGCGAAGGCGATCAGCACGAGAAGGGTGAAGGCAGCAATAGCGACCGTGGCGATGCTTTCACCAGCCAACAGATGGGCAAAGGTCTGGATGATGCCACCAATGCAGATCAGCAGCAGAAGCAGGCCACCAATCAAGCGTAAGGCGCGCGCCATGAATGGCATCGTCGGCTATCCCGGTCGATCAATAAAACAGTGACTGCTTGCCCATCGCTTTGGCATGGTCGGCAAGGTCCTGGCCCACATCTTCGGATTCGAGATCGACGCTCGCGGCGGCCGTCAGCAAAAAATCGCGACGGAAAAACATATTCTCTCCACCAATCACGATCATGGCCACATCTGGCGTTTGACCAAAGGTATCGAGGGCCTCAAGCTCGGAAAAGGCATCCTGGGTGGGTGACCCTTGCGGTGCCTGGCAATACAGGACGTCTTCGGCCATATGCTCGGCGGCAGCGTGCAGATCAGCGATCTTTGGTTCGGGCCAGGTGCTCCAGGAAAGAACCTTGACCGATGGCAAGCTGTGGCCGCGTGGTGCCTGGCGCGCCCACAACTGTTCGATCAGTTCGGCGAACGCGGCGTTTAGCTCCCCGCTCAGGCCGACAACAGCGTAAAGCGATGCACTTCCCTTGCGCAACTGCTTCAGTGCCTTGTCCGGCGAGCTGCTGGCCGCCAGTTGTCGGGTTTCTTCGAGCAGCTTGCGAGCTTGCTCCAACTGCTCCTGCTGCGAAGCCTTTCGACCAAACAAACCAGAAAACAAACCCATCCTCGACTCCCGGTTGCGACGTGCTCCGCAAGTCTACACCATCATGCCTGCTCGCTCTTCAGCCCCCGGAATGGCACCTGACTCGTAAAATCGAACGCTGCAACACCGTTAAGCAAATTCTATGCTTCATCGCGGCCCGTCAAAACGGGGTGTCTACCATCATCCAGCGACGCGGAAGATTGCATCCCAGGAAACGCCCTCGCCCGCACCGCGCTGGTCCATTGCCTGAGGCTGTCCAGCAGCACGTAGACAAAGGGCACGACGATCAGGCTGATGACGGTGGAGAAAGCCAGGCCGCCGATGATGGCGCGGGCCATGGGGTAGTAAGGCGGGCCACCGCCGCCGATGCGGGTCTGGCCGATGGCCAGCGGAATCATGGCCAGGATGGTGGTGGCGGCGGTCATCAGGATCGGGCGCAGGCGATCGCGCCCACCCTGGATCACGGCGGCATCCCGAGCCATTCCTCTGCGGCGGAGGTTGTTGACGTGGTCGATCAGCACGATGCCGTTGTTGACTACGATGCCCATCAACACCAGCATGCCGATCAGGGCCATGATCGACATGTTGGTGCCGGTGATGAAGAAGAACCAGTACACCCCGACAAAGGAAAACAGGATCGAGGTGATGATCGAGACCGGGAACAGGGTGGACTCGAACAAGGCGGCCATGACGATAAAGATCAGCACCAGCGCCAACAGCATGTTGAACATCATCTGCTGCATCGCTTCCTGGTCCTGCTGGAAGGCCTGGCCGAAACTCCATGAATAGCCGGCTGGCAGGTTGATCTGGTTCATCACCGCACTCATCTGGCTGCGGGCTTCGCTCATGCTGATGTCGCGCAGGTTGGCCTCAACATTCAGGCTGGTGCGCCTGTCCTGGCGGAATATATTGCTCGGACCGGCCACGTTCTCGAGATCTGCGACCGCGCCGAGGCGAACGCGATCGCCACGCGGGTTGACCAGCGGCAGGTTGGCCAGCTGGGAGGCACTTTGCCGATCGGCACCGTGAAACTCCAGGCGCATGACCAGCTCTCCCTCGGGCCCGCGGAACTCGTTGAGCGCCTGCCCGCGCATGGCGACGCTGACCGCCCGGGCAATCTCGGCCGTCGACAAACCGGCCACATGGGCTCGGTCAGGATCGACCCTCACCCTGACCTCCTCGGCCCCGGCGGTAGCGCTAGAGCGCACATCAACCAGGCCGTCGATGGTTGACAGCACCCGCACGACCTCTTCGCCAATGCCGAACAGGACTTCTGTTGACTCGCCATGCAGGCGCAGGCTCAATGATTCGGTGCTGGCCGCACGGCGAAACTCGAAGGCCGGGTTGCCGATGGCAATCGGCGGCAGTTGCTCGCGAACGCGGGAGCGAATCTCCTCGTTCGACAGGCGGCGATCGGGCCTCAGAATCAAGGTGGTTTCAGCGCGGCTGTCGTTGTAGAAACTGTACAGCGACTCGAACTCGAAGCGCTCCTGGTTGGCCTGCAGATAACCCTCGATCAGGTCGACGGCTTCACGCACCTTGTCCAGGGTATAGCTGCCGGCGACGTTGTAACGCAGCATCAGGCGGTCGCTTTCGACACTGTCAAACATGTCCTGCTGGACCTTGCCCATGGGCACCATGGCCGACAGCAGCAGGGCCAGGACCAGTATCGCCGTGGTCCAGCGATATCTGAGACTGAAAGCCAGGGTGCGGGCATAGCCGGCAGTGAGGCGCTCCAGCCAGCGGCTGCGCTGGCCGTTGACCGGTGGCCGGACCTTGAGGGCCAACAGCGGAATCACGGTCTGGGCAATCAGCAGCGAGGCGATCAGCGCTACGGTGATGGTGTAGGCCACATGCGAGAGGAATACCGTGACCTCGCTCTGGCCGCCAAAGATATTGGGCAGGAAGACGATGATCGTGGTCAGGGTGCCGGCGCTGATGGCGAGCGCCACTTCACGCACGCCCAGCAACGTTGCCCGGCCCGGCTGGTTCGGGAACTGTTCTTTCTTGCGATAGATGCTTTCGGTCACCACCACGGCATTGTCGACCAGCATGCCGATAGCCAGCATCAGGCCCATCATGGTCAGAATGTTCAGGCTCAAGCCCAGGAAATACATTGCGCCCAGGGTGATCAGGATGGCCGAAGGCACCGACATCATCACGATCAGCGTGGTTGCCCACTGGCGCAGGAAGACATACAGCACAACCATCGACATCAGCGCACCCAACAGCCCGGCCATGGCCAGATCCTTGAGTGAAGCGACGATGCCCTCGGCCTGGCTGAACAGAATGTACAGGCTGATGCCAGCCATCTCCGGTAGTTCGTTGATGGCATCGATCTCGGCCAGCACCGCTTCGCTGACCTCGACCACGTTGGCCCCGGCCTCGGCGAAGATATCGATGGAGACGGCGAAGTTGCCGTCAAGTAGTCGTCCATAGCGCATCGGCGGGGATTCCAGCACCACATCGGCCACATCGCCCAGCCTGAGACCGCTGGCATTGATTGGCAAGGCTCGAATCTCATCCAGGCTGCGAAACTCGCCCTGGGGCGAGACCCGCACCCGCAATCCTGCCGCGCGGTCGGTGATGTAGCCGGCCGAGCTGGAAAAATTGGCCCGGCGCAGGCGCTCGCTCAAGTCGTTCAGATCAACCTGGTGCGCGGCGATGCGGTCGGCATGAAGCAGAATGCGAACTTCGCGTGGCTCGACCCCGTCCAGTGACACCTGGGCCACACCGTCGATCCGCTCCAGGCGCCGGCGTACGTTGCGATCAAGCAGCTCGTAGGACTCGGACAAGTCCCGGCCGGCACCGATGCGCAGGCCCAGGATGGGCTCATCGACGTTGGAGAACTTGCGCACGAACACCCGCTCGACATCGTCGGGTAGCAGGTGACGGATGCCGTCGATCTTGTCGCGTGCTTCTACGCCGCGAGCATCCATGTCGGCATCCCAGCCGAAGTTGATGAAGATGCTGGCGTTGTCCTGGCTGGAGTTGGAGTTCATCCGCTGGATGCCGCTCATGGTCGAGAGCACTTCCTCGATCGGCCGGGTAATCAGGCGCTCGACTTCCTCGGGAGAACTGCCCTGGTACGGTACCTGCACCGTCATGCCGGGAAAATCGATATCGGGAAAGAACTCCAGCGGCAGCAATCGCAGCGCAATCACGCCCAGCAGGGCCAGGCTGACAAACACCATGCCGGTGGTCACCGGGCGGCGGATGGCCAGGTGGGTCGGGCTCATGAACGTAGCGGCTCGGTCGTGGCGTTCGGATACTCGGCCTCATCGGCCTGAGTCTGGCGCCGGTCCAGCAGGCTGTACACCACGGGAATCACGATCAGGGTCAGCAGCGTTGCCAGCAACAGCCCACCGATGACCGTGACTGCCATCGGAGCGCGCATCTCGGCGCCCTCGCCTAATCCCAAGGCCAGTGGCAACAGTCCCAGCGTGGTGGTCAGGGTGGTCATGATGATCGGGCGCAGGCGGGCCTTGCCGCCCTCGACGATGGCTTCCAGGCGCACCAGCCCGGACTCGCGCAACTGGTTGATGCGAGTAACCAGCACGATGGCATTGTTGACCACGATTCCGGCCAGCATGATCAGGCCGATGAATACCACGACCGACAGGCTGGAGCCGGTCAGCCACAGCGCAAACACGGCCCCGGTCAGGGCCAGTGGAATGGTCAGCAGGATCACGAAAGGATGCAGCAGTGACTCGAACTGCGAGGCCATGACCAGGTAAACCAGGAACACCGCCAGGGCCAATGCCAGCATCAGCGAGGAGAAGGCCCGCTGCATTTCCTCGCTCTGGCCCGTCACCCGCGCACTCATACCGGCAGGCATGGGGATTTCGGCGAGAATGGCGCGGGCCTCGTCAGCGGCGCGGCCGAGGTCACCGAAACCGGGATTGGCCGTGATCAGGGCCACGCGCTGCTGTGCGCTGCGACGAATTTCCGACGGTCCGATTGCCAGGCTCAAATCCGCCACGGCATTCAGCGTGATCGGCCGGTCGGCACCGGGGTTGACGACCATCTGCGCCAGCCGCTCCAGCGACTCGCGCTGATCGTCGCGTGCTCGCACCAATACATCGATGCGACGTTCGCGCCAGGTATATCGGGTGGCAACTTCGCCACGTACCTGGTGGACCACGGTATCGGCAATCTGGTCGGCCCGAAGTCCCAGGCGCGCAGCCCGCTCGTGGTCGAAGCGAATCTGGATTTCCGGATGACCCTGCTCCATGCTGGTCTGCACATCGGCAAAGCGGTGCGAGTCGGCCAGGCGTCGGGCGATGCGGTCGGAAACCTGCTTGAGCTGGTCCAGCTCGAAGCCGCTGACCTCGATTTCCAGCGGCGTGGAAAAGCTGAACAGCGTCGGTCGACCGATGGCATGACTCACTCCCGGCATTTCGGCCAGATGCCGGCGCAGGATCTCGATCACCCGGGACTCGTCGGCGCCGGGATTCAACACCACATTGAGCGTGCCGGAATGCTCACCAGCCTCGTCCGGGTTGGTATCCATACGCGCTCCGGTGCCGGCGACCACATCGGTACGCCGGACCTCGGGCTGCGCCCTGGCAATAAGATCAAGGCTGGCAATGGCGGCATCCGTTTGCTCCAGGGGTGTACCGGGCGGCAGCTGGACTTCAACATGAAACTCGCCCTGGGCCAGGCTTGGCACCAGCTCCATGCCCAGCCTGGGCACCAGCAGCAGGGCCAGGGCGAACAGGCCCATGGCTATGAACACCGTGGTGCCGCGCCAGATCAGGGCTTTTTTCAGCAGCGCTGGATAGGCATCGGCAATGACCTGGAAAGCCCGGTTGAAGCCAACGACCAGGGGTTTGAAAGCCAGGTGCAGCAGTCTGGCCAGGGTCGCGAAGATCCAGCCAGCCAGACCGGCGAGGAACACGAAAGCGCGGGTGATGACGTTCGCCAGCACTGCGCGAAACCTGGCCAGGCGTCCTGGTCTGTCGGCACCGCTGGGTGCATTGGCGAGCGGCAGATCACCGCTGGCGCGCGCTCGCGGTTTCTCGCCCAGCGTGGCCAGCATCGGTATCAGGGTCAGAGCCACGGCCAGCGACACCAGCAGGGCGAAGGTCACCGTCAGGGCCTGGTCGCGGAACAACTCGCCGGCAATGCCGTCGACAAAAACCAGCGGAAAGAACACGGCAATGGTGGTCAGGGTAGCTGCGACTACCGCACCGGCGACTTCACCAGCCCCATCGCGAGCTGCCTCGATCAGCCCGGCGCCCTGCTCGCGCTTGGCGGCAATGTTTTCCAGCACGACGATGGCATTGTCGACCAGCAGGCCAATGGCCAGCGCGATGCCGCCCAGGGACATGATGTTCAGCGTGATGCCACCGCCGTACATGGCCGCAAAGGTGGCGATGACCGAGACCGGAATCGCAACGCCGACAATTACGGTGGCACGCACGTTCTTCAAGAACAGGTACAGCACGCCGACGGCGAGCAGACCACCGAGTACTGCGGCCTGGATCACCTGGATGATGGCGTTGCGAATAAATACCGACTGGTCATAGACCCGGGTCAGGGCCAGGTCAGGTGGCAGCTCAGCCTCCAGCCGTGCCAGGCGGCGCTCGACCGCGCGGGC
>SLQY01000227.1 GCA_007131235.1 Wenzhouxiangella sp.
GGAACAGGCATCCGGGAAGAAGCTGAAAGGAAACGAGCCGTCCACGTCCTGCTTCCAGGTCGCGCCCACGGCAATCACGTCAGCCAGGCAACTTGGCACCTGGATGCCTTGCCTGCCCTGGTTGCCGGTCGACGCCACCAGCACGGTCCCGTTGGCAGTCAACAGGGCCGCGGCCTCGCTGATCGGAATCGTCCAGGTCACTGCCGAGTCGCACTGCTGCGCGGACGTGGCGAAGGTCCCCAGGCTGGCATTGAGGACGGCCGCATCCGGATGGTTGATTGCCACCCACTCGTAGGAGGCGGCAATATCGCCGGCCGACCAGAAACTGTTGTTGGCGCTCAACATCTTGACCGAAACCAGGTCGGCGGCAGGCGCAACGCCAAGCGGCGAATCGACACCGCGGCCCAGGATCTGTCCACTGACCCAGGTGCCGTGACCATTGTCGTCAGCCGCGGCACCCGTTCCAAACTGCATCGGCTGGCCGTTGGGGCAGCAGTGATTGTCGGGTTCAAAACAAAAACAGGCCTCGGCCTGCAAGGCTCCGGCAAAGGTCGGATGGGTGGCGTCAATACCCGAGTCCAGCACAACTACCTTGATCCCATCACCATCCAGGCCCAGGCCATCGGGACGCGGTGCCTGGATATAGTCAATGCCCAGCAGCGGCAAGGACACGTCGTTATGGCCGCTGCCACCGACATCAAGGCCAATCGAGCGCACCTGGGGGTGCTTCTCGAGGCCACGCAACGCGTCCGAATTGGCCTGACCGTAAACGGCGCTGATCAACTCGAAGCGATGGGAAACCGCGAACCCCGGCCCGGCCGACTGCACGATGCTATCGGTGGTACGGGCAATGGATACGCGGCGCTGAGCGCGGTCTGCAACAGCCAGCGTGGTCGGTCGATCCGGTTCAAATGCCACCACGACCTGGACAACATCCTGTTGTTGCAGCGCTTGCCGAACCCCCGGCTCAATGCGGGTTGAGGTTGCCTGCGCGAGCAGGGGCAGGGACAAAAGCATAAGCAACAGAATTCGGCGCATTTTCAGGTATTTCCAGGTTGTGCGGTGGAGGTGGAGAGAACAGCCGTCCCATCAATGGCGGCAGCTGCAGGGGCGAGGGACTGGTCCTGCCGCTGTTATGACCACTTAACTATATCAAGATCGGCAGCCCGGCCATCAAACACCGAAGCTGCCGAGGAGCAAGTCTAGCCCAGCCATCTGGCCGTAAGCCAGCCATTTTTGCGAAATCTTTGGGGCCGGGCCCGAGAGTGACCTCACCCGACAACCCGGTCCAGGCCGAGCCGTCGTTGAGGCGCGGTACTTGGCTGCGGCAGACATCGAAATTGTTCGTCGGTGCAGCCATTCTCTGTGGCCTGTGGCCTGTGGCCTTTGGCGGATAGCTTGGGCTACCTTCAGGCCTTGTCTCGCTTGGGGCCCAGGGGCAGGCTGAAATCAGGTTGGGCGGAAAACGAGGGGGGGCGCGCGAATTCCCAAAAGTTGCCGGGTAAATTTCCTAGACGATCTCGGGCAATCTACCCGATGTGAATATCTGTCAGCTTAGACAAACTGTGGTCACTCCCACCATAGAGACTACAGACATGGATTCCACCCATTATTCGCATCTGAAGCGCGGCTCGATTGCTGTTTCCCTGGCCCTGCTCATTTGTGGAGCAACCGTAGCCGTCAGTGCAGATCAAACTCAGTTGACTTTAGATCTGGCTGCTGATAAAGCTGATTTGCTGTACCAGGGAAAGCCCGTACGACTATACGGGATCCACTTCCCGAACCAGCCCGGTGTATGCAACGAAACGTTGAATGGCTGCCGTGATCTTGGGTTTGAGGCCCTTTTCAACTGGCTGGCCGAATCCGGCCCGGTAACGTGTGATGTTCTCAGCACAACCAGCAATGGGACCCAGGTGGCCCGGTGTCGCCAGGACCAGATTGACCTGGGCGCCTGGCTAATCGGGCACGGCTATGCGCTGGCTGATCGAAGAGCCAGGCGGGCTTATCTTCGTGATGAGCAGTCCGCGCGTGGCGAGAACGCCGGGCTTTGGAGCAGTGAATCAGTTTTGGCCCGCTTCTGAGCCCGGATAGGCAACAGGCACCGAGCTGGCACTCATTACCGGCTCCCCCCTCTGTCAGGATTGTTGTCGCCTCCTCTAAAATCCCGCACAACAGAGGGCAGAACAATACCGATCGTGTGGTACTCCAAGGAACGCAGGCAATCTGTGCTGGCCAAGCTTTCGCCACCGCAGAGTCGATCGGCGGCATGGTGACAAGTAGCCCCAACCGCGCCCAACGGAATTTATCCTGGCTTTTCTTGATCAGTTAGTTGCCAATCGGCGGCCCCTCGAAGCGATCGCTGAACAGCCAGCCCTCATCCCGAAGGCGCAGGACGAGCAAGGGAGAAAGTACCGTCTCGCGACTGGACGCGCGCTGGATGCCTTCCCCGACAGCGCGGCGCAGGGCGAGATTGAGGCCTCCATCGGCCGTGATGCCTGGCATTGGGCCGATGTCGAAGGTGGCTGATCCGTCAGCCTCCCAGGCATGGCCGCCGGTCAACAACGACAACCCCAGCGGCGGGCGCTGGTTCCAGGTCAGGGTGGTTTCCTCCCACGAATCGGCGGCCACTGGCCAGACCTCGAAGTCAATGGGATTGAGGCCGTGGAGATAGAGCCGGCTACCCAGCAGGGCCGAAGGACTCAATGGGCCGGCTTCGAAACGCAAGTAGCTCATGACCTCGTCACTGCCCCCGCCGACCCAGCCGGCGCGGAGTTGCGGGAGCAGGCCGAAGTTGTTGTCCGGATCAGCCTGATTCACGGCAGCATCCGCGACCGGTCGGACACTGATACGAAATTGCCCTGGCAGCTCGGCAAACAGCCAGCGACTGGCCACCGGATCAGTACTCAAGGCTTCGAACCAGCGCGTGCCGGCCTTGAGTTCACCGGAAAGACTGGGATGAACGAGGTCATCCTCGTAATCTTCCAGCAGCCAGGTCAGACCGTCACCCCGGGGTTCGGGACCGTTGGCCCATTGCTCACTACCCCACAGAACCACCGGAGCGACAACGTCGCCAGCCGCCGGATCGGCATTCAGCTCTGAATCACCCTGAATCTGGCGCTCGATCACGGCCTTGACGGCGAAACCGCTCTCGTAGGTCAGCGGTTCGCCACGCTCAATGCGGTCGCTGTAACCGCCATAAATTCGGTTGGTCAGGTAGCACAGACGCAGGTGGGGAAAAACCTGGCGCAGATTGCGAAGGATGACGGCAAGGTGCTGTTCGAGCAACAGCACATGATCCGGAAAACTCGGGTCCTGAACCTGGCCCAAGGCCTGCTTGAGCCAGCAGACCTGAACCTGCTCCGCCGTCAGGCCCGAGGCGACGACACGTGACGCCAGCCGCGCCCAGTAGTGATGCTCGGGATCAGCAAGGGCCTCGGCGGGCATGCCGCCCTGCGCGCCATTGACCACGCGCAAGGCCGGATTGACATCGGCACTGTCGGCCAACAGCCAGTCCAGGACCTTGAACTCCTGGCTGGCGTTGGACATGCCGATTGAAACGAAACCGATCCATCCCATCGGATCGGGCTCGCCGTCATCGGCCCGCGGTCGAATAAGACTGGCCTGGTCCAGGGCCAGAGCAAGATGATCGGACGGGATAACATTGCTGCCCCCCGGGTACAGTCCACCCTGTCGATGCTGGTAGAAGCCAGTGCCCAGATCCGCAATCGGTTGCAGCGTCTCGGCGACAGCAAAGGGACTGATGCAAAGCGCGATGATTGCGGGCAGGCATACGCGGAAACGGCCATGGAACATCTTGGTCCTCTCCCGAAGCAGGATAGCGGGAAAACAAGCGTGTTCCCTCTGTTATCAGTATAAGCAACCCGTTACCCGGTTTTCCGACTTTCACTGAAGAGACATTGATCAACCGGCAACGAAATGCCTTCGCTACGCGGCCCCGGCCACTAAGCGCGTGCAGACGTGAGCGCAAGGTTGGCCTTGCGCAGCAGAGGCTCCCTGTATTGGAGCCGTCAGCGCGGACCTTGGCAGGATAGTCTTGATAATCGCTGAGAGGCTAAGGTGAATTGCTGCTGATTAGCGATCTCGTGGGTCATCGTCAAATTGCTGCAATATCGCTGAAACAAGATATGGTCTACTCTCGAAGTTACCCTGAGACTCTCCGGGTCTGACGCCTTCCGCTGAACCCGGTTTAGTTGGCGTTTCCCGCAACGGCGTATGCACGAAAAGTGGTCATCGGAGCCTGGTTTGAATCCAGCAGCAGCAGGAGAAATCGCCAGTTCATTAAGCCATGGTGTGGGGTTGGCTGCAGCATTGATCGCCGCGCCCTTCCTTGTAAGCCGTGCCGCCCGATGCAAGGATCCAGTATTTGTCATTGGGGTCATGCTGTTTCTGGCCAGCGTTATTGCGCTTTATTCCAGCTCGACAATTTTTCATGCCCTGCCGCAAGGCCGCGCCAAGCATGCCTGGAAGGTCATTGAGCATTCCGCTATTTTTGCGCTGATCGCGGGCAGTTATACGCCTTTCTGTCTGGGCGTGTTGCGCCGTGGCCCGGGCTGGTTGCTGTTTGGCATGATCTGGATGTTGGCCTTGATAGGTATCGTGTTGAAGTCAACCGATGCATTGAACGACACGCCGCTTTCCACGATGTTGTACCTCGGCATGGGCTGGATGGCGCTGCTTATGCTGCCGGGATTGCTTCGATCCATGCCGCGAGCCGGCATCGTATGGATTGTGGCCGGGGGGCTTGCCTACTCCAGTGGTGTGGTGTTTTTCGTCCTGGATGAGGCATGGTTCCTCAATCACATGATCTGGCACCTGTTCGTGATTCTGGGAACGGCGTGTCACTGGGTGGCGATATACCGATATGCTCTGCCACTCCCACCGGCCAACACAGAGCGCTGTTGACTCGACAACCAAACAGGTTGTACCTACGGTATTCGTTGCACGGCATTTGCGGCGCATGTCCGTGTAGGCCTTCGCTCATAGGTCCCGGCCGTTCCGGCCGGATTAACGCGGCAATCCATTTGTTTGCCGCGTTAATAACACCTGCAGTTGGCAACCCATCGGGACGCTATACTGAATCTTTCGCCAGAACATACTTGAGGAGCGCAGCCATGGAGCCGACCCGGACAGCACTCACGATCACCACCACACTGCTCCTGTTGACCGGATTGCCTTCACCGGCACAGTCGTCTGAATCCGACCATGGACGGGACGCTACGGTCATCATTGATGACCTGATGTGGGCGCGAAGCACCAACGGGGACGACATCCAGTGGCCAGCTGCGGTCGATTACTGCGCCGCTCTCGAGCTCGCGGGTCACAATGACTGGCGGCTGCCCACGATGGCTGAGCTTCAGTCCCTGCACGATCCTGACGCCGATGACGGCATCCGCGCACCGCTCAGTCTCGACACCTGCTGCCTGTGGAGCGGCGAATCACTGGTCGATCGACCGGCCGAGGACGGCGATGAAATCGGCGGCCAGCCGCGCATGTACCAATGGGGGTACATGTTTGACGGCGGATTGGAGTATTACGCCGTGCATATCTTCGACGATGGCCAGGCGTTGTGCACCCGAGACATCACAAAATAACGCTTCTACCAGTACCCGATCATCCGGCCGCAGCTCACGACCGTCAGCCAGATCGACAGCGACAAAGCCCCGGCAATCGCCAGCGCACGCTTGTCACCCGGGGCTGCCATGTCGCCGGCCGCTGCGCGCCGCCACGCGGCCAGGCGCTGAACGATGGCGATATTGATCAGCCCCAGTACGATCACCGGCAGCTTGATGTAGAGAAACGGGTTACCGTGATATTCGGTGGTATTGAATGAGAGCATCATGACGCCGCTGATCATAGCCAGCACGAACCCGATTGCCGCCAACGGCACGGTCGGCCGGATGATGCTGACAATCGGCACGCTGCGCCACAGCCCTATCAGTCTCAGATCCAAAAGCAAGACCGATCCGAACAAGGTGCTGATCCCGAGAATATGGGCCAGGTTGAGCAGCCCGTAGGTCCAGATGCCCATGCCGCGTAGCAGCTCGGCAAGCGCCGAGCCCTCCAGCCAGGCCATCAATGCATGCATGAGGCCGGACCGGTGCTATTGCGGCGGGTAGACGTCGAAAACCTGATCTTCCCAGATCACTCTGCGCACTTTGGCTTCAAACACTTCCGGGTCGTCATGGCGCTCGCCGACAACCGTCACTTCGGCGCCGACCGGGATCGTACCTTCACGCAAGCCCGCCCGGTGCGTGCGCGGCCCGGGTGCCAGGGTGATGTCCCAGACCTGCCCGTCGGCATCTTCAATCTGCATCGAACCGTGCGGACCAGCCAGGCGCACGCCGCTGACCACGGTGCCGGAAAGCTCGATCTCGCCGGCGGTATTGCCCGACCAGCCATGATGGGCATGGACTGACGAAAAAACCAGAACGAGGGCAGCAACCAGAAAGCCGCCGAACATGGTGAATGAAATTCGCATCGTCGTCTCCTGAAAATTCCCGTAGCGGCTTAAAAACTCCATCATAGCAGTTAGGTCAGCGACGCCGTTCAAAAATCCAGGGCACTGCAGCGGCGTGCCATTCAGGACGATGGTCCCGCCGGCCAGACTGGGCGCGAACGCAATTGTCTTGCCATCCACGCCCCCGGCCGCGCATTCGACCGAGCCGGACTGACTGGCGTCATTGGCATTCGTGATCGCCTCGCGCAGGCTGCACAGACTATCGTTGGCAACAACATCGGCGCGACAGTGCAGGCGGAAACGCAAGGGCGGCGTGCAGCCCTGGAGTGGAGCCGTTGGGCGGGCCCTTGCGGCAGACTTCCTCTTGGCCTGGGCGAGTGCGTTTTGCTCGGGGTACACTAGCCCGAACAATTCATGAACCTGCGCGCGATCATCGCGCGAATTCACGAATTGTTCGGGCTAGTGATCCATCTGATTCGGCGAGCCGAAAGGACGGGTTGGACGAAGGGAATTGAGGGTGTGACTTCGAAATGAGCGGCGAAAAGTCCTTGACCGTGTTACTGCAAGACTGGCAGCAAGGCGAGGGATCGGCTTATGCAGCCTTGTTCGAGCAGGCTTATGTCGAACTTCGCCGTCTCGCCCAGCAGCGTATCAACGCCATGGGTCCGGCCGTCACGCTGTCACCCACTGAACTGGTGCATGAAGCCGTGTTGCGGGTGATGAACACCGAGCTGCACTGGAAGGATCGCAACCACTTCTTTGCCTCCCTGTCGCTCTACATGCGCGCCGTCCTGGTTGACCGGGCTCGAGCTCGGGCCAGCCTGAAGCGCGGCGGCGGTGCCACCCACCTGGCACTCAGCCAGGTCGAATTGGGCGGTGACTCCGGCAGCCTGGACCTGATTGCACTCGACAGCGCCCTGAAGCGCCTGGAAGAACTCGACCCGCGCTGCGGCTCGGTGCTGCACCTGACCTGCTTTGCCGGCCTCAAGCGCCAGCAGATTGCCGAGGTGCTGAACGTATCGGTTCAGATCGTAGACCGCGAATTGCGCTTCGCGAAATCCTGGCTCACCAACCATCTGCACGAACGGGCACAACGATAAAGGGAGAGGTAACGATGTCCGATTCCAACGCTGAACAATTTGCGCGAATCAAGGCGCTGTTCAACCAGCTCTGCGATATGCCGCCTGAGCAGCAGAAGGCAGCGCTGACCGACGCTGCGCTGGCAGCCGATGCCGACCATGAGGTCATTGATGCGGTCCGCAGAATGCTGCAACAGACCGAGCTTGATGACACCCATTTTGCCGAACCGGTCCGGACCGAGGTCAGTCATCTGGCAAACGATGAGCCATCCACTGGTGATGTCCTGGGAGCCTGGACCCTGCTGGAGGAAATTGGCGAAGGTGGCATGGGCAAGGTCTTTCTGGCCCGGCGCAGTGACGGACATTTCGAGCAGACCGCAGCGGTCAAACTGCTGTCCGGCGTGCCCAGTGTCAAGGCGCTGCGGTATCTTGCACGAGAGCGCC
>SLQY01000077.1 GCA_007131235.1 Wenzhouxiangella sp.
AACACTCGCTTTCCCGCTTCGCGCTGGATCATGCTCCAGCCTCCCTTGAGTTTGTCCGGCTGGCCTCGGCAGATTGTAACGCGTCAGTTCAGTGGCAGCATCACTGCGCTGTTGCTGAGGGATCCGGCTCCTCTCCGGGCCGAGTGGCCTCGAAGGTCAGAAAGATTGCCTCGACCTGCGGATGAGTCAAGGCCAGCATCAGACCAAATCGATTCAACTCAGCGAAAAATTCGCCGCGTGCATTGGGCGGCCCGGCAAGCTGTCCATACCCGCCTCTGACCTGTCGTCGCAGGCTTTGCCATACATCACGGGCTTCCTGGAGCCTGCCGCCGACCACGACGATGACCGGCGCGCTCGCGTTGGCATTGATATAGCGTATGACCTCGGGCGCTACCCGATGATCGTTCGCTGGATCGACATCCTGGGCATGAACAACAGAAACAAGCAAGGCCGCAGCTATGGACAGGGCACGGAATAACACTGACTGAGGAACACCGGCGAACAACCAGTACCAAGGTTAAGCCCGAACAATGACACGCGAATTACTTCAGCGCTCTTCAGTGCTCTTCGGCTCATGGCCCACCATCAATCGCTGCGATCGATGCCACTGTCGCGCCAGCCCGAGGTGATTGGATAACGGCGGTCTCGTCCGAATGCCTTACGCGTGATCCGCGGACCTGGTGCCCCCTGGCGGCGCTTGTACTCGGCCGCCAGCACCATGCCGGCCACGCGACGAACCACCTTTTCATCAATGCCGGCAGCCACGATATCGGAAATCGGCTGATCCTGCTCAACGTAACGGGTGATGATCTCATCGAGAATTTCATAAGGTGGCAAGCTGTCCTGGTCGAGCTGGTCGGGCCGCAGCTCGGCCGACGGTGGACGTTCGATCACACCCTGCGGAATGGCCGGCGACTGGGTATTGCGCCACTTGCTGAGCCGATAGACCAGCTGCTTGAGGCAGTCCTTGATCGGACTGAAGCCGCCACACATGTCACCGTAAATAGTCGAGTACCCGGTCGCCAACTCGCTCTTGTTGCCGGTCGCCAATGGCAGATGGCCGAACTTGTTCGACAAGGCCATGATGATATTGCCGCGCGCCCGGGCCTGCAGGTTTTCCTCGGTGAAATCTTCGCGCCGGCCGCCAAACGCTTCAGCCAGTTGTTTTTGCATGGCCTGGAAGACCGGCTCGATCGAAATATTGTGTTGCGCCAGGCCCAACTCATCGATCTGCTCGGTGGCCAGGATCAGGGAGAGCTCAGAGGTATGGCGCGACGGCAGCATGACCGCCAGAACGTTGTCCGGTCCCAGGGCATCGGCAGCCAGGGCGGCCGTCAGCGCCGAATCGATCCCTCCCGACAGTCCCAGCACTACCGAGGTGAACTTGTTTTTCCTGGCATAGTCGCGCAAACCGCGTTGCAAGACCCGGTAAATGACAGGCAGATCATCGATTTCACCGGACGACCAGGCACGATAATGCAGCCGGCCGCTGCCAGGCTCGAAGTCGACCAGCAGCAAGGCTTCTTCGCATAACACTGCCGGTGTCGACAGGCAGCCCTGGCCATCGATGGCCATTGAATGACCATCGAAAACCAACTCGTCCTGACCACCAACGCAGTTCAAGTAGATCAACGGCAAACCCGTTTCTCCATGGCGATCGGCCAGGACGCGGGCGCGGTCCTCGTGCTTGCGCTGGTAGTAGGGAGAGGCGTTGGCTGAGATGATGATCTGGGCTCCGGCATCCGCGGCCGCTCTTGCGGCTTCCGGGGTCCAGGTATCCTCGCAGATGATGATGCCCACTCGAACGCCGGCCACCTCGATGACCAACGGTCGATGTCCCGGCACAAAGTAGCGGCGCTCGTCGAACACAGCATAGTTGGGTAAATCCCACTTGTCGTAAACGCCGATGACCTTGCCATCGCGAAGCCAGGAAACCGAGTTGTAGCGCTTCTCATCCTCGGCTCGAGGATGGCCGACGATGACATCGATGCCGTGAACGGCGGCGGCGATTTCGGCCAGCGCCTCTTCGGTGCGACGCATGAAACCGGGGCGAAGGACCAGATCTTCCGGGGGATATCCGGTCAGCGCCAACTCCGGCAGCACCAGCAGATCAGCCCCGTCGCGATCACGGGCCTGCTCGATCAGCGCCAGGATCCGATTGCGGTTGCCGGTGATATGGCCGACCAGGAAGTCGTCCTGGGCCAGGGCGATCTTGAGCATGGGGCGGTTCCCGGTTGCAAGTCCACGAAGCCCGGCCCCGGGGTGCAGACTGGCCGCACCGCCGGGGACCGGGATCCGGCGGCTTCTATTTCAGGCGGTCTGCGATCGCGGCACCCAGTTCTACCGGCGAACGCACGGTTGTCACGCCGGCCTCTTCCAGTGCCTGGTACTTGGCCTCGGCCGTGCCCTTGCCACCGGAAATGATGGCGCCGGCATGACCCATGCGCTTGCCCGGCGGCGCAGTAACGCCGGCAATGTAGCCCACCACCGGCTTGGTGACGTGATCAGCGATGAACTCGGCTGCATCCTCTTCGGCCGATCCACCGATCTCTCCAACCATGATGATGCCCTGGGTATCGTCATCTTCCTGGAACAGGGCCAGGCAATCGACAAAGCTCATGCCATGAATGGGGTCACCACCGATGCCGATGCACGTACTCTGGCCCAGCCCGGCCTGGGTGGTCTGGAACACCGCCTCGTAAGTCAGGGTCCCGGAACGCGACACGATGCCAACCTTGCCCGGCTTGTGAATCCGGCCCGGCATGATGCCGATCTTGCACTGACCTGGCGTGATAATGCCGGGGCAGTTCGGGCCAATCAGGGTCACATCTTCGTAACCGGCCAGGGCAGCCTTGACCTTCATCATGTCCAGCACAGGAATGCCTTCGGTAATGCAGACAATGACCCGGATCCCGGCATCAGCCGCTTCCAGGATGGCGTCAGCGGCAAACGGGGGCGGTACGAAAATCATCGACGCGTCAGCAGCGGTCTCCTCGACCGCCTCATCAACGGTGTCGAACACTGGCAGGCCGAGATGCTCCTGGCCACCCTTGCCGGGCGTGACTCCGCCGACCAGCCGTGTACCGTAGGCAATGGCCTGCTCGGAGTGAAAGGTACCCTGGGCACCAGTGAATCCCTGGGTAATGACCTTGGTTTTCTTGTTGACTAATACACTCATTGCTATGTCCTTCAGGCTGCTGCCGCTTCGACGGCCTTGCGTGCGCCATCGTTGAGATCGTCCGCGGGGATAATGGCAAAACCGCTGTCAGCCAGCAGCTGCTTGCCCTCATCGACGTTGGTTCCTTCCAGCCGGACGACCACCGGAACGCTGACATCGATATCCTTGACTGCGCTGATGATGCCTTCGGCGATCAGGTCGCAGCGCACGATCCCGCCAAAAATATTGACCAGGATGGCCTTGACGTTGTCGCCCGACAAGATCAGCTTGAACGCTTCCTTGACCCGCTCGGCATTGGTACCGCCACCGACATCGAGGAAATTGGCCGGCTCGCCACCGGCCAGCTTGACCACATCCATGGTCGCCATGGCCAGACCCGCGCCGTTGACCATGCAGGCGATATCGCCGTCCAGGGTGACGTAGTTGAGCTCGTGCTTGCTGGCCGCCAGCTCGGTTGGGTCTTCCTGTGACTCGTCACGCATTTCAGCCAGGTCCGGATGGCGATACAGCGCGTTCTCATCGGCATTCAGCTTGGCATCAAGCGCCACCAGGTCGCCCTTGTCGTCGATGATCAGCGGATTGACTTCGATCAGGCCGATATCCTTGTCGATGAACAGCTTGTACAAGCCGTCCATGATCTTGGTCAGCTGACGCACCTGCTTGACGTTCAGGCCCATCTGGAAACCGATCTGACGCGCCTGGTACGGCATGAAGCCAGCGGCATTGTCGACCACCGCGGTGATGATCTTTTCCGGTGTCTCCTCGGCAACTTTCTCGATATCGACACCACCGGCGGCAGAGCCCATGAAAACCACGGCCTTGTGGGCACGGTCAACCAGCGCACCGAGGTACAGCTCCTGCTTGATCTCGGTCGCCTCGGCGACTAGCACGCTGTGCACCGGCAGGGCGCGACCCCCGGTCTGGTAGGTCTCGATGCTCATGCCGAGCATGCGCTCGGCTTCGGCCCGGACAGCGTCCAGGCTGTCGACCAGCTTGACGCCACCGGCCTTGCCCCGGCCACCGGCATGGACCTGGGCCTTGATGACCCACCGCTCGCCGCCCATCTTCTCGGCAGCAGCAACCGCTTCATCGCCGGTAGTAGCCAGTTCGCCACGCGGCACCGGAATGCCATACTGCTCGAACAGCTCCTTGGCCTGATATTCGTGAAAATTCATCGCTTAACCCTTGGAATTGGAGATTGTCTATCAAGAAAGGCTGGCGGAAACCCTTTGGTTTCCCGGCGCCACAACCGGCGTATTTTGGTACAGACGGACAGAATTATCAAACGGCCTTTGCAGGGTATAATCACGAGGTTGGGGGTCAATGTCTGGTCGCGCTCGTGTCGCGGCCACACGGCCACCAGTCGATGTCATCCAACCAAGCCTGCTTCAAGGAGGCGAATTTGAAGGCGCGCAGCTCACTGGTTGCCGACGAAGCGATCGTTCGACGGGCCCTGCATTACCTGAATGGATTCCGGCTGATTCTGGCCGTGGTCCTGCTGGCCATCGTCTTCAGCCCCCTTGGCATGAGCCTGGCCCCGGCTTACAAGACCTTTCTCGCCCAGGCCGCCGCGCTTACCTATGCTGGCGCGACCGGCATATTCATGGTTGTGCACCTGCGCAAGACGACGCCAGCCCCAGAGCTGGCATCGTTCTCGCTGGCCACCGACCTGATCATCGTCAGCATCATCCTGCATTGCTTCGGCGGGATAGAGAGTGGCCTGGTCATCTTGCTGCTGTTCACGGTCGGCATCACCGGTCTGCTATTGCCACTCCGGACCGCACTGCTGTTTGCCAGCCTGGTCACCATCGGCCTGGTCATCGACGCGGCCATGGCCGCGCGCCTGAATCCAACCACGACGCTGGCCGTTCAAGCCGGGCTTTATGGCATCGCGGCCTTCGTCACCGCGCTGGGCTGTTCGCTGCTGGGAAGGTGGGGTCGTGAGTACCAGCTGCTGGCCGAGCGGCGCGGGGTCGACCTGGCCAACCTGGAAAACATCAACGAGCTGATCATTCACCGGATGCGCTCAGGCGTGCTGGTCGTGGACTCGGCCGGCAAGATTCGGCAAATGAACGAGGCCGCCTGGTATCTGCTGGGCAACCCACCCGTCAGCGAGCGAGGTTTGAAGGTCATTGCCCCGGCCCTGCACGAGCGCCTGGAGCAGTGGCGGCGCACCGGCAAGTCGCAGGACGAAGGGTTGCTGCTCCATGCCACGCAAGTTGCCGTCGTCCCGCGCATGCTGAGCATGCCCGGCCTGACCAGCGAAGCGACCTTGATCTTCCTAGAAGACACCTCGGTGGTCAGCCGACGGGCTCGCGATCTCGCCCAGGCCTCACTGGCGCGCCTGTCGGCATCCATTGCCCATGAAATTCGCAACCCGCTGGGTGCATTGAGCCACGCCGCCCAGCTCCTGGCCGAGTCAGACCAGTTGCACAGCGCCGACCAGAAGCTGGTCAAGATGATTCTCAACCACTCGGTGCGGGTCAACGACATCGTTGAAAATGTGCTCAAGCTGTCGCGCCGGGAGCGTGCTCGAGTCGAGGCGGTCAACCTGGTCAGCTGGGCCAGAAAGCTGGTCAACGAGTTTCGCCGTTACCACAAGCTGGGCGAGGAAAAGGTTCGCCTGGAAGTGCCTTCAGCGGCGACGATGGTCCTGATCGATCCCGGCCAGATGACCCAGGCCGTGTGGAACCTGATGGAGAATGCTCTCAAGCATGCCCGGGTCGATGATCGAACGCCGACCATCATCCTGCGCGTCAGCCCGATCCGGGGACACCGGGAAATGGCCCTGGACATCATCGATGACGGACCTGGCATCCCGCTGGAAAAGCGTTCACAGGTTTTCGAGCCTTTTTTCACCACCCACAAGCAAGGCTCCGGCCTTGGTCTGTACCTGGCACGCCAGCTGTGCGATGCCAACCAGGCTCCGCTGGAATATGTTCAAGTGCCCAACGCCGGTGCCTGCTTCCGCATCCTGCTGCGCCGACCGGATGCGGATCGAAACCGCGCAAACGAAAAATCCCTGATCGGCTCGGCGTCCGCTTGATACGATTCACAAAACTGGCTGACTGGCAAGTAAATCCATGACTGAAATGCGAGCCCTGGTAGTTGACGACGAACCGGATCTGCGCGAGCTTCTGGACATCACTCTAAGTCGAATGGGGCTAGAAGTAGATACGGCCGAGGACCTGGCTGCAGCGCGTCGCTGCCTGTCGAATCGATCCGACTATGCCCTTTGCCTGACCGACATGCGCCTGCCGGACGGCAATGGCCTGACCCTGATCAAGGAAATCAACCGTGATTACGATCAGATCCCGGTCGCCATGATCACCGCATTCGGCAAGGTCGAAGACGCCGTCACCGCACTGAAGTACGGGGCTTTTGATTTCGTTTCAAAGCCGGTTGATCTCGAGGTTTTGCGCAATCTCGTCCGAACCGCATTGAAACTCAAGCAGGACGATGCCGAAAAGTCGGTCACAACAAGCACGGCCGCGCCGACAGCGCCCGCTGGCTCGCGAGGCAACGATGATTCGGGTGAAGCGTCGGACGATGACAGGTCATTGCTGCTGCAACGTCTCATCGGCCAGTCGGATGCCATCAAGCGGGTACGTCAGACCATCGTCAAGCTGGCTCGCAGCCAGGCCCCGGTCCTGATCAGTGGAGATTCCGGCACCGGCAAGGAGCTTGCCGCACGGCTGATTCACGACCTCGGCCCCAGGGCTGAGGAGCCTTTTGTGGCGGTCAACTGCGGGGCCATTCCAACGGAGTTGATGGAAAGCGAGTTCTTCGGCCACATCAAGGGCAGCTTTACCGGCGCCGACGCCGACAAGGAGGGCCTGTTTCAGGCTGCCCAGGGAGGGACGCTATTCCTCGATGAAGTCGCCGATTTGCCGCTGGCCATGCAGGTGAAACTGCTGCGAGTCATCCAGGAAAAAACCGTGCGCCCGATTGGTGGTCGGCAGGAAATCAAGATCGACGTGCGCATTCTGTCGGCCAGCCACAAGCCGCTCAAGCCCCTGGTCGAGGATGGCAGCTTTCGAAATGATCTCTACTACCGCCTGAACGTCATCGAACTGCACATGCCGAGCCTGTCCGAGCGACGAGGCGACATCGGCGTGCTGGCCCTGCACTTTCTCAAAAACATTGCCGAGCAGTGGGGAGAGCCACCGCGAACCCTGGACGACAGCGCGATTGAATCACTGCGCCAGCACAACTATTCAGGCAACGTGCGCGAACTGGTCAACATCCTGCAGCGGGCGGTCACCCTCTGTGAAGGCGACTGCATCACCCGCGAGGACCTGAGCCTGGACAACGATGGATCAGGCGACAACGGACCGATCATTGATCGACCCGATGATCGCAGCCTGGATGACTACATCGAGGATGTGGAAAGGAAAATCCTGGAAAATGCCCTGCGCGAGGCTCGATTCAACAAGACCGAAGCCGCACGCCAGTTGGGTATCACCTTTCGTTCGCTGCGCTACAAGCTGAAGAAATACGGCATCGACTGATTGGCCGAGGGTCAGGGGCTTGCTGCGACGAAACGATCACGGAAGATGCGGTTCCTGGCGCAGGTCACGGCACCGTCAGCGGTCTTCATGCTCAGGCGAGGCAATTCGCCATCGAGACTGAGACTGATATTGCCCTGCAGGCCCATACTCGCCCCATCGACGAGCAGACGCAGTCCTTCATTTGATGTTTCGACCCCGGTCAACCCGTCGACAAAGCACTGATAGTCCGCATCTGAGTCAATGACCAG
>SLQY01000007.1 GCA_007131235.1 Wenzhouxiangella sp.
GGTGAAGGTTTTGCCTCCGGCATCTGGGAAAGCGTTCCCGAAGACAAGCCAGCCTTCAGGCAGCAGCAGCGGCGCAAGCTGGAAAAGCTGCGCGCCACCGCCAACACCCAGGATATCAACTGATGCTTGTTCTCGATCACGACAGGGCAGGCGGTTACTGGGGCGCGGTGTATGTCTTTACCGCGATCAAGGGGCTTCAGGTAGTCATTGATGGTCCGGTCGGCTGCGAAAACCTGCCGGTCACTTCAGTGTTGCATTACACCGACGCTCTGCCTCCACACGAACTGCCCATCGTCGTTACCGGCCTGTCAGAGGACGAGCTGGGCGAAAAGGGAACCGAGGGCGCTATGCGCCGAGCGCATGAGACGCTCGATGCCGATCTTCCGGCAGTTGTTGTGACCGGCTCGATCGCCGAGATGATTGGCGGCGGTGTGACGCCGGAAGGCACCGGGCTGAAAAGGTTCTTGCCACGCACCATCGATGAAGATCAATGGCAAAGTGCTGACCGGGCACTGAACTGGCTGTGGACCGAGTTTGCACCGAAGCGGATACGAGCCAAAAAGCGCGCAGAGGGCGATCCGCCGCGCGTCAACATCATTGGCCCGATCTACGGCACCTTCAATACGCCGTCCGATCTGGCAGAAATTCGTCGGCTTGTTGAGGGTATCGGCGCAGAAGTGAACATGGTTTTCCCCATGGGCAGCCATCTTGCTGACATTGACAGACTGGCCGATGCCGATGTCAATATCTGCATGTATCGCGAGTTTGGCCGGATGCTGTGTGAAACACTCGGTCGCCCCTACCTGCAGGCACCCATCGGCTTGCACAGCACGACCAAGTTTCTGCGGACCCTGGGCGAGCTGCTCGACATCGATCCGGAGCCCTTCATTACGCGCGAGAAACACAGCACGATCAAGCCGCTGTGGGACCTGTGGCGCTCGGTTACCCAGGACTTTTTCGGTACCGCCAGTTTTGCCATCGTCGCCAATGAAACCTACGCTCGTGGCGTGCGGCATTTCCTGGAACAGGAGATGGGGCTGCCTTGCAACTTCTCGTTTGCTCGTCGCGCTGGGGTCAAGCCAGACAACCAGGAAGTGCGCGCGATGATTGCGGCAAAGCCACCACTGGTGATGTTTGGCAGCTTCAACGAGCGTATGTACATGGCAGAGCTCGGCACGCGGGCCATGTACATACCGGCCTCTTTTCCGGGTGCGATCATCAGGCGCCACACCGGCACGCCGTTCATGGGTTATGCCGGCGCAACCTACCTGGTGCAGGAAATCTGCAATGCGCTGTTCGATGCCCTGTTCCACGTTTTGCCGCTGGGTACCGAGCTTGACAAGGTGGATGCTACGCCGGCTCGCCTGGTTGGCGAGGGTGAGTTGCCCTGGGATGCAGAAGCCAAGCGTCGACTTGAAGAATATGTCGAAAGCCAGCCTGTGCTGGTAAGAATATCTGCAGCCAAGCGTCTTCGTGACCGGGCTGAACAGAGGGCCAAGGAAGCGGGTAATGAACGGGTGGCGAGCGAGCATGTTGAAAGTGCCCAGGCAGCCATCGTTGAAGGAAAGGCGGCATGAATGCTGCAGACAAAAGTGAATGTTTACATATGCGATTCAGTGCATGAATAGCAACGATTCGAAAATTGATTTGCGTCAATTGTATTGCCGAACCAGTGCGATATATATAAACGTGAGGAGTTTTATCGACGTCACGTCGAAAAAGCCCGCCGCGGGGCAAATGCGCGGCATCGCCCGAGAGGGTATTTCAAGGAGAAAGTAGTATGGACAACCATGACCAGAAGCAATCAGTATCCGGTCTAAGCGAGCAGGAGGCCAAGGAGTTCCACAAGATCTTCGTTGTCAGCTTCATTGTCTTCGTGGCGATTGCAATCATCGCACACATCCTGGCCTGGCAATGGCGGCCATGGCTGCCAGGGCCTGAGGGCTATGCTGTCATCGACTCTGCAAGCGCAGCCTTCAGTTCTTTCGTTTCATCATTAAGCTAGGAGAATAACCATGTGGCGTATTTGGCTTTTATTCGATCCCCGGAGAGTGCTCGTTGCGTTGTTCACGTTTCTGTTCGCGCTCGCACTTCTGATTCACTTCGTGCTTCTGAGTACCGACCGTTTCAACTGGCTGGAAGGTTCTTCGACCACCGGCGCAGCAACGGAGCAAACCTCCGAAGTCGTGTACAACCGCAGCAATTGGGTTTAGTGCCCCTGTGCGGCGGGGCGCTGCTCCCCGCCGCATCGGCCAGCATAATTACTTAGTCATGGAGGCGCAGGCATGTCGATGCTGAGCTTTGAAAGAAAATATCGCGTGCGTGGCGGCACCCTGATCGGCGGAGATCTGTTTGATTTCTGGATTGGGCCATTTTATGTTGGCTTCTTTGGGGTAACCACGATCTTCTTTTCCATTCTGGGGACCACGCTGCTGATCTACGGCGCGGCGCTTGGACCAACCTGGAATATCTGGCAAATCAATATCGCTCCGCCTGACATCAGTTACGGGTTGGCGATGGCTCCGTTGAAGGAGGGCGGCCTGTGGCAGGTGGTTACCATCTGCGCTATCGGTGCGTTCGTTTCCTGGGCCCTGCGCGAGGTGGAGATCTGTCGCAAGCTGGGCATTGGTTACCACGTTCCCATTGCCTTTGGCGCTGCCATTTTTGCCTACGTCAGCCTGGTAGTGATCAGGCCCGTGCTGATGGGCGCCTGGGGTCATGGCTTCCCGTACGGAATTCTCAGTCACCTCGACTGGGTTTCGAACGTCGGTTATCAATACTTGCACTTTCACTACAATCCCGCCCACATGCTGGCCGTGACGTTCTTCTTTACGACAACGTTTGCCCTGGCATTGCACGGCGGTGCGGTTCTATCGGTACTGAACCCGGGTGAAGGCAAGCCCATTGGTACCGCGGAACATATCAACACATTCTTCCGAGACACGATCGGTTATTCCATTGGTGAGCTCGGAATTCATCGACTGGGACTGTTTCTTGCGATCGCGGCGGGTTTCTTCAGCGCGGTCTGCATCATCATCAGTGGACCCTTCTGGACGCGCGGCTGGCCGGAATGGTGGAACTGGTGGCTCGAATTGCCAGTGTGGTCGTAAATTAGAAGGGATACAGTCCTCATGGTCGAAAATACCAATATCTTTACTCGGGCCCAGGTTCATGGCCCAATCGATTACGGCGCGCCACTGCCCAGGGGCAGCTATCCACGGATAGGCAAGCCGTTCCTCTCATACTGGATGGGGAAAATAGGCGATGCCCAAATAGGGCCCATCTACCTGGGTACCTATGGGTTCGTTTCGCTTGTCTTCGGATTCATTGCCTTCCAGATCATCGGTCTGAATATGTGGGCGTCGGTTGGCTGGGATCCGGTCGAGTTCGCGCGTCAGCTTCCCTGGTTGGCCCTTGAGCCACCGCCTCCGGAATATGGCTTGAGCCTGCCTCCGCTCAACCAGGGTGGCTGGTGGATCATGGCCGGGTTCTTCCTGACCGCTTCGCTGTTTTTGTGGTGGGTGCGCATGTACAAGCGGGCCCGGGCGCTGGGGCTGGGGACGCATGTCGCCTGGGCATTCGCGGCTGCTATCTGGCTGTACCTGGTGCTGGGCTTCATTCGCCCGGTTGCCATGGGTAGCTGGAGCGAGGCCGTGCCATTCGGTATTTTCCCCCACCTGGACTGGACGGCGGCGTTCTCGATCCGTTACGGCAATCTCTTCTACAATCCATTCCATATGTTGTCGATTGCCTTTCTATACGGGTCTGTGTTGCTGTTTGCCATGCACGGCGGGACCGTGCTTGCTACCAGTCGATTCGGTGCAGAACGTGAAATCGAACAGGCTATCGATCGCGGTACCGGCTACGAACGCGGCGCGTTGTTCTGGCGCTGGACCATGGGCTTTTGCGCCAACGCCGAGTCCATTCACCGCTGGGCCTGGTGGTTTGCGGTGCTGGTTCCGCTGACCGGCGGTATCGGCATACTGCTGACTGGCACCGTGGTGGAGAACTGGTATCTCTGGGGCATGCAGCATGGGCTGGTGCCTGCTTATCCGGAAACAGGGGTAGTTGATCCTGCGGCCATGCCAATGTCAGGAGGTGGGCAATGAGGATTCTAGCCTGGGTAATTGGATCGATCGCTGTCATTCTGACGGGATTCATGATGTTGACGGCGGGCTGGGAACGGCCACCGATCGATGCTGAGCAGAGTGGCTTCCGCGGTACCGGGATGGTCGATGTGTCCAACCCGCGTGTTGCGCCGCAACGACTGCAGGCGCAGCTTGATCGGGTGCCGGTCTCTGCGCCATTGCCGCCGGACACCGGTGGCCCTACTGCCGGAGAGATCTACCAGAACGTTCAACTGCTGGGTGATCTGTCTATCGCTGAATTCAATCATCTGATGCAGGCAATGACCGATTGGGTCTCTCCGGAAGAGGGTTGCGGCTACTGCCACCAGTTGAATAACCTGGCTGACGACTCGGTCTACACCAAGATCGTTTCCCGCCAGATGATTGCAATGACTCAGGCCATCAATGCTGACTGGGACACCCACGTAGGCGAAACCGGCGTGACCTGTTACACCTGCCATCGGGGCGAGAATGTACCCCAGTACACCTGGTTTAATGCGGATCCGGAAATTCATACTGGTTCTGGGATGGCCGGATGGCGTGCAGGACAGAATCGAGCCTCGCCCCAGGTTGGGTTGACTTCCTTGCCGGAAGAGCCGTTCTCTGACCTTCTGGAGGCCGGGGAGCAGATCAGGGTGACCGGTCGCACTGTGTTGCCCTCAAGAGGGGTAATCGGCAGCAGTATTCAGGATACCGAGAAGACCTATGCCCTGATGATTCACATGTCCACGGCTCTGAATGTCAACTGCACGTATTGTCACAACAGTCGGGATTTCGGTAGCTGGGATCATAGTCCGGTGCAGCGGGTCAATGCCTGGCATGGAATCCAGATGACGCAGACCCTGAACGTCGAACATGTAACGCCCGTCAGCAGTGTCTTGCCTCCCGATCGGATTGGTCCGACGGGCGAGGGCCAGAAGATCAACTGTGAGACCTGTCACCAGGGCGTCAACAAGCCGCTCGGCGGATTGGCCATGCTCGAGAACTACCCGTCCCTGGTCGGCCCTTCCGGCCGGTCTACGGCCTCGCTTACCGATGAAGACGTTGCTGCCTTTGCCAGCGCCGAGGTGGGCGAGGACGTTGAAGAGGAAGTGGTAGAGCTTTAAGCGCGCTGTATCCCTGGCTCGGCACGAATGTCGTGCCGGGCCAGCACCTTGTCAAACCTGATTGCTTCCCACTGCTTGCCTGGCGTTGACCTTGGCTAAAAAGTCGTCGTAGGCGCTGACGAATTCCTCGGGAATTTCGAAATACGGCATGGCGCCCGTCTGTAGCGCCGTGATTCTCCAGTTTGGCTTGTCTGCCACCTTGTCGCTGCGAGAGAAATCAGTGAAGTCACCGCGCACGCCATGCACCAGCCAGACCGGCTGTTCCAGTTCATGGAAGACGCTGGGAATATCGGCGCTGAACAGATAGCCCGCTACGAAGTTGAACGGGGCGTGGTGGGCTCCAGGGTGTCGAGCCATGCGACACGAAGTGTGGAACATTTCCTCATCGATCTGCTTGCTGCCCCAGGTTTTGCGCAGGAAAAAGCGAATAACGGGCCGTGAGGTCAGGAGCCTGAACAAGGTCCGGCCAAAAAGCGGCCAATTGAGTACGCGATAGACGCGCGGGATGCCGCAGTTGGCTTCCGGTGGTCCGTGGGTTTTCGTGATCCGGGCAAAACCGGTCGGACTGACCAGGGCCAGGCTGCGAATCGATTCCGGTACCTGGCGGGCTGCCTTGGCCAGAAACTCGCAGGACAGTGAAACGGCGATGGCGTCAACGCTTTGTGCCGGGTTTTCCGAACGTATTTCGTCAATGAGAGCAAGAATGGCATCCACCATCAATGGCTGGCGATAGGGTCGGTCGCTTCGTTCGGAGTGACCAAATCCTGGCAGGTCGATGGCATAGACGCGCCGCCTGGTCTTGTAGGCATCGTACAGCGGCTTGATTTCGTGGGCCGACGGGGATGCATTGATGCTGTGCAGCAGCAGCATCGGGGGCTGTTCGTCTGGATCTGGCGTTGGATTTGATCGCGCAGGCCCGTCCACGTAATAGCTGATCATTCCGGCCGGCGTGTCATGAAGCGTGCGGCGTTCACCGCTCAGTACATCCGGCAGCGGCTGGATTCCAGTGGTCATCTTTAGGGATTGATCGGTAAGGGTTGGGTTTGGCAAGAAAGCGCTCAGGCGACGATGAAACGAGTGCCCGGTTTACTGCGCATCCGAACTACTGGCCAGGGAGGTGGCTGAAGCTTCTGTGCCAGTGGCTGCCGGAGCAGACGACTTGATGCTCCACCGCCAAAGTGCCTCGGCCGGGATCGGCAATATCATGAACCAGTGCTCGATGACTGCAAGGGCCATCAGCGTGGCCAGCAACACGTAGCCGGCGGCAGCGAAAGATCCGGCCTCGGCACCACTCGCTTGCAGGATCATGAGCATGGTGATGATTGTGCCTGCGGTGACAGAAAACGGAAACAGCAGGTTCATCGCTTGCTGGCGGAAATAGCTGGTCAGGTAGGTCAGGCGCTTGGGAATGAATTCCACGTTCAGGTTCCTGACACCAAGGAATACATTGAGCTTGGCGCTGACATGCATTCCCCAGAGGACGAGAAAGGTCCACAGGCCAAACTGGTTGGGCAGCTGCCAGGTGAGCCAGACCATCAACACCACCGTGGCGATGATGGCAAGTTCATGGTACAGACTGGTGGCGACGCCATAGAAAAAACGCTGAACACCACGAGCCTCGGGTGGGCAGGGTTCGCGCCTGGGGCCAGTGACAATGCCCATGTAATAGCTCATGGTATGCCAGCCCCAGATGACCAGGCCGCAGGTGAATGCCACGAAGGCACCTGCTACGGTGTCGCTTGCAGCGCTCGCCCAAAGGGCGTACAGGGCACCGGCAAGCACGATCGATCCCCCGAGCATGCTCCAGCGAAATGTGCCAGTGGGCCGCGCGTTCAAGTAGAAGATGACGCCGGTACTGAACCACCAGAGAAAGCTTGCGTAAAGAATGGCTGTGATGGTCAGCTGCAAAAGCTCGTTCCTTGCAAGGTTTCGTGGTTAGTGCGGTCGGGCGCGACGTGCAGACCTGGCTGCTGCTGCCGCCAGGCGGTTGTTGGCAGGTCAGGCAGCCGGCTGCTCGTCAGTCGATGCTCAATGGTGCCAAAGCGGCTCATTGCGGTATTTCATCGCGAGCCAGCAAGGCACGAAAAGAGTCGAGGTTGGTCGGTCCAAAGGCCTGAAGATAGATGCGCTGACCGGTCTCGGGGTCTTCCAGCAACAGCGTGCCATTGGCCTCGGCAATCAGCAGAAAGGGGTGCTCACTGCCAATGCCGCTGGCCCGGCGAGCTCGCGCCAGGCTGCGCAGCACGCCGCGTATGAAGCCACCTTCCCCGGGCTGGATGACCTCAACGACCTGGTCGGCGGCTCCGTCAATGATCTGGTAGACAATCACGGTGCCTTCGGGGCTGTCTTCGAAACGAAGTTCTCGAATCTGTACAGTTTGCTCCGGTTCCGGGACTTTCGCAGTCGGGTCGAGGCCCGACATGCGAAAGATCGCGACAGCGGCGATCGTGAACAGAATCAATACGCCAGCACCGATGAGCGCACCGACGGGGACATGAATATCATGGCTGTGTTGCTCGGACATGTTCGAGTCAGTTAGCGGCGGCGCGATGACGTTCGGGTTGTTCCTGCTGCTGGTGCTCCGGAGTGCTGGCGGCATTGGCGGCGGCCGATTGATCAGCGGCCAGTGCCTTGCCTAGCAGTTCGGCTACCTTGTGCGGCTGTGGCACTGCACGCAGCACCGGCGTCGGACGGTTGA
>SLQY01000261.1 GCA_007131235.1 Wenzhouxiangella sp.
AAGCCAGTGCTTCGAATACCTTTTCCATATCGGCGACACCTGGATTAAGTAGTTAAATAATTACTTAATTCATTACCTCCTGTCAAGCCCGCCATGCACGCCGCGCATCGTGCTCGACAGGCGTTGGACGACTTGGCCGCGCTTCAACTCACCCGCTACCGGGTCGAAACCCTCGCGCAGATCGCGATGATCGAACGAGGCGGTCGGCCGACTTCGGATCCCTACTACTCGTAACGCAGCGCCTCAATGGGATCCAGTTGCGCGGCCTTGGCGGCTGGCAGTATGCCGAACACGATGCCCACGGCGGCTGAAAAGCCGACCGAGAGGAAGATGGCCCAAAGCGGCACGTGCGCCGGCGGGAAGCCGGGCAGCAGCATCGCCGCCAGCGCGCCGACGCCATAGCCAATGGCCAGTCCAATCAGCCCGCCCAGCAGGCACAGTAGCACCGCCTCGATCAAAAACTGCAGCAGGATGTCGCCGCGGGTGGCCCCCAAGGCCTTGAGAATGCCGATCTCGCGGGTGCGCTCGGTCACCGACACCAGCATGATGTTCATGATTCCGATTCCACCGACCAGCAGCGAAATGCCGACGATGCCGCCGGCCACGCCGGTGACGGTGTTCAGGATGGAGTTGAAACTCTCGGTGAGCTGCTCGGCGGTCTGGACCCGGAAGTCGTCGGCTTGGCCGGAACGCAGGCCGCGTTGCTGGCGCAAGACGCGACGGATCCGCTCGGTGACCTCGTCCATACGCTCGACCTCGACCACCTTGAGCTGAATCTGGATGTCCATGCGCCGGGTGTTGCCGATCAGGCGCCGCATCGTGTTGTAGGGCAGCAGCACCAGGTCGTCCTGTGACATGCCGAACAGCTCGCCGCGGCGCTCCAGCACACCGATCACGCGGCACCAGTCGTCGCCGATGCGAATGAACTCGCTTAAGCCGCTGCCGGGCAGCTCCAGCTGTTCGGCCACCTCGGTCCCGATCAGGCAGACCATCCGCCGCCGTTCCTCATCGCTACGGCTGAAGAAGCGACCTTCCTGCGGCATCACGCCGGTCACGTCGATATAGGCGTGGCCCACGCCATGAACCTGGGTGAAGTGGTTGCGGCTGCGGTAGCCGACCTGGCCGGTGCGTCCATCGGGGTTGAACAGTACCGGGGTAATGTGGGAGATGCCATCGACGCGATGTTGCACCGCGCGCAAATCGCCCTCGTCGAGCATTGAAAACCGCCCGCGCATCGCCTGCGCGAACGGCGTGTGCGAACGGACCGTGACGGTGTCCGCGCCCAGGCCCTGGAACTGTGCATTCACCGTGTGGGACAGGCCCTGAACGATCGAGATCACCGCAATCACCGCGGCCACGCCAATGATGATGCCCAGGGTGGTCAGGAACGAACGCAGGCCGTTGGCGCGGATGGCGTCAAAGGCCGAGCGCAGGTTGTCGAATACGACCGAGATCATTTGCGGTCGTTCAGCCGGTCGTACTCGACCAGCCCATCCCGTAATCGCACAACGCGGTGGCAGTGCTGGGCGATCTCGGGTTCATGAGTGACGATGATGATGGTCTGGCCGCCCGCATGAAGCTGATCGAACAGTGCCATGATCTCCACGGTCGTGGTCGAATCGAGATTGCCGGTGGGCTCATCGGCCAGCAGGATCGCCGGCTCGCCGACCAGGGCTCGCGCAACCGCGACGCGCTGGCGCTGGCCGCCGGAGAGCTGGTTGGGCAGGTGATCCATGCGCGAGGCCAGGCCAACGCGCTCCAGGGCCAGCGTCGCCTGCCGCCGGCGCTCGGCAATCGGCAGGCGCCGATAGACCAGCGGCTGCATCACGTTGTGCAGCGCGTTCGCGCGCGGCAGCAGGTTGAAGCTCTGGAAGATGAAGCCGATGTCGCGGTTGCGCGCCCGCGCCAGTTCGTTTTCGGTCATCCCGGCCACGTTGCGACCGTTGAGACAGTAGGTGCCGGCGCTGGGTTGATCCAGGCAGCCGACCACATTCATCAGGGTGGACTTGCCCGAGCCCGAGGCACCGATCACGGCGACGTATTCATTGCGAGCGATGTCCAGGTCAAGTCCGGCCAGGGCGTGGATGGTCTGGTCGCCCATGCGGTACTCGCGGCGGATGCCGCGCAGGGCGATGACCGGGACATCCGCATCGGCAACGGCCACGGCTGACACCTCAGTTGGCCGTCGACGTGTTCGCAGCCGGCTCCGCCGTGCGCAGCCGGTCGCCGTCGCGCAGCGTGCGCAAGGTGCGGAACGGGCCGGTCACGACCCGCTCGCCCGCCTCCAGGCCCTCGAGGATCTCGATATGGCTGTCCGAGGACAAGCCGGTGGCTACCACGCGGCGGCGAGCGGTGCCGTCGTCGTCGACAAAGACGAAGCTGCGTTCCTCGCCACTGTCGCCATCCGCGTCGTATTGCACGGCCTGGATAGGAAGCGCCAGGGCGTCCGCGCTGGACTCGGTGAATATCTCCGCGCGTGCACTCATGCCGGATCGAACGTCGACGCGCTCGGCGTCGAGCAGCCGCACCTCGACCTCGAAGCTCAGGTTCTGCTGACCCTCGGCACGGCGCGCGGTGGTCGCGATCTTCTCGACTACGCCTTGCAGCGGGACATCCGGGAAGGCAGCGGCATAGATGTCGGCCTCCTGGTCCACCGATACCCGCGCGATGTCGGCTTCATCCACCTGGAGCTGGGCCAGCATCGATGAGGTGTCGGCGATGATGGCGATGGTTGAACCGGGGATGTTGGTGGTGCCGGCAATCACCGATTCCCCTGGCTTCACGTCGAGCTGGATGACGATGCCGTCGATCGGCGAACGGATTTCGGTGCGGTCGAGATTGTCGCGTGACTGAGCCAGGGCCGCGCGCGCCTGGGTCAGCGCCTCCTCGCGGGAACGCAAGTCCAGGCGGGCCATCTGCAGCTCGTTTTCCGCATTTTCCTGGGAGTCGGTATCCACCAGCTGGCGGTTGAACAGTTCGCGGGTGCGCTCGACGCGGCGCTGCAGGTTGTCGACCATCAGGCGCTGACGGTCGATCGCGATCTGCTGCAGGCGCACATTCGCTTCCTGCTGGTCGAGCTGGGCGCGAAACTGATCGGGCTCAAGGCCGACGATGACATCCCCGGCCGCGACCCGGTCGCCCTGTTCGAACGGGACCCGGGCGGCACGGCCAATCAGCTCCGAGCGCAGCTGCACCTGGTCGCGATACATCAGCCGGCCGGAGGCGAGTACCGCGCTGCGGACCACATCGGTCTGTACCGGGGTCACTTCCACCGTCTTGGCGTTGTCCGCGCCGGTGAAGCGGGAAGCCAGCACCAGCAGCACCAGGGCCGTGCCGATGCCGGCGAATACAAGCAGCTTGCGACTCATCTCAAGCGATTACCAGGGCCCAGATGCCGAAGATCAGCACCGAGGGTAGGGCCGCGATAATGACGGCCTTCAGCGCCGAGGCACCGGTCCAGCGCATGATGCCCAACGCCAGCAGACCAATGACCCAGAATGAGATCAGGGTGATCGAGCTTCCCCAGGCTGCCCAGGGCGAACCCGAGTCGGCGTTGATCAGCAGCGACTGCAGGCTGAGCGGGGAAAGTGCGTCCTGGGCCAGCTGCCGGTTGGTGGCCACGGCGATCACCCCAAAGGATGTCAAAGCCTGGAACACCATTGGAAACCCTGACCAGGCCGACAGCGCGAACCACTGACCAAAGCGCAGATCCGGGTTGCCCGTCACCTTGTTGACCAGGTGCAGGTAGACCGACTGAAGTGTATAAATCAGCAGGGTGATCACCAGAATCGAGACCGCGGCCACGGCGGTCATCGTGCCCGGCTGCATGAAACTGCGTATACCCGACTCGGCGGCCGGGTCTGCGCCGGCCTGCAGGGCGTCCGCAACCGCCTGGTCTACCAGCCAGTCGAAATCCACCCAGGCATAGTAGGTGACCAGGCTGGCGATAGAGAGCAGCATCACGATGCCCAACGGCACCCAAAGCCAGCTCACCCGGTCGCGCACCTCATCCAGCGCCTTCGACGGCGCCGCAATGATATCGATCAGGGCGTTTCCAATTCCGTATGTGCTGCTCATGCGTCCGTTCTCCCACTGTGCGCTGATCCAAACCCATACTAGGCCAATCCAGTTCGGAATGGCATGTGCCATTGGTTGGGGTGGGATAGCCGCAAGCACTCGATACAGACGCCCCGATGCCGGATCTGGTTGGCTGTTTCATGACCTACCGCGTTGCCGTGGGCCAGATAACTGCGTCGTTTCCGAGGGGCGAAGCGCCTCGAGCGGGTATTTCAGATTGTTGTGGAGGCCTGACCGAATGGGGGGCAGAGTCCAGATCATCGCCTGCACGCGCCACGGTTTCGCTCAGTCCGTTCTGAAGCTTGTGTCGTGGTTCCTGATCGAGGACTATAGCGTGATATTCAACGTGGGAAAGGGTTATGCCGGTACGCCGCAATCGCGAAATATCGCGGCTGGAGGGTTTGAGTGATGCGGTTTTCGCCTTTGCCGCCACCTTGCTGGTGGTTTCGCTGGAAGTGCCCAGGGATTTCGGCGCCTTGCTCATACAGATGAAGGGATTCGCCGCTTTGCCTTGCAGGCGAATCCGTCAGGAGCCCTGAATGAGGCAATACTTATGCAGGTGTTAGTAAGAACATGGCTCAAGCCAAACCGGCCAGAGTGCCAGTAGGACAGCATACAAAGATGACCCACCCCACATCCGATGACAAGCACCACACGACAATCTTCATAGGCGATGTCCATGGGCAAGCCAGCACACTGCTGGCCTTGCTTGAGCAACTAGGCTGGAAGCAACGCAACCAGCGACTGACCGGACCAAGCGACAGTCAATTGGTCTTCGTTGGCGACCTGATTGATCGCGGTCTTGAGAATCGGAGAACGGTCGACATCGTTCGCGAGCTGGTCGAGCAAGGCAGTGCCCGCTGTGTGCTTGGTAATCACGAGTTCAACGCCGTGCAGTTTCACACGCCTGATCCCGAAAGTCCTGGCGAACATTTGCGGCCCAACAATAAAGACAACGTTAGGCAACACCGGGCCTTCCTCGAGGACTATGCCAATGACACGAATACAATGCGCGAGGTACTGGACTGGTTTCGCACTTTGCCGGTGGCCATAGAAACCAGCCATTGGCGCTGTGTACATGCCTGCTGGGATGAACCCAACCTGGAACAACTCGAAACTCGAGGTGATACCTGGTACCTTCCCGCCAATCGTTGGACGGCTGCCGCGCGCAAGGGTGCACCTGAGTACCAGGCTATCGAGATACTGGCCAAGGGCCCGGAGTGGGAACTGCCGGATGGTGTCAACTTTTCTGACAAGGAAGGCAAGGTCCGAACCACCGCCCGCCTGCAATGGTGGCGTCCCAACCCTGGAACCTTTCGCGAAGCGCTGCTGTTCCCTTCCCCTCCGACCGGAATCAATCTAGACGACCCCTACAAGCACCCGCACCATCCAGGCTACGACCCAGCCGCGCCTCCAGTCTTTTTCGGCCACTACTGGAAGCGCGGCGAACTGAAATCCGAACGCCCCAATGCGGCTTGTATCGACTACTCAGCCGGCAAGGGCGACCGGCTAGTGGCTTATTGCTATCGTGGTGAATCCCAATTGCAAGCCAAGAACTTCGTGGCCCAGCCAGTGATCGCCAGCAAACGCGCCTGAAGAAATCGCCAGCTATTTTGCTTCGGTGTGGTTGCCGCATAGGTAGATACTGCCGTAAGCAACTCAGTCTTTATGCTGAACTTGAAAAGTTTCTGCTCGGGTTGGGTGATGATGTCACCAAGAAGACCCTGCGCTTTTACTTTGCTTTTAGACGGATCATGAACTTTGCCTGTGTAGAGGCATCCTGATAGCTAAGGACGAACCCGCCAGCGAACTGCTGGCCCGCATCCGTGCCGCACAGCCTGCCGTCAAAGGCCGAACGCGCAAAAAAGTCAGCGCATGATGGGTTCCGGGCAGGCCATCGCTCGTGGTGTTGAAGGTTCATTAAATATGAAATATAGATCATCAAAAGTGAACCAAAATCATCTGATGAGCACTCTCGCCGAAGCCCTTTTCACCACCACCCAGCAACGCCTGCTTGGCTTGCTGTACGGCGAGCCGGAGCGCAGTTTCTACCTCAAGGAACTTCTGCGCCTGACTGGAATGGGGGTGGCCACGATCAAGCGCGAGCTCGACCGCATGGTTGAAGCCGGCATCCTCACCCGCACTCACGTAGGGAATCAACACCACTACCAGGCTGATCCTGCCTGCCCAATCCACGCCGAGCTGGCCGCCATCGTCCGCAAGACCATGGGGCTTGCCGACAATTTACGCGTGGCTCTGGCTCCGCTGGCTGACCGCATCACCTGGGCCTTCATTTTCGGCCCCATGGCGCGTGGCACTGGCGCCAGCGGCAGCGACGTTGATCTGATGGTAGTCGGCGATGTGACACTCGACGAGCTCTCACTTGCCTTGTATCCCGCTCAGGAAGCGATCAGCCGAGAAATCAATCCCAAGCTCTATCGGCCTGCGGAGTGGCTAGAGCTGGTTGCTCTCGAAGACGCTTTTGCCCGAAACGTCCTCGGCAAACCGCGCATTGACCTGATCGGAAAGTCGCCATGACGCTCGAAACCTGGTCGGCAATACCCTGGAGCGCATCGAGCTCGATCCGACGTCGATTCGTCGGCTGCTGCACGCCGCCGAACGCAACCTGGCCGACGCCCGCATTGAAGCCGTCAGCCCGGAAAACCGCTTCGACGCCGCCTACAAGGCCATCATGCAGCTCGCCAATGCCGTGCTACAAGCCAACGTCTATCGCACGTTGACACGCCGGCCAAAATACGACTCAGTTTGGCAGGAGCAAAAAAGCGGAACTTGACAGTGTAAGGAGTATTCCTTACGTTATTCGAAACCATCACCACGGAATTCGAGGAGCTCATCCATGCCGGGTATCCATCAGAAAGCCACACTGACTTCCAAGGGGCAGATCACCTTGCCCAAGGCAATCCGGCAATCGCTGGGCGTGAACTCAGGCGACAAGCTTTCCTTCGAGCTGCGCGGTGGTGAGGTGGTCATGACCCGCGCCGATGCCGGCCATGAGGATCCCGCCATTGGCGCATTCCTTGACTTGCTCGAAAAAGACATTCGTCAGGGCAAGCGTGTTGGCAGCGTGCCGGACGACCTGGCTCAGGCCATGCTGGCCAAACTGGAGCGCCCGGCGGCGCTGGATGAGGACATCGAAGGCGAAGTCGCGCTTTGATCGAACGCCACGGCTGGACCTTGCTGTTCCATGATTGCATCGTGGAGCAACTGGAAAGACTGCAAGCTGCGTCCGAGCGGGCCGAAAAGAGCGACCCGGATGGCTTCGAGACCAACGCGAACGTCAAGCTGTTCAAGGCCCTGGCGCATTTGATCATGGAAGTCGTCCCCACTGATCCGGGGCGGGACGAATACCGACAGGGCAACACCCTGGGGCCGGCACATCGACATTGGCGCCGAGCCAAGATCGGCCGGCGCTTCCGTCTATTCTTCCGCTATGACTCGAACTCAAAGACAATCGTTTACGCCTGGGTCAACGATGCAAAAAATCTGCGATCATCGGGGGCCTAATCGGATCCTTACACGGTATTCAAGAAGATGATTGGGCGAGGCAACCCACCGGATGACTGGAGCAGCCTCGTAGCCGCCAGCAGCTCCGAATGGCCGAAAAAGGGGGCCAATCCTTAGCGCCAGGACAGACTGACGGATAAAGCAACACCTGTTCTGTAAATTTCCCTATCCTTTCATCGGCATTATTGCTCCATCGCATCCGGCGCATCAGTCACGCGGTCATAGAGTTCCAGCAGCCGCGTTACTCCATAGCGGCAGCATACCTCGGTGATTTGCTCCCGGTGGTCTTGAATTTCTTTCAACATGACTTAT
>SLQY01000236.1 GCA_007131235.1 Wenzhouxiangella sp.
CAAGCTAGTTCCTGTTACCGTTCGACTTGCATGTGTTAGGCATGCCGCCAGCGTTCAATCTGAGCCAGGATCAAACTCTTCAGTTTAAAAGCAATGCTTTTGAACTACCGAGATCGAACCTCGCCAATGAATTGCTGAAATTGCTTTTCTTAGGCTTGGTCGCTCTCATTTGGCTTCAAAACCAATCGAGGGCGCCCACACAAATTATCTGCTTTAGTTGTTAATGAACTTTTCGTTCAGCTGGCTGCGTTTCGCTAACCAGGCCGCCCAGTATAGCGTGGGCTTTCGCGAAGTCAAGAAAATTTTGTGAATTTTTTTGATTTCGCTTCCCGCTGGTCGGTGGCGCATGTCGCGTCACGTCCAAGCGAGCTGCGCATTATAGACCTTATTTTCCGGGGGTCAACAGGTGAGGCAAAAAAAGTGTCATTTTTTTTCGGGAGATAGGGAGCGGGAGAGACGGGAGAGCGGGAAAGTTTCAGCATATCAGATAGTTAGGCGTTCTCGGCCGGGTCAGTGGTCAGTGGTCAGTCATTGGGCCAGGCCCGACGTACCGACGTACCGACGTACCGACTACCGACCTCCGACTACCGCCCTCAGCCGCGTCTTGAGTCTATCCAACAGCAGGTTGGCGCAGCCGCCGGGGGAGACGCGGGCGTTGAGGCTGTCTTCCGGGGTGCGCTGGTCCATTTGATCAAGTTCGGCGGCGGCCTGGCGGTAGGCTTCGCGAAAGGCTTTTCCTTCACCGACCAATTCGTTGGCCCGATCCGTGGCGTGCAGGGCCGGGGCGATGGCCGCACGCATCTGGTTTGGCTGCCATTCCAGCCCGGCCAGCAGTTCAGGCAGAATGGCCAGGCCGGCCAGGCCGCGGCTGAAAGCGCGGATCAGCGGCGGCTTGGTATCCTGCAGGTCTCGCTGGTAGCCTGAGGGCAGGCTCAGTACGGCCTCGAGCTCGGCGCGAGCGCCGACCACCGTTGCGTGCAGAGAGCGGAGCAATTCGACCGTATCCGGGTTGAGCTTGTTGGGCATGATCGACGAGCCGGTGCAAAAGGCCGCCGGAACGCGCACGAAACCGAATTCCTGACTGGCGAACAAACTCAGATCCCAGCTGATCCGGCGCAGATCGCCGCTTGCCGCGCTCAACGCATCCAGGGCACGCAATTCAGTCTTGCCGCGACTGTTCTGGGCATATTGCGGGTTGACCACCAGGCGATCGAAGCCCAGCTCCTCGGCCACGCCATCGCGGTCCAGCGGAAAATTGACCCCGAAACCCGATGCCGTGCCCAGCGGCGAGGCGTCCAGCCAGGCATGAATAGTGTGGGCCAGCTCGAGATTGTCGATGAAGGCCTCGGCATGGCCGCCCCACCACAAGCCCAGGGAAGAAGGCATGGCCTGCTGCAGGTGAGTGTGTCCGGGCAGCGGCACATCGCCCTCGACAGCCGCCCGGTCCAGGCAGACCTGAGCCGTTCGCGCACACAAATCGCCCAGCAGCGCCAGTCGGTCCTTCATATAGAGCCTGAGCGCCACGGCCACCTGGTCGTTGCGACTGCGGCCAGCGTGGATCCGGCCGCCGATATCGCCAAGCTTGTCCGTCAGCCAGGCTTCGATGGCCGAATGGCCATCTTCATAGCGGTCATCGAGCACAAAATCGCCGCAAGCAAAGGCCGAAGCCAGGTCATCCAGGCTGGTCACCATGGATTCGGCCTGTTCGCGCGTCAAGACCCCAATCCGCGCCAGTCCCTGAGCGTGGGCCTGACTGGCCCGGATGTCGAAGGCCAGCAATTCACGATCGAGGACAACGTCGTCTCCGGCCAGAAACCGCATCACGTGCTCGTCAACGGCGCCTGAAGCGCTTTTTTTCCAAATGTAGTCAGGCATTGGTTCGTCCTGTCACCTTGAAGTGATTATGAAATCAATAAGGGCACGAAGTTAAATGAGCGACCAATTGAGATTCTTCGTGCCCTTCGTGCTCTTCGTGGTTAATTGTGCTGATCTCGAGCTCGTCCGGAATCCTGACATCAGGCTTCCTTTATTCCACTCAGCTCGGGCAGGCCGAGGGCCAGGTTGATGTTCTGCACGGCCTGGCTGGCCGCGCCCTTGAGCAGGTTGTCCAGCACCACGACCAGGCTGGCACGATGCGGGTTGCGGGCGTCGACGGTGAAGCCCCCGACGCGCAAGCCCGGCGTATTGGCGACGTCCCGAATTTCCGGAATCTCTGCACTGACCGTCACCAGGGGCATCTCGGCACAGCTTTCCTGGTAGAGCTCCAAAAGTCTCTCCGGGGTGAATGGCTCGGACAGATTGGCGGCGATGGTCAGCGAAATGCCGCGGAAAAACGCCGCCACGTGCGGATGGAAGCGCACCGGACGGCCCAGCCGGGCGGAAATTTCGGCTTCATGGACATGACCGGTCAGGGCGTAGGGAATCAGGTTGTCGCGCAAGCGCTCGGGATCATTGCGCGGTGACGGTGTCTTGCCAGCCCCGCTGTAGCCGGACACGCCGAACACCACCGGCGGACGGGTGAGCAGTTCACGGATCGGCAGCAGGCCGAATTGCGCGCCAGTGGCGTAGCAACCCGGGTTGGCGATCCGACGGGCGGTTTTAAGCGCCGGTCGATTCCATTCGCTCAAACCGTAGGTCCATTCCGGGGTGAACCGGTAGTCGGCCCCCAGGTCGACGATCACGGCCTCGGGACTGGCGTGCTCGATCGCGCTCACCCAGGGGGCCGAGGCACCGTTGGGTAGGGCAAGCACCCAGACCTGCGCATCGACCGTGCCGCATTGGTCCGGCGTCAGGGCTTGCAGATGCTGTTCACGGTCGGGCCAGTCCGGCACGAGTTGCGTCAAAGGTGTCCCGGCCTCGGACCCGGAGGTCGCGACGGCCAGCTCCAGCCCAGGATGCCGGGCAATCAGGGGCAGCAGGGTCTGACCGGTGTAGCCACGCCCGCCAATCAGGGCCAATCTCACAGTCAAAGCGTTTCTCCATTCATAGACGTGATCATCAACACCAGCATACCTACCAAAACCACTTCAGCCACGCTGATCAGGGTGCCAATGAGGAAATATTCAGCGTGCCGACGCCCCTTTTTGATGTCTTCGAATCTGAACACCGATTTGGCCGCCAGGACCAGACCCAAAGCGGCCCATGCCTGGACCAGGAACGCCGACAGCATCAAGAATCTTTCCAGCCAGCCTATGCGCAGGCCGGCACTGGCCAGCCCGGTGCTCATCTCATCCTCGTCATTGCTTGTGGGGTCGGGATACAGTGAGTCGAGAAGGTGACGGTTCAACCAGCCACAGCCAAAAACGCCGATCAAATAGGCAGCAAAGATCAGGCCGGCCTGAAACTGAAACTCGAGCCAGTAGGTGGCCACCGTTTCCAGAATGTCAGGATCACCAACAATCCAGATCGCGGCGACCAGCAAAACCAGCACATGAAAAGCCTGATCGAGAACGAAAGCTGCCAGCGGAAAAGCCGCGCCCTGGCGAACCTTGATCCAATCGGCAAGCAGATGAGTGGCAATAATCACGCTAAACGCGATGCCAACCTTGTAATCCAGCAGTGGCAGTGGGCTGAACAGCAGCCAGGCACCCAGCAGGCAGATCAGATGAACCGCTCCGTGCTCGGCCCAGGCCAGCCAATGACGACGATGTTTGCCTGCGATCACGCTCGAGCGCTGGAAGACGAAATCCGCCAGCAGGTGGGCAATCAGCAGGGCCAGAAACGATGTCATATCAGGCCATCCCCTCAGCGCTTGTTTCCACCACGGCCCCGGTAGATGACTCCAGACGACAGCTCAGAACCGACTCCAGGTCCCTTAGACTGGCCTGGATTTCCCAGTAGTGCGCACTGGACAGACTGCGCGAAATCGTCGACTCGGATTTCTCGAGCGCTTCGGCAACATCGGCCTGCTTTCGGAACTGCTCATACATCGAAATGATTTCCCACTGCTTGCGGGTAATGCGGGCAATCAAGGCATCCGCCAATCGCAGGATGCCATTGCCCGCGGCTTCGATCAGCGGCTCGTTCCAGCGCAGGGCCATGCGAGCCTGCTCTGCGCCATGCCGGGGTTTGCGCAGGCCATTCATCGCTTCCCGAGCCAGGTAGAAGGCCTCCCCGGTCGCCGACTGGTTAATGGGCTTGTTTCCTTTACCGTAGTGTTCGACTTCTCCACCGCCAATGGCAATGCGAAGTGAAACCGGATACACCTGCAGCAAGATATCCCAGACTACCCAGGGCAGACTGACCGGGGCAACGACCAGGGCCTGGAACTCATCCCAGGCAGTCACGGCGTAATCTGCGGCGATCCAACCCTTGTGGCGATGGCGCTGCGATAGCGTAACCAGCAAATCATCCCGTTGGGCCGGGAAATCCTCGACTCGGCGAGAGTCCGCAACATCGATGATGAGCGCAATTTGTGTATCCATAGTAGCAAATTAACATAATTGCATTAATAAGTGCAATTAACCAAATTTGCCAGCAAAGACTCAATTTCCGTCTGCGCCCGTCAGCGTAGGCGTGCCTGACCTGTCTTCGGTCCAGCCCGAATCGCGCTCGCGCGCGTCGCTGACCAGGCGTTCGAGTAGATCGAATTGCTCGACACCGATGACATGCACAATCCACTCTCCGCGCCGAAAACTGGCGTGGGCCTGCTGCAGGTACCAACCGGCTATGGGGTTGCTGGCGCGTGATCGCCAGTAGAGGGTCGGGAAGCGGGCGCGCAGCATCTGCCAGAGTGCAGCGCCCAGCCCCTCGCCGCGCGCCTCGGGCGTGACCACGAACTTGTCCAGGTAAGGCAGGCCATCGACGCCACGCGCAATGAGGGCCGCAGCGCGACCCGACTCGGCCAGCAGCAGGCCTTGTAGCTCGCGGCCCTGCAGCCAGTCCGGCCGCAATCGTCGCCCGAAACTGGATTCCAGCAGAGTGCCCAGATCACGCCACTGCTCGGACGAGATATCGGTCAGCCATTCGATGCGCTCCCCCTTTCGGATCAAGGTGCCAGCGCCGGTATGGGTGAACAGCTCCCGGGTCAGCTTGGCCGCCGAGGTAATCGATACCGAGGTCTCACCCGGCAGGCGATCCAGCATGTCCTTGATCTGGGAAAGCTTGAGCTGCATGCCGGAATGGACCCAGTCCTGGGCAATCAGGTGCTCGTAGTCGCCACTGATGGAAATGGCCGAGATGATGCGCCCGTTCTGATCCAGCAGACCACCGGTGCCAGTCAGGAAAATGATCTTGTAGGGCTTGACCTCCCAGACCAGTTCACGCGCTGCAATGTCGGCGTTGATATTCATGACCTGCCCTGACGATGACTCGCCCAGGCAGGCAACCACCGGTAGCGCACCGGCGCGCACGGCCGAACTCAACGGCTCCAGCTCGATACTTTCGATCTCGCCAACCAGGCCGAGGCGCTCGCGATCGGCCAGGCGGGCATTAAACACGCCGTGCAGGATGCCGCGCGCCCGCACTCCGCGCGCTTCCAGGGCATCAACAATGGATGCATTGGCCCGGTAAATGACCGGACGGGCCACGGCCATCACTTCCTCGGTCGTCACCCGCAGACCGTCGCGCTTCTCAACCGGCACTCCGGCCTCTTCCATGGCCTCGTCGAGCTGGGGTCCGGCGCCATGCAGCACGATTGGTGTCAGCCCCAGTCGATGCAAGAACGCCAGCGCCGCGGCCAGTTCATCGAGGTCATCGCGCAGTACCGCCCCGCCGACCTTGACCACGGCAAAGCGCGCTTCCTCGATACGCGAAAACTGCTTCAGGTACTGGCGCGCCTCGCGGCTGGAGCCCAGCTGGCCAAGCAACTCGATTACGGTTTGACGAACTTCGGCCATGCTGTGGCGGGCTCCGGTTGAGGATGGAAAACGTGGGTTAGGGGAAATGGATCGTAGCGGGTAAAAATACCTGACCTGCGCCAGTCTTGCCAGAGCAGACTTGGTCTCCGGCGAAGGGAAATGCGATTTTGCCCGCCGCGAGTGAGGCGGTGTATCCGAAGAGGTGTCGATGAAGGGGACATGGTCCCCGGCCGCGTTGGGCCGGGCTTCGGGCCGGGCTTCGGGCCGGGTTGCGGACCACGGGGGCGCGTGGTTGTCATCGCATTGACCATAGCGGCTAATATGGTTGGCGTGTTTTTGCCCCGCCGCCCATGTTTTCTACGTTGGCGCTGCGCTTTGTGCGCGGCGTTGATTTTTTTGGCGCTTTGGCCCGGGCTGGTTGCGGCGACAGACGACTGGGTGGTTCGGCATTTCACCACGGCCGAGGGCTTGCCGGTGAGCAGCGCATCAGCTGCCCGGACCTGTCGCGATGGCTTCCTGTGGCTGGCCACGCATGATGGCCTGGCCCGCTTCGATGGCCGACGCATTGTGGTGTTCGACCGGGCAGACCAGCCGGCCATGGACAGTAATCGCATCAGCGGGCTGTATCTCGATGACCTTGGTCGCCTGCATGCGCTGACCAGCGAGGGCAGCCTGCTGAAAGTCAGGTCCAACCAGATCGAACGGATCCTGATCGATAACGATGACGCCGATGCCAGCGTACTTCGGGTTGCCGAATCGCCGTTCTGCGTCAACCTGGCCACTGGCCTGTTTTGCCACGATGAAGCCGGCGAGTTCGAGCGCACCGCCAAATTCACCAGCAATCCCGCCATCGTCAGCGCTATCCGTGGCCTGGACAATACGACCTGGCTGATCGGACAACAGGGACAGGTTTACTGGCAGCCCGACCATAGGGCTGCTCGGTTGATCCTGACATCATTACCGGCACCGCTCTCGGACCACGCCCAACCCATGGTTCTCGCAAACGGTTCGCTGGTGATTCCTTTGTTTGACTCGATGGTTCAGATATTTCCCGACGGTCGGATCAACACCTTCCAGGTGCCAGCGCAGGCGCATCCCAACGGCGAGGAAATCATCAGCGTACGCCATGACCGGGGCCTGGCCCTGTGGGTTGGCACGTCTCACGCCCTGCATCGGCTCGATGCCAACGAAGGTCGCTGGACACGACCCCTGACTGAGACGCGCGAAGGACTGTCCGCAGGCTGGACGCTGCCCGATGGCAGTAACTGGACGAGCCAATCCGGCGCCCTGTTTCGGGACGCGGAGCCGGTGTTACAGAGTGACGGCGTGATTGAGGACGTGTACGCCAGCGATAGCGACCTGGTCTGGATCAGCACCCTGCGCGACGGCGCTTACCTACTGTCGCGCCCGCGGGTCAGGGTGACCAATCGTCGCCAGGGCCTGGTGCATGAGAATCTTTATGGTGTTGCCCGGCATCGAGACGGCAGTCTCTGGCTGGGCAGCCTGGACGGCGAAATTCAGGCCATACGGGACAGCACCATCCAGCGCTTCGGTACTCGGGACGGTCTGCCCGGCGACAACCCCTGGTCGGTCGCCACCTCACCGGCAGGCAGCGTGTATGTCGCCACCTACCATCCGGGCCTGTTTGCCCTTGCGCCAGGCAGCGAAAGATTCAGACCGGTCGAACGGCCCGAGGAGATGGCCTCGGTGTCCTTGCGCGCACTCAGTTTTGGGCCTGACGGTGGTCTGTGGGTTGGCGGCAACGGCGGTGTCTGGCAGCGATCGAACCAGGGTTGGCGTCGCTATTGTGTCGGACAACTCGATCAGGTCAGGGTACTGACCATCCATCATGGCAGCAATGGCACTCGCTGGTATGGCAGCAGTCGTGGCCTGTGGCGCGAACTGGATGGCAACTGCCAGGCCGTTGCCGTCGACCAGCTCGACGATGTCGAGATTCGCGATCTTCACGAGGATGACCTGGGCAAGCTCTGGGCCAGCACCCAGGGGCACGGCCTGATTCGTATCGATCCGGATGCGCATGGATCTGATGGCGCATCAGCCCTGCTGCGTATCGGGCGCCGTCAGGGGCTACCCTCCAACAGCCTGCACGCCATTG
>SLQY01000092.1 GCA_007131235.1 Wenzhouxiangella sp.
GGCTAAGGGGCTAAGGGGCTAAGGGGCTAAGGGGCTAAGGGGCTAAGGGGCTAAGGGGCTAAGGGGCTAAGGGGCTAAGGTTTTCCCTCTTTACCCTTTAGCCCTTTAGCCCTTTAGCCCTTTAGCCCTTTAGCCCTTTAGCTCTTTAGCCCTTTACCGAGCGGCTGTTACAGCCGCTCGAAAATCCCGGCAGCGCCCATCCCGGTGCCGATACACATCGTGACCATGCCGTAGCGTTGCTGGCGTCGGTGCAGGCCGTGGATCAGCTTGGCGGCGAGGATGGCACCAGTGGCACCAAGCGGGTGACCCAGGGCGATAGCGCCACCCAGCGGGTTGACCTTGGTCGGGTCCAGTTCCACCGTGCGCATCACGGCCAGGGCCTGGGCGGCAAAGGCTTCGTTCAGCTCGATCCAGTCCAGGTCGTCCTTGGCAATCCCGGTCTGCTTGCAGACCTTCGGAATGGCCTCGATCGGGCCGATCCCCATGACCTCGGGGCGCACGCCGGCGACCGAGAAGCCTCGAAACACGGCCAGCGGCTTAAGGTTGAGTTCCTTGACCACGCGCTCCGAGACCAGGATCAGCGCGCCCGCGCCGTCGGACATCTGCGAGCTGGTGCCGGCAGTGACGGTGCCCTTGGCATCGAATACGGTGCGGAGTTTTGAGAGCGCTTCGGCCGTGGTGTCGCGGCGCGGCCCCTCGTCGGTGTCGACCACTGTCTCGCGCACCTGGATCGTGCCATCGGAGCCGGGGACGCGGCTGGTGACCGTGACCGGGCGAATCTCGGTGAATTCACCGCCGTCGATGGCGGCAATCGCCTTCTGGTGACTCTGGTAGGCGAACTGGTCCTGGTCTTGGCGACTGACCTGCCACTCCCGGGCAACCTTCTCGGCGGTAATGCCCATGCCATAGGCAATGGCGACGTTCTCGTCGGTGAAGGCTTTCGGGTTCATGGCCACCTTGTGGCCCATCATCGGCACCATGCTCATGGTTTCGGTGCCAGCGGCAATCATCACGTCGGCTTCGCCAAGGCGAATGCGGTCGGCAGCCATGGCAATGGTCTGCAGGCCGGACGAGCAGAAGCGGTTGACAGTGACACCGGGCACGTTGTCCGGCAGGCCGGCCAGGAGCACGCCGATACGGGCCACGTTCATGCCTTGCTCGGCTTCGGGCATGGCACAGCCGACGATGACGTCTTCGATCCGGGCCGGATCCAGTTCCGGTACCTCGGCCAGGGCAGACTTCAGGGCGTGGGCGAGCAGGTCATCGGGGCGAAAATTGCGAAAACCACCCTTGAACGCCCGGGCAACGGGGGTTCGGACGGCGGATACTACGTAGGCGTCACTCATTTTTCAAGATCCTCGAAAAGTTTGAATTCTTTCTGTTTACAGGTTCCGGTTTGCGGGTTCCGGAAAAGAATTTCCGGAAACCGGTCAGCGGAAACCGATCAATTTCTGAGCGGCTTGCCCGTCTTCAACATGTGTCCAATGCGTTCCTGGGTCTTGGGCATGGCGCACAATTCCAGGAAATGCTCGCGTTCCAGGTGGTGCAGCCAGTCCTCGTTGACCGGTGTGCCGCGGTCGATCTCGCCGCCGCAGATCACGGTGGCAATGCGGCTGCCGATTTCGAAGTCGTGCTCGGAGATGAAGTGGCCTTCGAGCATGTTGACCAGCAGCATCTTCAGTGTTGCCACGCCGACATCACCGGCTGCCGGAACGGTGCGTCCGGCCAGGTCAGGCCGGTAGCCTGCCGCGGTCAGGGCCCGGACCACGCCGTGGGCGGCGTGCAGCAGCTCGTGCTCGTGCATGACGACCAGGTCTTCAGGTCGCAGGTAGCCCATTTCCTTTGCTTCCAGCGCCGAGCCGGCGACCTGGCCCATGGCGACCTGCTTGTAGCGCTTCTCCAGCAGCGGGTAGGTATCCCCGGCGGCCGTGTCGGCATTGATCTGCATGGCCAGGGTGGCCAGGCCACCGCCGCCGGGCAGCAGGCCGACGCCGGCCTCGACCAGGCCTAGATAGCTTTCCAGGTGGGCGACTCGGCGGCTGGCATGCATGGCCAGCTCCAGGCCACCGCCCAGGGCCAGGCCGCGCACGGCAGCCACCGACGGCACGGCGGCGTAACGCATGCGAAGGTTGACGGCCTGAAAGCCGGCGACCAGGCTGCGCACGCTGTCGAAGTCGCCGCGCTGAATGGCTTCGGCGGCGGCCTTCAGGTTGGCACCGGCTGAAAACGGGCCCTGCGGCTGCCAGATCACGAGCCCATCGAATTCGGCCTCGGCCTTGTCCAGGGCCACGTTCAGACCATCTACCACACCGTTTTCAATGACGCCCATCCGGGTTTTCAGGCTGGCGATCAGAACGTCGTCATGCAAAGTCCAGAGGCGAATGGCATCGGTCTCGTGCAGGGTCTGACCATCCGGGGTGGCTTCGCCCAGCAGGCGCACGGGCTGGTACTGGCGCCGGTAGACAGCCAGGTCGGGGCGCGGGCTGACTTCGTTCGTGGCCCCGGAGTAAGAACCGCCCGGGCCGTGCACTCCATCAACGTCACCGACCCACTTCGGCAGGACCACGTCGACTTCGGCCTTGCCGGCTTCAGTGTCTTCTTCGATCAGGCAGGCGACCTTGCGCCAGCCCGCGGCCTGCCACTGCTCGAAAGGACCCATCTTCCAGCCGTAACCCCAGCGCATGGCCAGGTCGATTTCGCGCGCCGATTCGGCGATGGCGGCCAGGTGGTGGGCACAGTAATGGAACAGATCGCGGTGGATGGCCCACAGGAATTCCGTTTCCGGGTACTCGCACTTGGCCAGCTCGGCCAGCTTTTCTCCCGGGTCCTTGATGGCCAGGATCGCCTTGACCTCGTCGCGGATGCTGTAATCGGTGGCGCGGTACTCGCCGGTTTCGGGGTCGAATACCTTGATGTCACGGCCTTCCTTGCGGAATACGCCGGCACCGGCCTTCTGGCCCAGGGCACCGGCCTCGATCAGCTTGCTCAGCCACTCGGGTGCCTTGAACAGGTGGTGCCAGGGATCGTCGGCGAGCTTGGCGTCCATGGTCCGGATCACGTTGGCCATGGTATCCAGGCCAACGACGTCGGCCAGGCGGAAGGTGGCTGACTTGGGCCGTCCGATGGCCGGGCCGGTCAGGGCATCGACGGTGTCGAAACCCAGCCCCAGGCGCTGGGCATGGTGCATGGTCGACCACATGGTGAACACGCCGACCCGGTTGGCAATGAAGTTGGCCGTGTCGCGGCAGCGCACCACGCCCTTGCCCAGGTTGCGAGTCAGAAACTCCTCGAGCTGGTCCATCACGGCCGAGTCCGTGCCCTCGTGCGGAATCAGTTCGACCAGGTGCATGTAGCGCGGCGGGTTGAAAAAGTGCACGCCGCAGAACCGGCTTTGCAGGGCTTGCGGCACGACGCCGGACAGCTCGGTAATCGACAGGCCCGAGGTGTTGGTGACGAAGAAGGCATCGTCATGGATGTGCGGGCCGATCTTCTCGTACAGCGACTTCTTGATGTCCATGCGCTCGACGATGGCCTCGATGATGAAGTCGCAGTGGGCAAGCTGCTCGAGATCGTCATCGAAGTTGCGCGCGGTGATGAACTGGGCCAGGTCCTTGCTGGCCAGTGGTGCCGGCTTGAGCTTGAGCAGGTTCTGGATGCCACCGGCGGCGATCTTGCTGCGCTGCTTGTCGTCGCTGGGCAGATCAAAGAGATCGACAGGAATACCGGCCGCGGTCAGATGAGCGGCAATCTGCGCGCCCATCACACCCGAACCGAGCACTGCCGCCCGGCGTACACGAAGTTTCTGGTCAGTCATGAATCATCCTTAGGTTTTCGTCAGAATCGATCAAAAGCGTTCTCTCGCGAAGGCGCAGAGGCGCTAAGGAAAAAAGTCCTTAAAAGTGTTCTTTGCGTTTCCGCGTCTTTGCGAGCACCCATTGTTTTTCAGCTGGCCTCGGCCAGAACCGGGCGCTGGCTTTCGGTCTGGCCGGCCAGTTCCTCGGGCGTGAACTCGTCGACGGCAATGACCCGTGCACTCAACTCCTGGGCCTTGATCAGGTCAGCAGCCTGCTCCTCGGTAATCACGCCGGCTTCAACCGCCTTGCGGGTCAGGGCCTTGACGTTGCCGGGGTTGGGTACGGCCTGCAACGCGTTGCGAAGGGCATGCTCGGCCGGCTCGGCCTTGAGTACGGCATCGAAGGCCTTGAGCACGATGCCGGTACCGTCTTCTTCCTGCGACATGAAACAGCCGGCGATCAGGCGTTCCCGAGTGGCCGACTTCTCCAGCATCAGTCGGGCAATCTTGTGACCGGTGCGATCGTCGGCCACGGCGTGGACGCGGCCGAAGGGGAAGCAGACGGCGCGCAGCACGCCGCCCAGTGCGCGAACGGGGAAGTTGCGGAATACGCCGTGCAGGGCTTCTTCGACCTGGTGCAGGCTGTCGTCAACCGAGAACTTGACCAGCGCCAGATCTTCTGCCGGCCGACCCTCGTCCTCGTAGCGCCGCAGAATGCTCGAGGCCATGTACAGGTGGGCCAGGGCATCGGCAAAGCGGCCGGACAGCTTTTCGGCGAACTTGAACTTGCCGCCCAGGATCAGCAGGGCCAGGTCGGCAGTCAGGGTGAAGGCCGAGCTCAGGCGGTTGACGCGGCGGTAGTAGCGGGCCGTTGGGCCGGACACCGGGCTGGCGCTCAAGCGCCCACCGGTCAGCCCCAGCAACGGCGCGCGCACCGTGTTGGAGATCAAAAAGCCCACGTGGCCCCAGAGCGCGGCATCGAAAGCCTTGAGGTCGTTGTCCTGGGCGGCCATCATTTCCTTCAGCAGGAACGGATGGCAGCGGATCGCACCCTGGCCGAACACGATCATCGAGCGGGTCAGGATATTGGCACCCTCGACCGTGATCGATACCGGCAGGGCCTGGTAGCCCAGCGACAGGTAGTTGCCGGGGCCTTCCACCACGGCCTTGCCGCCGTGCACGTCCATGGCATCGTTGACCACGCGCCGGTTGGCCTCGGTGAGGTAAGCCTTCAGAATGGCCGAGAGCACCACCGGCTTGTGCCCGGCATCCAGGGCGGCCAGCGTCAGCTTGTGGGCAGCTTCCATGCGGTAAGTTTCAGCACCGATCCGGGCCAGCGGCTCCTCGATGCCTTCGAAGTAGCCAATCGGCTGCTTGAACTGGTAGCGAATGCGGGCATAGGCACCAGTCATCGCCGAGCAGGCCTTGCCACCGGCCACGCCCTGGGCGGGCAGGGAAATGGCTCGACCCGCAGCCAGGCAATGCATCAGCATGCGCCAGCCCTGGCCAATCCGTTCCTGGCCGCCGATCAGCCAGTCCATGGGAATGAAAATATCCTTGCCGCGGGTCGGTCCATTCAGGAAAAGGGAACCGCCCGGCAGGTGGCGGTTGCCAATTTCCACGCCGGGGGTGGAGGTCGGGATCAAGGCGCAGGAAATGCCCAGGTGTTCCTTGTCCCCGAGCAGGCCGTCGGGGTCGCGGGTCTTGAAGGCCAGGCCGAGCACGGTAGCAATGGGAGCCAGCGTGATATAGCGCTTGTCCCAGGTCAGGCGCAGGCCAAGCACTTCCTTGCCGTCGATGGTCTTCTTGCATACCACGCCTTCGTCGGGCATGGAGGCAGCATCCGACCCGGCCTGTGGCGAGGTCAGGGCGAAACAGGGAATTTCCTCGCCGCTTGCCAGGCGCGGCAGGTAGTGGTCTTTCTGCTCGTCGGTCCCGAAGTGCATCAACAGCTCTCCCGGGCCGAGCGAGTTCGGCACCATGACCGATACCGCCGCGGTCAGGCTGCGGGTGGAAATCTTGGTGACCACGGCAGCGTTGCCCTGGGCGCTGAACTCCAGGCCGCCGTAATGCTTCGGAATGATCATGCTCAAAAAGCGCTTTTCGCGAATGAACTGCCAGACTTCCGGCGGCAAATCTCTCAGTTCGCGGTTGATCTGCCAATCGTCGAGCATGCGGCACAATTCTTCGACCGGACCATCGACAAAGGCCTGTTCTTCGGCGGTCAGGGTCGGTTTCTGCTGGTCAAACAACACCTTCCAGTTCGGCTTGCCGCTGAACAGCTCGGCGTCCCACCAGACCGTTCCGGCGTCGAGCGCTTCCCTTTCCGTCGCCGACATGGCCGGCAAAACGCCCTTGAACCAGTTGAACAAGGGGCGTGAGAGCAGGGCGCGGCGCAGTGGTGTGATCGTGAAAAACAACAGCACTGCCGTGGTTGCGATCAACAGGATGTCAGCGGGCCAGGCCACCGGCAGCCACAGGGTTGCGCCTACCGTTACCGCTGCCGCCAGGGCCGTGGCCAGCCAGAGCGGGGCGCGGAACCAGGCCAGCGCAACCAGGCCGAGGAAAAGAATGGCAAGGGTCAGAAGGGTCATGAGTGGATCTCCAGGGTGCGGGAGGCACCGTCAGGTTTTTGAACGGAAACGGAGCTGCGCAGGCCGGCAGCGGCAAATTGGACCAGGTCGTCGGCAATGGCGCGAGCATCCTTGCTGCATGACTCTGCCATGGTGTGGGTCAGTGCGCCGACAATGAAGTCGAGCTGGCGTCGCAGCTTGAGCTCGTCAATGCCGGGCAGGGCAATGACGATAGCGCTGGCAAAGCGGCGCATGACGTGCGCGTACTCCGCGCTCAGTGCCCGGTGGAGGTGGTCATCGCGATCGGCAAAGGCGCGCATCAGGATGCGCATGAAGCGGTGACCGTCGTCTGCATTGCCATGGGTCAAGGCCAGGGCCGGCACGACCAGGGCCTCGAGAATTTCTTCGAGATCGGGCTGGTCGGATCCGGCCAGCGCCTGGTCCAGGCGGGCCAGGCGAGCCTCGTTGAGCGCGTCGAGGCGGCGTCGAAAGACGGCCAGAATCAGGGCTTGCTTGGAACCGAAGTGATAGTTGACGGCGGCCAGATTGGCTTCCGCTGCCTGCGTGATCTGGCGCAGGGAAGTGGCATGAAAACCCTCTTCGGCGAACAGGCGTTCGGCCGCATCCAGTATCCGATCACATGTTGCTGGCGTTGCTGTCAATTCAAACGTTCGATTCAAACACCTGTTTTAATGATAGGACCATACGGTACCGAATGCAAGATGAATCAACCCGATTCATGAAATGGTCGATTCAAAGGCAATCCAGGCCGGGCGCGTCGCGTTCAACCCTGGCCCGTCCCGGGTTCGACACCACGACGGCGCTGGGTGTTGCCCGTTCTGTGCGTCCGCAGACACGGATGGTCAGGTTGGTGCCGTAAGCGCCACCCATGGGCTGAAACCGGACTCGAAAACGGCCGCCTGAGTGCATCAGCAGACGATCGTTGCCCGGCACAACGCGCAGGATGTCATCCGCGGAAGCAGGCTGACCCTGGCGATGCGGATCCAGGAACACGATCCAGCCATGGTCCCAGCGGTTGCCGCTGCAGTGCTGGAAATCGGGACTGGGGCAGGCCGATACAAAGGTTCGCCGGGTGATCGCTTCATTGCGGGCAAAGTTCAGGTGCGCGACCAGCATGTTGGTCGCCGCCACGACCCGGTGCTGTTCCACGAAGCGCTGCATCGCCGGCACGCCAGTCAGGCCCAGCGTCGCCAGCACGGTCAGGGCAAGCATCAATTCGATCAAGGTCCATCCTTCATTCCGCCTGCGTTCGTCTCGCATTTTCCGTTCCTCCTTTGTCAGTGGGTGCGGCTATCATTGTTCGCGCACCGGTCGCCGTTTCGGAATCGGAAAAAGCGTTCAATCTGGCTAGGAAAAAAACACGCTCGGACCTGGGATGCCGGTTCACGGGCGTTTCACCGCGACGGCGTCTAATACGCGCCAACGAGCTTCTGGAGTA
>SLQY01000106.1 GCA_007131235.1 Wenzhouxiangella sp.
CCGATGTTTTCAAGGCTGGCGGGAAGCGGTGCATGCGCCTCCGCTTCGGACAGGCTCAGCAGCCAGAATTGCAGTCGGACTTCACGATCGGAAACAGTAGCGCCGGGTGCGTCAATATCACTGAGTTCGTCCAGAATCCGCGCGATCTGTGTCTGCAGGTGCTCTGACCCGTTGACGGCCAGGCGTCGATCATTCATTAATTCAGTCTGGCCCTTGAGTGGCAGGTCCTCCCGGTTGAGCAGGTAGTTGAGTTTTGCATCCAGATCCTCGACGTTCAGGGCTGTCACATCATGTATTCGAAGCACGGGCGTATTGTCGATATCTTGCCGGGCCGACCGATCGCAGCCAGCCAGCATCAGGCTCAGAACCACTATCAAAATAACACTCGGAAGCAGCCCCGACAGGAATTGCGCGCCGCTTTTAGTTGTTTGGGATTTCATTGAATACGCCTCGGGTTTGGTTTGGGGTATACCTGGTCCTACTCACAACCCCGATAATTTTTCAGTCGCAACCCAATCTTTTCCTGAAACTGAAACCGTCTTTTTCTATCTCCCCCCAACCACAATCATTCGTTCTGCCTCCAGATCGTACTCCGCGCCATCGTGGCCGCCGTAAATGCCGTGGATCTTGAAGCCGTTGGTTTGCAGCAGGCTGCGAATCTCACCGGCGGACCAGACCCGGTGAGAGAAGTGCTGGCGCAGCACCTGGTCGCCGTCGATCAGCAGCCACTCGTTGTCCAGGCGGGTCATGTCATCGGTCAGATTGGGGCGCTCGAGCAGTAGGCGACCGTCCTCGTACTCGGTGACGTGGGCTGGTTCGAGGTTGCGGCACAGGTATTCCAGGCCGACCAGGTCTAGCAGCAGGCGGCCCCCCGGTCGCAGACTCTGATGGATGTTGGCCAGAACCTTGTCGTGATCAGCTTCATCTTCGAAGTATCCGAAGCTGGTCCACATCACCAGAACCAAGTCGTAGGCACCGGGTCTGACGAATTCACGCATGTCGGTCTGAACGATCTCGATCGGCAACTCACCGCGCGCCTGTTCAAGATGGTCAAGCAGACTCTGGCTGGTATCGACCGCGGTGACCGGATAACCTGATGCGGCCAGGGGCAGGGCATGTCGACCCGGACCGCAGCCGAGGTCGAGAACCTGAGTTGGTTCAAGGCCGACCAGCTTGATCAGCGCCGGTAATTGGTCGGCCGCCTCGCGGAAGTTGTCTTCGCTGAACATCAGAGGGCCGAAATTGCGCCAGAATTCGTCTTCCAGGAACCAGTCCTTGTTCAAGTGCGTTTTCCTCGTGTTGATGGGCTTGGGGCTGAGCGCCTGCGCAACCTTGAGCTGGTATGGGCAGGCAATCAGCGGTCAACTTGACCTGCTGGCCAGGCGTGAGCTTATCGCAGATCTGATCGAGCGGCCGGATACCGACCCCGAGCTTGCCCGCAGGTTGGCACTGGTCCTGGATATCCGGGCCTTTGCGGCCAGCGAGCTGGGCCTGCCCGAAAGCCGCTCTTACCGCCACTACGCCGATCTCGAGCGCGATGCGGCGGTGTGGAACGTGGTCGCCGTGCCGCCGGACAGCTTCCAGGCCCGCCGCTGGTGTTATCCGATCGCCGGCTGTCTCAGTATGCGGGCATTTTTCGATCAGGACCGGGCCCACGGCGAGGCGCGCCGCCTGGCTTCGGAAGGGCTGGATGTGGCCGTGTTTCCAGCGGTCGCCTATTCCACCCTGGGCTGGTTTTCCGACCCGGTACTCAACACCATGCTGGCCTGGGATGATGCCCGCCTGGCCGGCTTTCTGTTCCATGAACTCACCCACGAAAAGCTTTTCGTGGCCGGAGACCTGCCGTTCAGCGAGGCCTACGCGGTTACCGTCGAGCGCCTTGGGGTGCGGCGCTGGTTGCAGGCCACCGATGCTGGCAACGACTTGCTCGCGGACTGGCAGCGCCGCCAGGCCGAAAGCGCGCTGCTGGTCGACAAGCTTCTGGCCGCGCGCGCAGACCTGGCCGACCGCTATGCCGCGGGACTGGACCGCCCGGCACTGGACGCGGCTCGCCAGGCACGTTTCCAGCGCCTGGCCGCTGACCTGGACGCGGCAGCCGTGGCCCTCGACAGTCGGCTGTTGGCGCGCTGGGCCGAGGTGGAGCTCAATAACGCACACCTGGTCATGACCGCGACCTACGAGGCCGGTGTGGCCGCATTCGAGGCCTTGCTGGCTGAATGCGATGAACAAATCGACTGTTTTCACGATCGCGTGGCCGAGCTGGCCGCCGCTGATCGAGAAAGTCGGGCGAAGTTTTTGCGTCGCAAAGATTGATCATTTCGTCCGACTGTGCGACTTTACCCGGCTTGATCCAATTAGCGATGCCGGTCTTGTTTCGAACCCTGCTCCTGGTCATCGGGCTGACCACGCCCCTGCCGCTGCTGGCCCAGGCTCCTGCCGGCGGCAGCGATCGTCCGTCTCTGGTCTGCGTGGCGCCCGAGGAAGTGTCTCCCCGCCGCCGGCTGGATCGCGACGGTAGCTCGCCGTTGCGCATTTTCTCCGAGCAATTCGAGGCCTTGCACGAAGAGCCGGTGCGCTTTCACGATTCTGTTCGGGTAGAGGTTGGTGACCAGCGCCTGGAGACCGATGAACTGATCTACGACCGCCTCAGCGGTCGCATCGAGCTGCCGGCGCTGTTGCGCTACAGCGATGCCCTCATCATGCTCGAGGCCGAGAGCGGCTGGGTGGAAACCGAGATCTCGCGGGCACGTTTCGAGGGCGTGGATTATCGCTTTGCCCGGGGCGAAGGCAGCGGGGAGGCCGGCAGTGTCGAATTGCTCAGCCCGACCACGGCCCGGGTCGACGACTTCAGTTTTACCACCTGCGATCCGGATCAGCCTGACTGGCAGCTCAAGGCGGGGCAGGTGCGCCTGGACATGGAGCGCGGGCAGGGCGTGGCGCGCCATGCCCGGCTTGATTTCAAGGGCGTTCCGATTCTCTACTCGCCGTGGTTGAGCTTTCCGCTGGACGATCAGCGCAAGAGCGGATTTCTCTACCCCAGTCTCGGCTTCTCCAGCGACGATGGCTTTGACCTGCGCGTGCCCTGGTACTGGAATATCGCACCCAACCAGGATGCAACCCTGACCCCGCGCTGGATCCAGGACCGGGGCGTCTGGCTGGGCACCGAGTACCGCTTCCTGACCCAGCGCCAGCGCGGCCAGGTGGACCTGGAGGTGCTGCCATCCGACCGCGAGGCCGATCGCAATCGCTACTACGGCCAGCTGGCCTGGCAGGCGCGCCTGGCGCCGCGCTGGTCAGCTCATGCTGATCTGCGCCGGGCCAGTGACGATGACTATTTTGTTGACCTGGGTAGTGATCTGGCTGATTCGGCAGTTCAGTTCCTGCGTTCCAGTATCGGTGCGCGGGGCAATGGTCGGGCCTGGTCACTCCAGGTCATGGCCGATGCGTTCCAGGTCCTGGACGCCAACGTGGCAGCCGGCAACGAGCCGTACCGACGCCTGCCGCGCATCCAGCTCGATGTCGATCAGCCCCTGGCTCGCGGCTTCGAGTTCGTGATGGACAACGAGCTGGTTTACTTTGATCGGGACGCGGGTGTTACCGGCGCGCGCTTCGATGCCCATCCGCGCCTGCGCTACAACCTGCTGCGCCCCGGCTGGTTCGTTCGCCCTGAGCTCGGTTTTCGCACTACCGCCTACGATGTCAGCGGGGCCGAGGTTTCCAGTACCAGCCGCACCACCGCCATCGCCAGTTTCGATGCCGGGCTGATCTTTGAAAGGCGCACCGCGCGCGGGGATGTCCAGACCCTGGAGCCGCGAGTTTTCTACCTTTACGTGCCGTTCGAAAACCAGGACGATTTGCCCAACTTCGATACCCGTGAACTGACCTTTGGCATGAGCCAGCTGTTTCACCATAACCGCTTCAGCGGAGCCGACCGCCAGGGCGACGCCAACCAGGTCACCCTGGCCCTGAGCTCGCGCCTGATCGGTGCCAGCGACGGTCGCAGTCGCCTGGAGGCCAGCGTCGGTCAGATTTTCTACTTTCGTGACCTCAAGGTGCAGCTGGAGGGAACGCCAGTCGACGAGCGCAATCGCTCGGCCACGGTCGCCGAGATGTTCTGGCGCCCGGCCCGACAGGTGGTATTGAGCGCCGGATTGCAATGGGATCACGAAGAGAGTGAAACCCAGGTGGCCAGATTCGGTCTCAGTTTCATTGGCCGCGACTCACGCCAGGCTGCGCTGGGCTATCGCTACCGCCGCGATCGGGTCGACCAGATCGACGTTCGGTTCCGCTACCCGGTGCGGCGCAGCCTGAACCTGATCGGGCGGGTCAACTATTCGTTCGAAGATGATGAGACACTGGAGCTGTTGGGCGGAATTGAATATGAAAGCTGCTGTTGGGCGGTGCGCCTGACCGGACGCGAATACATTCGCGATCGCGATTCCGAGAGCCGTCGCACGGTCTTCCTGGAGCTGCATCTGAAGGGATTGGGCAGCCTGGGACGGCGCCCGTATCCCTTGTTCACGCATCAACATTTTTGAATTCCGCCTGAAGGCACCCCAAATCAACCGAGATGATCATGAAAAAATCCTGTCACGGCCTGATGGCCGTTCTGCTGCTGCTCCCGCTGCTGGCCATGGGCCAGGAACCACGACCACTGGATCGAATCGTTGCCCTGGTCGAGGAGGACGTGATTCTGAAAAGCGAGCTTGACCAGGCCATCGATCTGATCGAGCGCCAGGCCCAGGCCCGTGGCGATCGGCTGCCGCCGCGCAGCGTGATCGAGGAACAGGTACTCGAGCGTCTGGTGTTGACCCGCCTGGAAGTCCTGCGCGCTGAGGCAACCGGTATCCGCGCCTCGGATGCCGACGTGGACCAGGCCCTGGAGCAGGTGGCCCAGCAGAACCGCATGAGCGTGGGACAGCTACGCGCGGCGATCGAATCCGATGGCATCGACTTTCGCGAGTTTCGCCGCGATGTGCGCGAAGAGTTGCTGACCAGTCGTCTGCGCCAGCGCGTGGTCAACAGCATGGAAGACATTACCGAAACCGAGGTCGATATCCTGCTGGCCTCGGACCGCTTTGGCGGCGAGGAGTACCTGCTGTCACAAATCGTGATATCGGTGCCGGAGACTGCAACCTCCAGCGAGGTGGCCGAAGCAAGGGAGCGGGCCGACGAAGTACGGCGTCGTCTCGACGAAGGCCTGGACTTCAGTTCTGCCGCGTTGACTTTCTCGCAGTCTCCGGACGCGCTGGAAGGCGGTGATGTGGGCTGGCGCAGTCTCAACGCGATGCCACCGCTGTTTGCCGATGCCGTCGAGGCCACGCCGGTTGGCTCCTACACCGAAACCCTGCGCACCCCGGGCGGTTTCCTGATTCTTTACGTTCGGGATCGCCGCGACGAGGCAGAGATCATCGTGCGCGAGTATCGCGCCCGCCACCTGATGATCCAGCACTCGGAGCTGGTCACGCCGGAGCAGGCTCGCCAACGCCTGTTCGGCTTGAATCAGCGGATTCGGGATGGCGAATCCTTTGCCGATCTGGCCCGCGAATACTCATCTGACGAGACCACTGCCAATATCGGCGGCCTGATGAACTGGTTCCAGTCCGGCGATTATGGCCCCCTGTTCCAGGATGTCATCGACGGACTGGCGCCCGGCGAGGTGAGTGATCCCTTCCAGACGGCAAGCGGCTGGCATTTGCTCAAGCTCGAAAATACGCGTGAAGCCGATCGCACTACCGAAGCGCTTCGTGCCGAGGCCCGCAACATGCTGTTCCGGCAGAAGGCCGATGATGAGATCGAGCGATTCCTGCGCCAGCTGCGCGACGAATCCTTTGTCGATATTCGGCTTTGATGGCCAGTAGGTGACAACCGGGCTGCTGCTGACGCCCGGCGAACCGGCCGGGATCGGCCCGGAGCTTGCCTGCCGGGTGGCCGCTGACCGCCCGGAACTATGCCTGGTCGCAGACCCCGGGCTCGTTCGAAGAACCCTGGCTCGCCTTGGGCTGGAAAGAGACGTCCTGGTGCTGGACGCTCCTGGCCCCGCTCGGCCCGGCAGCATTGCCTGCTGGCCGGTGACCATGCGCCGTTCGGAGCAGGTGGGCCGCCTTGACCCGGCCAATGCCGACTACGTGCTCGACACCCTGCGCCTGGCCGCCGATGCCTGCCTGTCGGGCCGCGCTGCGGGCCTGGTGACCGGTCCGGTCCACAAGGGTGTCATCAACGATGCCGGAATTGCCTTCAGCGGCCATACCGAGTTCCTGGCCGAGCGTGCCGGCGTCGACCGGGTCGTGATGCTGCTGGTGGCCAATACCCTGCGGGTGGCCCTGGCGACGACTCATCTGCCGCTGGCGGCCGTGGCGGCGGCGATTACCCCGCCATTGCTGACCGACATCCTGGTTATCCTGGATCGCGATCTGCGCCAGCGTTTCGCGATTCCGCGGCCGCGCATTGCCGTGCTTGGACTCAATCCGCATGCTGGCGAGGGCGGTCACCTGGGGCGCGAGGAAATCGAGGTTATCGGCCCTGTGCTGGAGGCCCTGAGAGACAGCGGCCTGGATCTGACCGGGCCCTTGCCGGCCGATACAGCCTTCGTTCCGGAGCGACTCGGCCAGGTCGATGCGGTGCTGGCCATGTACCACGACCAGGGTCTGCCGGTGCTCAAGTATGCCGGCTTCGGTCAGGCCGTGAACGTGACCCTTGGTCTGCCGTTCATTCGTACTTCGGTAGATCATGGCACGGCCCTGGATATTGCCGGCACCGGCCGGGCCGATCCTGGCAGCCTTCAGGCTGCCGTTGAACTGGCCATGCAGATGAGCAACCGCTGATGGCCGCGCATCGGCCGCGCAAGCGTTTTGGGCAGCACTTCCTGCGCGATCGACAGGTCATTGACCGCATCGTTGCCGCCATCAATCCGCGACCGGGTCAGCACATCGTCGAGATCGGGCCCGGTGAGGGCGTGCTGACCAGGCCGATACTGGAGCGCGCCGGTCAACTCGACGTGGTCGAACTTGACCGTGACCTGGCCGCCATTCTGGCCGAACGGCTGGGCAACCCCCAGGGTCTGAACATACACCAGGCCGATGCCCTGAAATTCGACTTCAGTGCCCTGGCCGGCGCGGTGCCGATACGGATCATCGGCAACCTGCCTTACAACATCTCCACGCCATTGATTTTCCACCTGCTGGCCCAGGCAGATGCGATCAGCGACATGCTGTTCATGCTGCAAAAGGAAGTGGTTGACCGCCTGGTCGCCGCGCCGGGCACCAGCGCCTACGGCCGCCTATCGGTAATGGCCAGCTTGTACTGCGAGATGGACTGGCTGTTTGACGTGCCCCCGCAGGCCTTCAAGCCACCACCCAAGGTGGATTCAGCCATCATCCGCATGATGCCGAAGCCCTTGACTGAAGGCGACCGAGCCTTGTTGCCAGCGCTGGAACAGATCGTCAGAACCAGCTTCGGCCAACGTCGCAAAACCCTGCGCAAAAGTCTGAAAAGCCTGATCGACGACCAGACCTTCGAAGCCGCCGGAGTCGATCCTGCCGCCCGGCCTGAAACCCTGTCTCTGAATCAGTTCAAAACCCTGGCCCGGATCCGGAGACAGGAAACCGGAAACCGGAAGCCGTAACCCTGAATTTCACCACTCCATGATCTTCCAGCGCGCCGGATGAACCGGATCGATCTGGTCGTGGTAGTGACGACTGTCGAAATTACCGTCGCCAGTGGTATCGATCAGGTAGTAGGCAGGGCCAACAGCC
>SLQY01000241.1 GCA_007131235.1 Wenzhouxiangella sp.
AGTACCGGCCTGAGCCGGATCGGGCAGGCCCGGCTCAAGGCCTTGTCTACCGAGTCACCAGCGACGCGGAACTGGTTGGTCAGATCGATCAGCAGTATGGAGTTCTTGGCGACCAGGCCGACCAGCAGGATCATGCCGATCATGGAGTAGATGTTGAGCGAGTTACCGGTCAGCCAGAGGGCGAACACACCGCCAATCACCGCCAACGGCTGAGCAACCATGACGATCAGTGGCTGAATGAAGGAGTTGAACTGGCTGGCCAGCACCATGAAGACCAGGACGACCGCCAGGCCGAAGGCAAACAGGACGTACTGCTGGGTCTGTTGAAATTCGCGCGCCTCGGCCTTGAGGTGCAACTGGTAGCCCAAGGGCAGCAGTGCGGCCGTCTCGGCTTCGATCACCTCCACGGCCCGACCCAGGGCCATCTCGGGATTACCGAAAAAGTTGGCCGAGTAGTTCAGATCAAAGCGGGTGATGACCGCCGGTGCGAGACGCTCATGTGCCCGGGCCAGGCTGTCAAATCGGACCAGCTCGCCGGAAGCCGAGCGCAACTGGATTCGGTTCAGATCCTCGGCTTGCACGATCTGGCCCGGCGCTGCCTTGGCACGTATGTCATAACGCTCGCCATCACCCGGATCGTCATTGAAACGCGCGATGTCGACTCCACCGGCCAGCATGTTGGCGGCAAAAGCCACATCGGCCGCAGACAAGCCAACATCGGCAACTCGCTGTCGATCCAGTTCAATATCAAGTTGCGGCAGGTCCAGCTGCAGATCAAGATCCAGCCGGCCCATGCCTTCCACCGCTTCCAGTTGCTGCTGAAGCTCGCGCGACAAGCGGGCCACCTCGTCCAGGTCTGCCCCACTGATGGCGAACTGCAGCGGATCGCCGCGCTGACCACCGACAATCGATGGAGGTGCTGCAAAGGCAATGACCCCCGGAACCCGCGCCAGGTCACGACGCAGTCCGGCCAGAAATGCCTGCTGGCTGATATCGCGCTGATCGCGATCCACCAGGCGGGCAAAAGCCAGGCCGCGATTGACTTCGCCAGCGGTGCCCAGGCCGATCGCCGTAAAGTAGGAGCGGACCTCCGGGTGCGAGCCAAGCAACTGCTCGATCTTTTCCATATAGCGATCGGTCAACTCGATACCGGTGCCCAGCGGAGCGCGGAAAAAGACCACGAACCGACCTTCATCTTCTTCCGGAGAAAACTCCTTTTCGATGGCGACAAAGAAGATACCGGAAGACATCACCACCAGTCCGGCCAAGCCCACCACCGTCCAGCGCCGGCGCAGCGACGCGGCCAGCACTCGAACATAGAAGGCATTCATCGCATCGAAGAAGCGGTCGAAGGCGTGATAGACCCGGCCGCGAGCTTCTTCCGGTCGTCGCACCCGCAAAAAGCGCGCACACAAAACCGGGGTCAGCGTCAGGGCCACCAGCGAGGAGGCCAGCACACCGACAGTCACCGTCACCGCGAATGACTCGAAGAAACGACCGATGATGCCACCGAGAAAGATCACCGAGGCAAAGATCGAGACCAGGGTCAGCGTGGTTGCAATAACTGCAAAAAACACCTGGTTAGAACCCGATATGGCCGCCGCCACCGGGTCCGGGTTCTCCTCCTGGCGATGTCGATAAATGTTTTCCAGTACCACGATGGCATCATCGACCACTACCCCGATCAGCAGCAGCAGGGCCAGCAAGGTCATGGTGTTGAAGGTGTAGCCCATCAGGTAGATGACGGCCACAGCGGCCAATAGCGATACCGGGATGGCCAGCGCGATAATGATGGTTCCGCGCCAGGATCTGAGGAACAAGAGCACGACCAGCGCGGCAAGCAGTGCACCTTCGACCAGGTGCTCTTGCAGGGCGCGAACGATTTCTCGGATCAGAGCTGAATCGTCGGAGGCGATCTCGATGGTCATCCCCGGCGGCAGCTGGGGAATGATTTCAGTGGCGAGACGCTCGCTTACATTGTCAACAATCGCGACGGTATTGGAGCCGGCGATCTTGACGATTCCCAGGCCAACGCTGGGCCGGCCATTGTAGCGGGCCACGGAGCGGAAATCGGATAGTCCGTCAACCACTTCGGCCACCTCGACGAGGCGGACCGGGGCGCCATCGACGTAGCGCACGATCATGTCTTCCAGCGCCTCGATGCTGTGGAACTCCAGGTCCAGCTTGATCAGCATCTCGGTGGGACCTGCCACCAGGAAGCCACCGGGGAACTGGACATGCTCGGTCGCAAAGGCTTCACGGATGTCCTGCGCGGTCACGGCAAAGGCTGCCATCCGGTCCAGGTCGAGATCGATGCGGATGGTGCGGGACCGGCGTCCACCGATCCGCACCTCGCCAACACCATCAATGGTCTCAAGGCGCTTGCGGATGACGTTGTCGGCGTACTGGTTGAGCTGCTGCAGGGTGCGGTCGCCGCTCAGCGAAAGCCACAGGATGGGACTGGCCCCGACCTCGACCTTGGCGACCACGGGCGGGTCGGCATCGGTTGGCAGCTGGCGCAGGACCTGGTTGACCTTGGCCTGTGTCTCATTGAAGGCGATATCGATGTCTTTGTTCAGGTTGAACGTGATGATGACGTTCGACACCCCTGGCGATGAAGTCGACTGGATGAAATCAATGCCGGGAACACTGTTGACCGCCCCTTCAATAATGTTGGTAATGCTGGCATCCACGATTTCCGGGCTGGCACCCGGCAACACCGTGGTTACCGAGATCAGGGGAAACTCGATTTCGGGAAAGCGATCGACCCCGATGCGCTGGAAGCCGATCAGTCCGAACAGCACAAATACCGCGGAGATCATGTAAGCCAGCACGTGCCGGCGTATGGCAAGCTCCGGCAGCGTCATGATCCGGCCTCGTCGCCGTCCTCGCCGCGCCCATCCAGCCAATCCGTGACTTCAAGCCGGGCACCATCGGTCAGGAAGCCCGCGCCGTCGACCACCACGGCTTCGTCGCTGGCCAGCCCTTCGACAATCTCGACCCAGTCGCCGCTGCGCAAGCCAGGCTGCACGCGACGCTCGATCGCACGACCGTCACCGTCGTAGACAAACACCACCTGCCCTGCCGGCCGCCGGACCAGGCTGGCCAGCGGCACGACCAGACCTTCGCGCTGGGTCAGCACCAGTTGGCCGCTGACCGAGCCCCCGGCTCGCCACTGCCCCGGGTTGTCCAGCGCCACGATTAGCTCGATGGCACGAGAACCGGCACCCACCATGGGCCGAATCTCACTGACGCGAGCCTCGATCAGTTCGTCGGTTCGCGACGGCACCGAAAGACGAACCGGCAGCCCGATTGCCAGCTCCCCCTGCAGCCGCTCCGGCATCGGCAAGACCGCCTGCAGCGCATCCTGTGCAACCAGTTCGAACATCACCCGGCCCTGGGCGACGAAATCACCAGCACTGACATGGCGGCGCTGAATCTGCCCCGTCACCGGGCTCAGAATACGGGTGCGGTCGAGGTTGAGCTCGGCATCATCCCGGCGCGCCCGGGCCTCGTCGAGCTGGGCGGTGTAGACCTGGACCAGGGTTTCCGCTTCATCGAGCTGGTCCTGGGATACCGACTGGCGCTGGGCCAGGTTGCGCAGCCGGGTTACCTGGACGCGCTGATTGCTTAGCATCGCCTCCAGACGGCGCACGGCGGCCTCGGCCGATGCAACGACCAGCGCCTGGACTTCTGCATCCAGCTCGGCCAGCACATCCCCTGCCATGACCGTTGCACCGGCGTCGCGCAGGATTCGCTCGACCCGTCCCGACGTTTCGGCAGCCACCGCCGGGGCAGCGGTCGCCTCGAGCCTGCCGACGGAGTACTCCAGTCGCTCTAACGCATGCAACTCCGGCCAGACCAGGGTGACCGCGGTCGCGCGTTCGCTCGGCCCGTTCCGGGAGTCATCGCGGCAACCGGTCAAGGCAGGCACGAACATCACGACCATGAGCACGAGGGCAAAAATCCTTCGGTTCATGACGACTCACTCCTCGCGACCAGGCCGCGGAAGACAACATCGGCAACCGCATTGCTGAACGCATCCGGGTCATCGGCCAGGTCGTGCCCAGGCAGAACAGCCAGCGCATCTCGGGACTGAAAATACAGCAAGTTGGCGCCCAGCAGGGTCAGGGCCGCTGCCGCCGGATCCAGGTCGGCGCGAATCAGCCCGGCACTGGCCGCGTCGCGAAGGTAGCCGACCAGGCGCTGGAAATTGGGAGACAGGACTTCCTTGACCAGGGTGACACAGCGATCACTGACCGAATCCTGCAGTTCACGCAAGACCAGCCGCGCTACCTCGGCGTTTCTTTGCAGGTGAGCGAGGTGGCTGCGCTGGAAGGCGGCAATACAGCGGCCGGGATCTTCATCGATCGCCAGCACAGTATTCAAGGTCTGGCCAAACTCGACCGCCGCTTCTCGAATCACCGCCAGGTATAGCGCTTCCTTGTTGTCGAAATGGTGAAACACGGTTGACTTGACAACCCCGGCCCCGCGCGCAATCGAGGCAATGGAAGCGCCGGCAAACCCGCACCTGGAAAACTCGAGCGCCGCCGAGGACAGCAGGCGAGAGCGTCCATCGGCCTGGGCCGCGACATCGCTTGAATGAGTGGTTTCCAACATGAGGAGCATTCCTGACCGAACGGTCGGTCAGTCTAGCACGGGGCCGCAAACGACGGTTGAAATTCAGGCCACGCGGGGTAACGGACGCAAAGTCAGAACATGCAGTTACAATGCGCGCTGATTGATCCATCACCGGGAGTACGCAGCATCATGGGAATGCTTGAAGGCAAGAAAGCCTTGATCGTCGGCGTGGCCAGTCCACGCTCAATCGCCTGGGGCATCGCCGAGGCCATGCACCGCGAAGGCGCTGAACTGGCCTTTACTTATCAAAACGACAAACTCAAATCGCGGGTACAAAAGATCGCTGACCAGACAGGATCGGCAATCGTGTTGCCGCTGGATGTGGGCGTTGACGAGCAGATCGAAGCGGTTTTCGACCACCTGGCCCAACACTGGGATGGTCTGGATATCATTGTTCACGCGGTCGGCTTTGCTCCACGCGAACAACTGGAAGGTGAATTCGCCGACGTCATCGACCGCGAGGGCTTTCGCATTGCCCACGACATTTCCAGCTACAGCCTGGCCGCGCTGGCGCGCGCTGGGCGCCCCCTGATGCGGGGCCGCAATGGATCCTTGCTGACGCTAAGCTACCTCGGCGCTGTGCGCGCCATGCCGAGCTACAACGTGATGGGCCTGGCCAAGGCTTCACTGGAAGCGTCGGTGCGTTACCTTGCCCATGGACTCGGCCCGGAGGGAACTCGCGTCAACGCCATTTCGGCCGGCCCGATCAAGACGCTGGCCGCAGCCGGAATTTCCAAGTTCAGGGCCATGCTCAGCCACGTCGAAACCACGGCACCACTGCGACGCACGGTTTCGATCGAGGATGTCGGCAATGCCGCAGCTTTTCTGTGCTCGGATCTCGCCGCCGGCATTACCGGTGAAATCACTTACGTGGATGCGGGATACAACATCGTCGGGATGGCCGGGCTGGAATAGCACCGGCCCTTCGAACCACCCCTGACGCGGCAGGCGGCCTCCCGCCTGCCCTGGGTTTACAGTCGGTCTTCCACCACCCGGATTCGGGTATTCTCGCGCAGGTAGGCCAGCAGGCTGGCGAACTCTTCGTCAGCACGGCCGAACAGGATCTGCTGCCTGGCGATCATTCGCTCGATCTCTTCGGCAGTGGCCGGATTGCCCGGAATCACCGCCTCCAGACGGACCACGGCGTAACCATCGGCCTTGGGCAGAATATGCACCGCTGGCTGATCTACAGGCGCGGGCAGTCGAAACAGGGCGGCGACGAAGTCCGCACCATGGTCAAAATCGAAACGCCCTACCGCTTCCGGCTGCTGAACTTCAAGACCTTCCTGCTCGGCGACGGCCTCAAGCGCTGAACCATCGCTGCCGATGGCACTGGCCAGGCGCTCTGCCTGGGCGCGTGCCTCGGTGCTGGCACGCTGCCGGATGATACGCTCGCGAATCTGGTCAGATACCTCTGCCAAAGGTCGCGGCTCGGCTGGGAAATGCTGGTCAAGCTTGATCACGACCAGGCGGTTTCGATCCAGCTCGATCGGATCTGAAACCAGTCCATCAATCAGCACCGTATCGGAAAACGCCGCTTCGGCAACGCGGCGATCCGACGCAATACCGGAGCCACCACGACGCGAAAACGGCTCGGTGGTTCGGATTTCCAGACCCAGCTCGGCGGCGACCGGCTCCAGCGTCGAGTCATCGGCAAAAACCAGGTCGACCAGCCGGTCCGACTGCTCGATGAACAAGGCTTCGCTTTCCCGCTCGATGAACTCGGCAAGTATCTCGCCGCTGGCTTCCTCGAAACTCATACCCTGGGGCGGCCTGATCTCCTCCAACCGGATCAGGTGCAGACCAAAGCGCGTCTCGACCGGCTCGGACAAGTCTCCTGCCGAATCCAGGCTGTACAGCGCGTCCTCGAAAGGCGTCACCATCTGGTCAGGCTCAACCCAGCCCAGGTCACCGCCCTGATCGCGCGAACCCGGGTCGTCGGAATACGACTCGGCCAGCTCAGCGAAATCTTCGCCGTCCAGCAACCGCTGGCGAAGCTCGGCCGCCAGGGCCAGGGCTTCCTGGTGCTCACGGTCGGGCCCGACCTCGATCAGAATATGGGAGGCACGCCGAGCTTCCGGCGTCAGGTAGCGTTGACGGGCAGCATCGTAACGCTGCCTGAGCTCTTCCTCGCTCAGCGTCAGACCTTCGGTCAGATCGGCCGCATCGAGCTCCACGTACTGGACCCTGACCTGCTCGGTGGTCATGAAGTTGGCCAGGTTTTCCTGGTAATACTGTTCGATATCCGTCGCACTGACTTCAACGGCATCGGCAAAAGGCTGATAGGACAGCTCCAGCATGCTCAAGGCTCGCCGTTCCTGTTGCAGCTCGATCATCCGATCGACTTCGGTCTCGGTGATCACGACCGAGTTGTTCAATATCGACGGGACCGCACTAACCAGCAAATCGTCGCGCAGCTCACGTTCGAAACCACGCGGGGTGCGACCGGTACCGCGCAGCAACTGCTGGTACTGGACCGGATCGAATCGGCCACCGACCTGGAAAGCCTCGATCTCGCCGATGATGCGGAACAATGCCGCGTCGCTGACTTCCAGACCAAGGCTTTGCGCATGCTGGCGCAACAAGACCTGGTCGATCATGCCCTCCAGGTGCTCACGGCGGAAGACAGGCTGGTTGGTGGCAATCTCATCATAAGCGTCTCCCTGCTGCTGGCGCAGCTGGGCACGGTAGCGGGCAAAACTGGTCTGGAATTCAGCCGTCGATATCTCGTCGTCACCGACGGTCGCTACCGCATCCTGCGGCACGGCGCGAATGTAACTGTCTAGACCGAAAAATAGGAACGGAACGGCCAGCAAACCCAGCACGAAAATGGCAACGATTCCGGTGACGCGATCGCGAATGGCCTGAAGCATGGTGACAGGATCCTGAAGCTAGCGGTGAGATCAACGATGGCTTTAAATAAACAGGGCGCCTTGGAAGGCGCCCTGCAATGTATGGCGGAGTGGACGGGACTCGAACCCGCGACCCCCGGCGTGACAGGCCGGTATTCTAACCAACTGAACTACCACTCCTAAACCTGGTGGGTGCTGGAGGGCTCGAACCTCCGACCCTCGC
>SLQY01000199.1 GCA_007131235.1 Wenzhouxiangella sp.
CGGTCGTCAGGTTGGAGCCGAAACCGTCACGATTCAGGGTGGCGATGGCTGCACCTATGGCTGCCGTATCCCCTATCGGCGTTTCTCCGGATACGATCAGGTCGCGCTGTGAAAAGCTGCCAAGGTTGCCTCGAATTCTGACTGCCGGCTCCTGGCCGAGACGCCGGGTGACATATTTGACCGCTCCACCAATGGTGTTGCGACCGTAGAGCGTGCCTTGCGGTCCGCGCAGCACCTCAATGCGCTCGACATCGTAAATGTCCAGCACCGCGCCCTGGGGCCGGTTGAGATAGACATCATCGATATAGATGCCGACACCGGCTTCGAAGCCGGCGACCGGATCCTGCTGGCCGACGCCGCGAATGAAGGCGGTCAGGGTATTGCTGGTGCCGCGTGATACTTCCAGGGTGGTATTGGGTACCACCTGCTTGAGGTAGGTGATGTCCTGGGCACCCACATCACCCAGCGCCTGGCCCGACAAGGTAGTCAGGGAAATCGGCACGTCCAGCGCCGACTCTTCGCGACGACGCGCGGTCACCGTGATCACGTCGACCGGGACATTGGCCAGGTCAGCATCCTCTCTGTCATCCTCGTTCGTGCTGACCTGGGCGGCCAGGCTGCCGGACAGGCCGAGGGCGATCGCCAGGCTCAAGGCGGAAATTCGTGCAGTCTTCATATGCGCTCCGTTTGAATAATGCTTGTTGTGGAAGCGAGGGACTCCCTCTGGACCGCAAGAGTGGGCCAAACACCCCGGCGTTGTAACTTGTACCTTGGTACAGTTCCGCCGTCGCAGCCGTGGCGGCGACCATGGAACCCGGTTATCGAAACAACGACTCGGGTCGCTCACCATGCTCAGTCTCATCGGCCTGCTCGGCGCACTGGCCCTGCTGATTTATCTCACCATGCGCGGGATGAGCCTGTTCGTGGCCACACCGCTGTGTGCGCTGATCGTCGCCATCACCGCCGGGGTGCCACTGCTGCCGCCGCTGGCCGGCGAAGACGGCGTCAACCTGGTCACCCAGTACATGAACGGGTTTACCGGCTTTATCGCCTCGTGGTTTTTCGTGTTCCTGTTCGGCTCGCTGTTTGGCAAGCTGATGGAGTCTTCCGGGGGCGCCGACAGCGTGTCGCGCTGGATCATCACCCGGCTGGGCACCGACCAGGCCGCGCTGGCCGTGGTCATGGCCTGCGCAATCCTGACCTATGGCGGTGTCAGCCTGTTCGTCGTGGCGTTCTCGGTATACCCCATGGCGCTGGCTTTGTTCCGGGGTGCCAACCTGCCGCGACGTTTCATTCCCGCCACCCTGGCGTTCGGGTCGGTGACATTCACCATGACCTCGGCCGGATCACCGGAGATCCAGAACTGGATTCCCGTCGAGCATCTCGGCACCAGTCCGCTGGCGGCCTGGCAGGCCAGCCTGGTGGTCGCCATTTTCATGGCCGTCAGCGGTTATTTCTGGCTGCGCTGGATGCTGCGGCGCGCGGTCGAGCGCGGCGAGATGTTCGAAGCCCGTTCTGATGACCCGGAATCAACGCGCGAGGACCTGCCCCACCCGGCCCTGGCCCTGATTCCGCTAGGCCTGGTGCTGGGCATTTCCTTCACCACCCATGACAGCCTGGGCACCTCAGCCCTGATCGTCGCGCTGCTGGCCGGTTGCATCGGTGCAGCCCTGATCAACATTCGCGATTTGCACCAGCCAGGAGAGGCCCTGACCGAAGGCGGCACCGGTGCCCTGATCGCGATTGGAAACACCGCCGCGGTGGTCGGGTTCGGCACGGTAGCGCGCGTTTCCCCGGCGTTCGATGCGGCGGTGGTCTGGGTCACTGGTCTGCCGGGATCAGGCCTGGTTTCGGCAGCGGTAGCCGTCTCGGCGATCGCCGCCATGACCGGCTCGGCATCCGGCGGCCAGGCCATTGCCCTGCCCATCCTCGGCCCGCACTACATGGACCAGGGCGTGGATCCGGACCAGCTTCACCGCGTGGTCGCGATTTCTTCCGGCGCGCTGGACTCGCTGCCGCACAACGGCTACGTCGTCACCACGATTCGCGCCATCTGCAAGGAAACCCACGCCGCGGCGTACGCGCCGATGGGTGCATTGACCGTGATCGTACCGCTGGCCGGCCTGATCTTGTGCCTGGGCCTGTTCTGGATCGGCCTGTGATCGCCTAATCCTGGCCCAGGTCCAGCACGGCCTGGCGCGCGCGGTTGACCTTGAGACGCAAGACATCCGGGCGCGAGTAATGGCCCGATGGGTCGAAGTTCTGGCGCGCGCGGCGGACTTCACGCATATCCAGGTCGGCCATGAACAGCCCTTCCTGGTCCACCACCGGCTCGACCAGCCAGCGACCGTCCGGGGCGGCAATGCAGGAACCGCCGTTGGCCCAGGGCATGTCATCGGTGACTTGCTTCAGGCGCTCGGCATGCGGCAGGTCAGCCGGCCAGTCATCGCGCCGCATCAGCCCACCGGCCGAGAGCACGAAACTCCGTCCTTCCAGGGCCATGAAACGGGTGATGTCACGGGTCAGTCGATCGCTGCCCGGCCACAAGGCAATATGCAGATCCTCACCCTGCCCCTGCAGGCTGGCCCGTGCCAGCGGCATCCAGTTCTCCCAGCAGTTCAGGGCACCGACGGTGAACGCGCCCACGCGGTGGGTGCGCAAACCATGGCCGTCGCCGGCGGCCCAGACCAGGCGTTCCTCGTAGGTTGGCACAAGCTTGCGCTGGCAGGCCTTGATGACGCCATCGGCCGCGATGCTGACCGCGCTGGCATAGACACTCTCGCCGCGATCGGCCGGCCGTTCGAGCAAGCCCAGCACCACGGTCATGGCATTGCGGCGGGCAGCCTCGCAAACCTCGGCCAGGTGCCCGTCTTCGATACAGATCGCCTGGTCCACGTAATGGGCAAACAAGTCCTTCTGCAGGGCAGCCTCAAAACGGGCACCGTCGGTACGCTCGACCCAGAATGGATAACCGGGGACCAGGCACTCGCCGAAGGCGAGCAGCTCAACACCCGCGACCGCGGCACGGTCAATCTGCTCGATGACCCGGGCCAGGCTGCGCTCCCGGTCCAGCCACACCGGCGCGATCTGCGCGGCCGCCACACGCAAGCGTGGTGTCATGTCCATTCCTCGTCCAGGTGCCGCACCATGATGACCGCGTCCTCGCGCCCGCCATCGGCCGGGTAGTAGCCTGGACGTCGGCCAATGACACGAAAACGATTGGTCTTGTAAAGCCTTACCGCACCCCGGTTGGACGGGCGCACCTCAAGAAACAGTCGGACCATGCCGGCCACCTTTGCCTCGCGGACAACCTGGTCCAACAGCACCGAACCGAACCCCAGTCGGCGCGCTTCCGGGGCGATGCACAGGTTGAGCAAGTGACCCTCGTCAAGGGCCAGCGAAGCGACGCTGTAGCCGGCAATTTCGGCATCGGCAAGCAACACCTGGCAGCGGTAACCGACTCGCAGGCAGTCGGTGAAGATGCCGCGACTCCACGGAAAAGGATAGCTGGCCTTTTCAATTGCCTCGACCTGGTCGAGGTCGCGCCGGCTCATTGGCCTCATCTCCAGCTCGGGACGCAGAACCGCAGCCATGGTCAGCGCTCATTCAGCAGTGGCTTGAGTTTGCGCCACAGGGCACGTCGGGCCTGCCAGTCTTCGCCCAGCTCGGGCAGCGTCGGTGCTTCGACCAGGCCCGTCCAGTCGCCGGCCGGAGCCGGGCCGAACGACAGGATGTGGCGAACGCCGCGCTCGGCCAGCTCTAGTGCATCCTCGCCGGCCGGCGAACCAACTGCCCATTGACCGAAACGGCAGCGCTCCGGGCCCAAACAGGCTCGAATATCGTCCAGTATGGAATCGGCCCTGCCGCCCCAGGGCTGGCGTTGCACCAACAGCCAGTCACCTTCGCCGGAGGCCAGCCGAACGCGGGCAGCGCTCGCGGCCGATCCGGCCTGTGCCTGCATTGTCTCGGTGCCGGCAGGCTGACGACGCTGCCAGACCGAAATCCCCATCGCTTTCAGGCGCGCCAGGGAAGCGCTCTCAAGACGGGTCATCACGGTCCTCGCGGCGCCGGCGGCGACGCTGCTGGTAACGTCCGCGAGCGGTCACCAGGATGCCCGAAGTCACGTACAGCACGCCGATGGTGAACAGCACCGCCGGCGGATCAACCGCCAGCAGCACCAGCACAATCAACAGCAGGAAAATCCAGGCGAACGGAACCCGGTCGCTCATGGGCCAGGACTTGAAGCTGAAATAGCGTACGCGCGAAACCATCAGCGTACCCAGGATCACGGTCAGCACCAGCATCGGCCAGGCGACCTGCTCCGGAGCAATGTCACGACTGACGCAAAACCAGATGGTCGAGACCATGGTTCCGGCCGCAGCCGGGCTGGCCAGGCCCTGGAAGTAAGCCTTGTCAGCAACGCCTGCCTGGGTATTGAAGCGGGCCAGGCGCAGCGCGGCGCAGGCCGAGAAGAAGAACGCCGCCAGCCAGCTCAGGGCCTCGGCCACGTTCTCCTGGCTGCCCAGGGTCTGCAAGGCCCAGGTATAGGCCAGAACGGCCGGAGCAATGCCGAATGACACCATGTCCGACAGGCTGTCGTATTCAACACCGAAATCCGACTGGGTGTTGGTCAGGCGAGCCACTCGCCCATCGACCCCGTCGAGCAGGCCGGCGGCCACGATAGCGATGCAGGCTGCCACCGGCTGGCCATTGATCGCGGCTACGATGGCGTAAAACCCGGCCATCAATGCCAGCGTGGTCAAGGCATTCGGCAACAGGTAAGCGCCCCGCACCGGTCGCCGCTGGTTGGAATTGTCGGACATCAATTAGCCTGACGACGTTTGCTGAATCGACCGCAAAGGATAGCACTTGCTCCCGGCTGCCGTTTGAGGCAAAGTCGAGGCTGGATTTCTCGCCCGGAGATAAACATGAATGGCTTGACCAGGAAAATGCTGTGCATCGTTATAGCTCTGTTGGGCGCAGCCTCCCAGGGGCTGGGTGCCAGCGAGGCGATCTACAAATGGGTCGATCAAGAAGGCGTCACTCACTTTGCCGCACAGCCGCCCGAGGGCGTGGAATACGAACGCATTATCGGCAGCCGGGATCGGTCAGTACAGCGCAGCGTTGAGCGCTCAGGGCAACCAGGCGATACCGGCGCTCCGCCAGCCGTGCCCCGGATGGAACAGCGCGAGACCGCAGCCGATCCCGACGAAATCGCCGCCCACTGCGAACAGGCGCGGGCCAACCTGGACCTGATGGCAGCGGGCGGGCCGGTCATGCTCAGGGAGGAAGACGGCAGCGAAAACGTGCTCGACGCGGATGCGCGCGAAGCCTTCATGGCCGAAAACCAGGCCTTCATCGACGAATGGTGCTGAAGACCGGCACAGGCTGCGCTCGACCCGGATAGCTTGTTAAACTTGCGCGTTGTCCGTCTACTCGACCCTGACTACCCATGAAAACCTCGAATTTCCACCTTGTGACCCAGCGCGAGGTGCCGTCAGACGCGGAAATCGTCTCGCACCAGCTGATGCTGCGCACCGGCATGATCCGCAAACTGACCTCGGGCATTTACACCTGGACGCCGCTGGGCTTGCGCGTCCTGCGCAAGGTCGAACAAGTGGTGCGCGAGGAAATGGACGCCGCCGGCTGCCTGGAAATGCTGATGCCGTCGGTGCAGCCGGCCGAGCTGTGGCAGGAGACCGGACGCTGGGAAGATTTCGGCCCGCTGCTGCTGAAAATGGCCGACCGGGCCGGGCGCGAGTTTGCCTTCGGTCCCACCCATGAGGAAGTGATCACCGAGTTTGCCCGCGGCGAGGTGCGCTCTTACAAGCAGCTGCCGATCTGCTTCTACCAGATCCAGACCAAGTTCCGCGATGAGATTCGACCGCGCTTTGGCGTCATGCGAGCGCGTGAGTTCCTGATGAAGGACGGCTACTCCTTCCATATCGACGATGACTGCCTGGACCGCTTCTACCAGGTCATGTACCGGACCTACAGCCGCATCTTCGAGCGCCTCGAACTGCGATTCAAGGCCGTCACCGCTGACTCCGGCGCGATCGGTGGTGCGGTCAGCCACGAGTTTCATGTTCTGGCCGACTCGGGCGAAGACCAGATCGCCCATGTCCCCGACAGCGGCTACGCGGCCAACGTCGAGCAGGCCGAGGCCATTGCCCAGGGCGAACGCGCCGAACCGACCGAGGCGTTGCGCCTGGTCGACACCCCGAATGCCCGCACCATCGCCGACCTGGTCGAGCAGTTCGACCAGCCGATAGAAAAGACCGTCAAGACCCTGGTGGTAGCGGCCAGCGACGATATCGATGCCGACTTTATTGCGCTGCTGGTGCGCGGCGACCACGAGCTCAACGCGATCAAGGCCGAAAAGCTGCCCCAGGTAGCCACCCCCCTGCGCATGGCCGGCGAGGAGGAAATCCGCGCCGCCATCGGTGCCGGCCCCGGCAGCCTGGGCCCGATCAAGCTGCCCATCCCCTGCATTGCCGACCGCCAGGTGGCGCTGATGAGCGACTTCTCGGCCGGGGCCAATACTGACGGCAAGCACTACTTTGGCATCAACTGGGAGCGCGACCTGGCGCTGCCAGACAGCGCCGATCTGCGTAACGTGGTGGCGGGCGATCCGGCCGCCGACGGCTCCGGCAACCTGGCGCTGATTCGCGGCATCGAGGTAGGCCATATCTTTCAGCTTGGCCGCAAGTACTCCGAGGCCATGAACGCGGTGGTGATGGACGAAAACGGCCGCGGCATCCATCCCGCCATGGGCTGCTACGGCATCGGTGTCTCTCGCATTGTTGCCGCGGCCATCGAGCAGAACCACGACGACAACGGCATCATATGGCCCGAGCCCATGGCACCGTTCGATGTCGTTCTGCTGCCGCTGAATGCAAAGAAATCGCACCGCGTGCGTGAACTGGCCGATCGGCTGTATGCCGAACTGGGGGCGGCCGGGCTTGACGTATTGATGGATGACCGTCCGCTGCGCCCCGGGGTCATGTTCGCCGATGCGGAGCTGATCGGCATTCCCCACCACCTGGTCATTGGCGATCGTGGCCTGGACAATGGCGTGGTCGAGTACCGTCGCCGCGGCGCAGAAGCTCGCGAGATCCCCATCGACGAAATCGGTGCCTGGTTTGATCGCGTGAAGACCAAGGACGCTCTATCTCGCTGAGCTGATCTCAATGGACAATAAAGAACAGCACCAGGTCACCCAACTGCTGGCGCATATCGGCGACACGCCCGATGCACTGGACCGTCTGGCACAATTGGTCTATGACGACATCCATCGCCTTGCCCGGCACCAGCGCCAGGGCTTCAAGGGTGGGGAGACGCTGCGCACAACGGCGCTGGTCCACGAAGCTTTCCTCAAGGTTTTTCGCCACGATGATGCCGCGATCCACGACCGTTCGCACCTGATGCGGGTGATGTCACTGGCCATGCGCCAGATCATCGTCGACCATGCCCGCCGCCAACTGGCCGAAAAGCGCGGCGGCGATGCCATCCATGTTGAACTGGACGAACAGCAGGTGGCTGACACCCGCATCGACGCGGAACGAATCCTGGACATCGAACAAGCCATCGATCGCCTGTCGGAATCGGACAACACCCTGGCAGATCTCGTTGCAGCCCGCTTCTATGCCGGCTTGAGCACCGACGATATCGCCAATATGCAAGGTGTTTCCCGGCGCACAGTCC
>SLQY01000002.1 GCA_007131235.1 Wenzhouxiangella sp.
GGCTTTCCCGCCAGGTAATTCGACTGCTCGATCAGTGTCAGCGATTCATCGAGAAACACTTCTGCCAGGGCCAGGTCACCTTGCTGACGAAGCAGTCCACCCATTTGCGTCGTGAGACTGGCCAGAAAAATCGGATCACCCGCCTTGCGGCAATGTTCGATCGCATCTTCCAGCGCGTAGTATTGGTCTGAAGGACTTGCATTGAACTGAGTGTTGTAGGCAAAACGTCGGCGAGCGACGCATTGTTCCCGGTAACTGCCGCTGAGGTCTGCAAGATCAACAGCTCGCTGACCCAACTCGCTGGCGTTTTCCAATTCGCCGGCCAATGCAAACAACACAGCCGCGTTGCTGAGCAAACTGCTGGTGTAGCGCGGATGATCGACCTTCGACTCCAGCGGCAATGCCTCGCGCAAGAAGTCAAAGGCTTGTTGATGCAAACCGGCTACCCCGGCAATATTGGCCGCCAGGGTCAAGGCTCGCATCTTCGCAACAGAGCTCAACGATTGCTCGAGCAATTGCTCCAGCATCTGTACTCCCTTATGGTATTCGCCGCGCAAGCCCAGGTTATGGGCCTTGATCAACGCATACTCGATGGCCAGATCGTCGGATTGCCGCGCGATCAGCGGGGTGACCTGTTCAAGCAGGCTGCGCGCTTTTTCAAGCTGGCCACGCTCGTTGAGCAGATGTATGTCCTGCAACACGGTGCCGAGGTCCGAGTCGCCGAATGCCACGATATCTGCTCGAACCAGGCCACCCGGGCCCGATAGCAGGAAAAGCACCAGGATCATCAGGTGGATTCGCAACATGCGCTTTTCCGAGTCATTGAACCCCCAGCCGGAGCAGCCCAAGAGCCGCCATTCGTCTACCGCCATACCAGGCAGGCTGCCAACTCACCTGCGCCGGATTTCAAGTTATTGACGTTCTAATGTACCGTCATATTGCGCTGTTGTGCAACTCCCTCCGTGAGCGTTCACCAATTTTGGTCGCCAGGAAGCGGCGTTCGGCAAGTACGAATTACTGCGCGAATGCTCTGGTGCCAGAAATCATCAAAAACGCTTCAGCCCGCTATCTTCACAATTGTGATCGATAAGGCGGGCTGAAGAGATCCTTACTAACGAGATCACTGATCAGCAGACATTCAGCGTTTCAGAGGGTGCCAAATCGGTAAATCACCCGAACTCCGACCGTTCTCGGTTCCGGCAGATAAGCGATGATTGCCCGCCCTGGCGCGAAACCCTCCGGCCTGCCGGGATCGACATTTCGCTGGGCACTACGGACCGTGTCATCATCGGTCAGGTTGGTCACGAAACCGATCACGGTGAAGTGATCGAATTCCAGCCCTGCCTGAAGATCAAAGTTGGTGTAGCTGGGCATCCATGACAGATTGGCCTCATCCACGTACCGTTTCGATCGATATTGCCCATTCAGCTCTACAAACCAGGTATGGCCGCGACCACCTAGCGGAGCGCGATAGAGCGCGGCAAAGTTCAGCGCGTGCTTTGGATTCTTTGCTACTCGATTGCCGGAGAAGTCGGCGCATGCATTGCCGGCCTCGGTTCTGAGCTGGGGTGAAGAGACCTGGCCCGCGGGCACACCACAGGCAGCAAAGGCCTGAGGATCCTGGGTCGGTGCCGGCCCCTGCACATAATTCTGGAAGGTTGCATCGGTATAGGCATAGCCAACGTTGAGGTTGATGCGACTGGACGGTGCCCAGTTGGCGGCAACCTCCAGACCCCGGGAGCGAACTGCGGCCGCGTTGGTAATTCCCGGCACGGCAACGACGGTGCCGCTGGCACCCGGTTGGTTGCGTTGAATACCAATTTGCTGATCAGTGTAATCGTTGTAGAACAGCGCGGCGTCGACACTGAGGTTCATGGCCGGCCAGCGGCTTTTGACGCCAATTTCGTAAGCGTTCAAAAACTCGGGGCGATAGCCCTGCCCTTCGAATTCAATGATCTCGTTGACATTGAAGCCGCCAGGCTTGAAGCCTCGGGCCGCATTGCCATACACCATGGCATTGTCGCTGATCTGCCAGTCGACTGTGACGCGCGGCGTCCATTCCTTGTAGGACACGGTTTCGGTGCGCGTACAACCCTGGACCGTTCCGGGCGGAGGCACACCGGGGCCCGGCTGGCCGGTGAAAATGGCCCCCTGGGGGATACCAGGGAGACAAACCGGCTCCAAACCTCGCAGCGAGGTGTCCTGGCGCGTCCAGCCTGAAATTTCATAGGTAATCCGGTCAGCGTTGTAGCGCGCTTCCAGACCGAAGCGAACGGTCTCGGTAGCCTGCCAACTGAGGCTGCCGTAGAGCGCGGTATATTCGGTCTCGCGGGAACTTAGCACCGGGAAGGCATCGCTAGCCTGACTGGTGGCGAGGAAAAATGGTGGCCCACCCAGGGGCGAGTCGGGGTTTCTCATCCAGAACATGGAAGCATTGTTCAACGTGGAGTCTTCGTCGAGGCGTTGCGCGCCCAACAGCACATCGAATTCACCGAAGGAATGATTCCAGAAAATGTTGTGGTCAAAACGCTTGTCGGCGTATTCGAGCTGCTGCAGTGCTGACAGCGAGAACACAAAGCCCGGCGGCGCGTCAAAATCGGTGAAATCGCCGTCGGCCTCGATAAAGCTTTCGTTGTCTATCCAGCCAAAGGTGTAACGCAGGATACCGAAGTCAGTATCCCAACCAGCATCCAGGGTAAACAGCTGTTGATCAAGATCCAGTCCGCTCGGTGGCCGGCCGGTTTCTTCGTTCAGGCCCATCTGAACATCTCGAATGCTGGCCTTGATCGGGCCGACAAACGTGCCCCGGGTGCACGCTTGCACGATGGGTGGGGGCTGACCGGCGAGGTTGGCAGGGCATGGAAGAGCCGGAGAACCCGGCGGGCCGGCGGTAAAGGTTCCACCGGGAACCGGCAAACGCGTATCGGCCGGGATCTGTGCGGTCGCATAGTCCGAGTTATTGGTGGAACTGGTTCGATAACGAACGGTAAAATCCCAATTCTCGGCAGGCGTAAAGCGCAAGGCACCGGCTATACCCTCGAACTTTTCTGCACCTAGTGGCCCGCCATTGACAGGGTTGGTCCAAAAACCATCGCTTTCTCGATAGGCAGCATTGATTCGGTAGGACATCAAGCCATCCACGATCGGACCGGAGAGGGTGCCGATGGCCCGTCGCCGACCGTACTCGGCAACTTCCAGCACGGCCTGGCCTTCCAGCGTGTCTGATGGTTTCTTGGAGACGTAGTTGATTGCACCGGCAAACGCGTTGCGCCCGTACAGGGTGGTCTGGGGGCCTTTCACGACCTCGATTCGCTCAACATCGATCAAATCGGAGACAACGCCGGCGGTCCCGCCAGAGATGGCCAGGTTTTCGCCCGACAAGTCGAGTCCATCGAGCATGACAGCAACGCTCGGCCGCCCGCGCTCTGCCTGCATGCCACGTACCGCGGGACGGGTATCGTTGGGAAAACCACCAATATCGTAGGTGAGCCCAGGTGTGAGGCGCGCCACATCATCAATTCCACTGATGCCGGAACGCAGGATTTCTTCCTCATCGAGCACGCGGATGGTCAGCGGCACGGTCGCCGCGTCCTCCTCGACTCGACGAACGGTGACAAGAATTCTGTCGACAATTTCCGAGAGGTCGAACGCCGATGTCTCCTCGCTTGCCGAAGGTCGCTCGTCGACTTGCGCCACGGCCGCTGGCAGGCCGCCGGCCACCGCAACCAGCCAGCAGGTGGCCATCGAAAGCGCTGCGACGCGATACGTAACGCCGACCGAACTGGTCGCTGCTGGAACACCCAAATCGGTCTTTTCAGAATGCTGCATTGATTACCTACCCTCGGTTTTGTCTATTTTTATGTTATTGCGTGATCAAGTTACAAATCGCTGACATTCATACATGATGGGATGCGTAAAGGTCAAGAAAAGCCTGAGGTTTTTTGCAAAAGATCCATCTAATAAAACGGTCCCACGGTCTTCTCGCGAGCCTGCTACCCTGCGCAGGGAAAACCAACCAAGCACTCATCAGGAAGCCGTCATGAATGTGAAAGTCTGGGAGTTGATATTGATCGTCGTGGTGGCGCTGGGCCTGGGCTTCTGGCAACTCTACGACATCAACCGGGAGTTGCGCAAAGATCGAGAAAAGCAAGCCAATGCGAACGCCGGAAAAAGCAAGGATGACGACGAGCACGGTGGCAAAACCCAGACCGATGATGCCAGTTCCTGAACCGCAGCGATGCTGCTGTCAGCGCACCGTCATCGACGCTTTAGCCGCTGTGCCAGATCACCGAGATGTGCGAACAGGGCCACACCCAACCACAAACCGGCGATGGCCAGGTCGGCATCAGTCAACACCGCACGCAGGGCCAGGAGCAGGCTGGCCCCCGCGGCCAGGTTAAGGAGCAAGCCGGCCAGGGGCAGGCGATCTCGCCAGGCAATGGCCAGCCCACACAAAATGACGGCTTCGACAATCATCACCACAAGGATGAGATCGACAACACGGCCACCCTCGAACAACGTTTCCATCATGCCTCCTTAGTTTGCTAATCACGGCCGGGTTTTCAATCACGGCTGGCATCGATTACCGCCCTGCCATACACGACTCTGTCCTCGAAAAGTCAAGAATCAGCGCGGCAACACGGCCAGCATCTTCCTCATGGGCCAGATGACCCAGGCCGGGCAGGCACTCACGGCGCGCCCCGGGCAACATCTCTCCAACCTGATCGGCCTGGTCAGGCGCAACTGCCTTGTCATTGCCTGCAGCGATCAGCATCAGCGGCTGCTGCAGCGCCGGCAGGTCGCGCTTGAAGCGGTTCAGATCCCAGTTGGCCATCATGCCCAGCGTGGCGGCAACGTGCGCCGGATTCGAGAACAGGCGCGCATACAGTTCGATACCGGCCTGGTCCAGCTCTGAGCCTGTGCCCCGGATCAGTCGCACCACGCGCTCGCGATCATAGGCACCGCGCGCGAAAACGTGTGCTGTCAGGGGATTGAGAAACAATAGCTTGGCCAACGGTGGAAAAAGAACACCGGCGGGCCCACGAAACGGCAGCAACGCACCGTTGATGCTGACGACAGCACCGGGGGCGAGGGTTTGATCCAGGCAACAGCGAATCAGAATGGCTGCCCCCGCTGAATGCCCAACTACGATCGTGGGTGGCAAAGCCAGCGCATCAACCAGGGCCGCAATTGAAGCCGCCATGGCCGGCAGGGACAGGCGCTGCCGGATCGGGCGCTCGGTAAAGCCATGACCGGGCAAATCCGGGGCAATCACCGTGAAATGTTTGGCCAGTAGCGGGGCCAGAGAACGCCAGGAATGCGACGATGCGCCAGTGCCATGAACCAGCAATAGCGGCGGACCCTCTCCCATTAGCTGGACATGCCAGCGCAGTCCGCCGGCCTGGTGGAAACGACTGGCCTCGGCATGCGGCCAGCGGCTGCATTCAACTGACCAATCCAGTGGAGCGCTCAACAACACCCGGCCTCAGCGCGAAACTCGAGTCGGGCCGCCAAACGTATCGTCACTTGACCGGCGCAAACCCCAGCAAATGGGCCATATCCTTGAAGAAGATACGGATGTGTGCAAGCGGCTTGGCCTTGACCAGGCGCTTGTGCATGTAAGCCTCCCAGGTCAACTCCTGAACGTCGGGATCCCGACAGATGCTGACGAACCGTTCGCGGCGCTTGTCGCTCTTGTACCAGAAACGCTGCATGATGCCCAGGATCCAGAACACGCGACCATGCGCTTTCATGAAGCGCTTGCGCGCCGAGCGCAATGCCCGCGGATTGCCAGAGCGACAGAATTCCTCGGCAGCGTCCGCCGCCAGCCGTCCGCTGAACATGGCGTAGTAGATCCCCTCGCCGGATGCCGGCGCGACACCACCGGCAGCGTCTCCAGCCAGGACCACGTCGCGCCGATTGTCCCAGCACTTGAGGGTTCGCAGAGGAATGGGCGCGCCCTCACGCCGAATCGTTTCGCTCTCAGCCATACCTGTGCGCTCGCGCAGCTTGGTCACGGCCGCGCGCATCGAAAAGCCCTTGTTGGCAGTGCCAACACCGATACTGGTCGCATCACCGTGGGGAAAGATCCAGGCATAGAAATCCGGCGATAGCTCGCCCTGGTAATAAACATCACAGCGCTGGCCGTCGAAACCGAACGTACCTTCTGGTGGCGACCTGACGATCTCGTGATAAGCGGCCACAAACGGGATCGAATGGGCCTCGGGAATGGTCTGGCGTGCCACTTCCGAACGCGCCCCATCAGCACCGATCACGACCCGCGTCGTCACTCGTCGAGGTTCCGCATCAGCGGCGTCACCGCCGGGCTGATAAACCACGACCGTGCGACCATCGTCATCGTGCTCGATCGTCTTGAAGTTGCCGGTCCGGCAGACTGCGCCGGACTGACCGGCCCGTTCACGCAGCCACGGGTCGAAATGCTCGCGATCAACCATACCAACGAAGCCGTTGATTGGCATGTCGACCGGCACCGAGCCGGGCGAAATCATCCGTGCACAGGTGGACCGGGCGACCAGCAGTGATTCGGGGATATCAAATTCCTTCAACAGGATCGGTGGCACCGCACCACCACAGGGCTTGATGCGTCCACCACGATCGAGCAGAAGCACCGAGCGCCCGATACGGGCAAGATCGTTGGCCGCCGTCGCACCTGCCGGCCCACCGCCTACCACCACCACATCAAAGCTTTCTTCCTGGGGGCCTGACTGCACTTTCTGTTGCATCATTTTTACTCCTTGAGCGCTACCAAGACTATGCGCGCACGTTGTCAACCGCAAGTCAGGCCATGATATCGCGCACCGCAAAGGCCGATACCAGCATGCCAAGCACGTAAGCCAGAATTCCAGTCGCGTTGTACCAGGGCGCTCGTTCCCTGGGCTTCTCGATCAGGCTGACCATCAAGATCAACTGCAACGCCAGCAGCACGACCACAGCGGCGGCATGGTAGGGCCGCTCCCAGAACAACAGCAAGGCAATAACCACGACTTGCGGCAACGCCATGAACACACAGGCAACCAGCGCTGCGCGCTCCACGCCAAGCTGGACCGGCAGCGAGGCAATACCCATGCGTCGGTCTCCAGCAACGGCCTTGAAATCATTCAAGGTCATGATGCCGTGGGCGCCCAGGCTGTAGAGTGAAGCCAGTACAATGATCGGCCAGCCCGGCAAACCGGACAGCATGGCCGCAGCCCCGGTAAACCAGGCAATACCCTCGTAACTGAAGCCAACCGCCAGGTTACCCCACCACCCATTCTGCTTGAGGCGAACCGGGGGCATGCTGTAGGCCCAGGCCAGAACGAGTGCAACGACCGTGGCAGCCAGCACCCAGATACCCAGAAGCGCAGCAACCAGCAGCGACAACGCGCTGGCTATCAGACCGATATACAGTCCCCAGCGACCAGGGATTCGACCCGAGGGGATAGGCCGGCCGGGTTCATTGATGGCATCGACGTGACGGTCGAACCAATCATTGACCGCCTGACTGGTTCCGCACACCAGCGGCCCTGCCAGCAAGACCCCACCGATGGCAAACAACCAGCGATCCTGAATTGCCACGCCCGCTGACACGATGCCGCA
>SLQY01000065.1 GCA_007131235.1 Wenzhouxiangella sp.
AACCGCTGTTCTTTTCGCCCGAGGCCATGGCCGCACCCCAGTTGGCGCGAGCGGCGGTAAAACATGTCAGGGAGGCCGGCCTGATCCAGTCCGGTGATCGCGTGCTGATGACGATGGGCGACGAGATTGGCGTGCTCGGCGGCACCAATACGATGAAGATTCTCACCGCTTGAGTGTTTGCCCCTGACTCAAAGGCCGCGGCCAGGGAACTTGAACGTGCCCGACTCGGCAACGAACACGTTGCCCACGCCAAGCGGACAGCCTGGCAGCTCTGCGATGAAGATGATGCGCCCACCGAAACGGAAGATCTGGCGGAATAGCGCCGATTCCTCGCCAAATTCTGGGACGCCGTTTTCGGGTGTCGCGAAGTCTACCCACTCCTCTCCATACCTGGTCATCATGGAATTAGGAAACCGATGGAGCGGCAAGAATCCGAACGCTTGCGCCCAGCGCGTGTCGGCCAGGGCGTCGGCCTCGGGCGTGAAGAAGACCTGAACTGGCGGTGCAGGCTGGCTACAATAGGCGAACTTTCATTCATTGCCGTCCAACGACCTTTCCGGAGCCGAACATGACCGACAAACTCGAACAGCTTGTAGAAATCGCCCAGGCCATGGTGGCCCCGGGCAAGGGGATTCTTGCCATTGACGAATCCGGTGGCACGATCAAGAAGCGCTTCGACGGCGTCGGCGTGGAGTGCACTGAAGCCAATCGGCTTGACTATCGCTCGATGATGCTGACGACCGAAGGCCTGGGGCAGTTCATTTCCGGCGCCATTCTGTTCGACGAGACGATCCGCCAGAAAATGCCGGACGGCACGCCGCTGGTCAAGCTGATGGAGAAGGCCGGGATTCTGCCGGGCATCAAGGTTGACACCGGGGCCAAGCCGCTGGCCGGATTCGAAGACGAAAAGATCACCGAAGGCCTGGACGGGCTGCGCGAGCGTCTGGCCGAGTACGCCGAGCTGGGGGCGAAATTTGCCAAGTGGCGTGCGGTCATCACCATCGGCGACGACATCCCGTCGCGCGCCTGCATCGACGCCAATGCTCATGCCCTGGCTCGCTACGCGGCCCTGTGCCAGGAAGCCGGTATCGTGCCCATTGTCGAACCCGAGGTGTTGATGGACGGCAACCATGACCTCGACACCAGTTTCGATGTCACCGAGGCCACGTTGAAGTCGCTGTTCAGCCAGCTCTACGAGCAGAACGTGATGCTTGAAGGCACCGTGCTGAAGGCCTCGATGGTGATTTCCGGTTCCGATGCCGACGACCGGGCCGATGTCGATGAAGTGGCCCAGGCCACGGTCGATTGCCTGCTCAACGCCGTGCCTGCCGCCACCGCCGGCATCGTGTTCCTGTCCGGTGGGCAGGGTGATGTCGAGGCCACGGAGCACCTGGACGCGATGAACAAGATCGGCGATCTGCCCTGGCCGCTGAGCTTTTCCTACGGCCGCGCCCTGCAGCAGGCCTGTCTCAAGACCTGGGCAGCCGACCCGAAGGCCAACCGCGAAAAAGCGCAGCAGGTGCTCCTGCACCGTGCCCGCATGAACGGTATGGCGGCGCTGGGTGAGTGGGACCAGGACGACGAGCGCGGCTAGCGCTGCGCAAGAGCAAGGTTCAAGGGCCAAGGTTCAAGGAGCAAAGCCCTCGACCCGAATTTCCTTGAGCCTTGCTCCTTGTTCCTTGAACCTTGAACCTTGAACCTTGAACCTTGAACCTTGAACCTCGTTCCTCGTTCCTTGTTCCTAAGTCCTTAGACCCAGCCAGATTTTCAGGCCCGCCATCATGACCGACAAAGACAAGTTCCGTGAGCAGGCGCTGGATTACCATCGCCAGCCCATACCGGGCAAGTTCCGGATCTATCCGACCAAGGCCCTGACCACGGCCAAGGATCTGGCCCTGGCCTACTCGCCAGGTGTCGCGGCGGCGTCGGAGGAGATTCATGCCGACCCGGATTCCGCGCGCGAATTCACCGTGCGCGGCAACCTGGTCGGGGTGATTACCAATGGCACGGCGGTGCTGGGCCTGGGCGATATCGGGCCATTGGCGGCCAAGCCGGTGATGGAAGGCAAGGGGGTGTTGTTCAAGAAATTTGCCGGCATCGATGTGTTCGATATCGAGATCGACGAGAAGGATCCGGACAAGCTGATCGACATCATCGCGGCACTGGAGCCGACTTTCGGCGGCATCAACCTGGAAGATATCAAGGCGCCGGAATGCTTCAAGGTTGAAGATGCACTCAAGGATCGGATGAACATCCCGGTCTTCCACGATGACCAGCACGGCACAGCAATCATCACGGCCGCGGCGCTGATCAACGCGCTGGCGCTGGCCGAAAAGGCGATCGAAGAGGTCCGGCTGGTGGCCTCGGGCGCGGGTGCGGCCGGCATGGCCTGCCTGGATTTGCTGGTAACCCTGGGTCTGAAGCGCGAGAACGTGGTGGTCTGCGACCGAGAGGGCGTGGTCTACAAGGGCCGCGAGTCGGACATGGACCCACGCAAGGCCAGTTATGCCACGGATACCAGTGCCCGCAGCCTGGGTGAAGTGATTGGTGGGGCCGATATCTTCCTGGGCGTGTCGGCTCCGGGCGTGCTCAAGCCGGAGATGGTCAAGGCCATGGCCGACCGTCCCATCATACTGGCCCTGGCCAATCCGGTGCCAGAGATCATGCCCGATGAGGCGCGCGAAGCGCGCCCTGATGCGCTGATTGCGACCGGCCGTTCGGACTATCCGAACCAGGTCAATAACGTGCTGTGCTTTCCCTATATATTCCGCGGTGCGCTGGATGTGGGTGCAACAGGCATCAACGATGAAATGAAAATGGCCTGTGTGCATGCCATTGCTGAACTGGCCCGCATGGAAGCTTCGGATGTCTCGGCCCAGGCCTATGGCGGTGAAGTGCCGACGTTTGGCCCGGATTACCTGATTCCCCAGCCTTTCGACCCGCGCCTGCTGGTCCAGGTGGCGCCGGCCGTGGCCAAGGCGGCGATGGACTCGGGCATGGCAACACGGCCGCTGGACGACATCGAGGCCTATCGTGAGCGCCTCAGCCAGTACGTCTATCGTTCCGGCCTGGCCATGAAGCCGGTATTCGAGGCCGCTCGCAAGGATCCGAAGCGTGTCGTCTTCGCCGAGGGCGAGGAGGAGATCGTGCTGCGCGCGATTCAGACCATCCGCGACGATGGCTTGGCCAAGCCGATCTTGGTCGGCCGGCCTTCCGTGGTCGAGATGCGTATCGAGAAGGCCGGCTTGAGAATTCGGCCAGACAAGGACTTTGACCTGGTCAACCCGGAGTCTGATCCGCGTTTCCGCGAGTACTGGCAGACCTTTCATGCGATTGCCTGCCGGCGCGGGGTCACGCCCGACTCGGCCAAGGCCATCGTCCGCACCCGCAACACCGTGATTGCCGCGCTGATGGTCTATCGCGAGGAAGCCGACGCGCTGATTTGCGGGGTGGTTGGCCAATACCACAAGAAGCTGAAATATGTGACCGAGGTACTCGGGCTGCAGCCCGGCTGCCAGACCCTGGGCGCGCTGTCGTGCATGGCCACCGACTCAGAAACCCTGTTTCTTTGCGATACCCACGTCAACCCGGACCCCACTGCCGAGCAGTTGGCCGAACTGACCTTGATGGCGGCCGAGCGGGTGCGCATGTTCGGCATTACGCCGAAGGTGGCGCTGGTTTCGCATTCATCGTTTGGCAGTCATGTCGATGCCCAGGCGGCGAAGATGCGCCAGGCCTTCCGCCTGATCCGCGAGCGCGATCCGGAACTGGAAATCGAGGGCGAAATGCGCGCCGATGCGGCGCTGATGCCGGCCATCCGCGAGCGCGCCTTCCCCGATTCGCTGCTCAAGGGTCCTGCCAACCTGCTGATCATGCCCGACCAGGATGCGGCGCATATTGCCTTCAACCTGGCCCGGGTGGTTGGCAAGGCAGTGACCATCGGTCCGATGCTGATGGGCGTCGGACGCCCGGCCCATGTGTTGACACCATCGGCCACCGTGCGCCGGGTCGTGAACATGACCGCGTTTGCCGTGGTCGATGCGCAGCAATACCAGCGCCGGCTCAGCGGCACTGCCAAGCTGTTCGAGTGATCTACCGCGGCAAGCCAATGGATTGCCGGGTGAGTGCTTTATCAATGGCCAATCATTGGAGTCTGATCAATGCGCTTTGTTGCCTTGTTGTTTGGTGCGGTCTTGATGTTGGCCGTCGTTCTGGCCCAGGCCGATGAACCGGAATACCTTCATGCGCCAGGTGTGACCCCCGGCAGCCTGCCGTTTTCCGAAGCGGTCAGGGCCGGTGATCTGCTGTTTCTGTCCGGGATGGTCGGCATTGACTCAGAAACCCGCGGCCTGGTTGAAGGCGGTATCCAGCCGGAGACCCGGGCCACCCTGGAGTCCGTCAAGGCGGCGCTTGAACGCCACGGCTCTGGCATGGACCGGGTCGTCAAGTGCAATGTCTTTCTGGCCGATATCGCCGAGTGGCCGGCCATGAACGAGGTTTATGTCGAATTCTTCCCTGACAATCGACCGGCCCGCACGGCGGTCGAGGCCAGTGCCCTGCCGCTGGGTGCGCGGGTGGAAATCGCCTGCATTGGCATGATCGCTCGGCAATAACAGGGAACCGTGCGCGGCGACAAGGTCGCCGGCGTGCAAGTCGCAGCGCAGCCGGTACAATACAACGTTCACCTTCCACGATCATTCAACGATCAGGCTCGCCAGAGGACAGGCATGGTTCAACAAGTTCCCCACCCCGATGATGTCGATCCGAAAGAAACCCAGGAGTGGCTGGAGTCGCTGGCCGCCGTGGTCGACGCCGATGGCCCCGAGCGCGCGCACTTCATTCTCGAGCGCCTGGTCGAACTGGCTCGCCGCTCCGGTGCGCATCTCCCGTTTGATCTGACTACCGCCTATATCAACACCATTCCGCCGCATCGGCAGAAGGCCATGCCGGGTGATGGCGCGCTGGAGCGACGCATTCGCTCGATCATCCGCTGGAACGCCATGGCCATGGTGGTCCGCGCCGGTCGGCGCGGCGGCGAGCTGGGCGGGCATATTGCCAGCTTCGCTTCGGCAGCGACCCTGTACGATGTCGGCTTCAACCATTTCTTCAAGGGCCCCGACCACGCCGACGGCTCAGACCTGATGTTCATCCAGGGTCACTCCTCGCCGGGCATCTACGCGCGCGCCTTTCTTGAAGGACGGATCAGCGAGGACCAACTCGATCGCTTCCGCCAGGAAGTTGACGGTGAGGGCCTGAGCTCCTACCCGCACCCCTGGCTGATGCCCGATTTCTGGCAGATCCCGACCGTGTCCATGGGCCTGGGGCCGATCATGGCCATCTACCAGGCCCGCTTCCTGAAATACCTGCACAACCGTGAGCTGGTCAATGCCGAAAAGCGCAAGGTCTGGTGTTTCATGGGCGATGGCGAAACCGATGAGCCGGAGTCGCTGGGCGCCATTTCCCTGGCCGGGCGCGAGAAGCTCGACAACCTGGTGTTCGTGGTCAACTGCAACCTGCAGCGCCTGGACGGACCGGTCCGGGGCAATGGCAAGATCATCCAGGAGCTTGAAGGCGTGTTTCGCGGCGCCGGCTGGAATGTCATCAAGGTGATCTGGGGTTCCTACTGGGATCCGCTGCTGGCACGCGATACCAAGGGCCTGTTGCGCAAACGCATGGAAGAGGCCCTGGACGGCGATTACCAGAAATACAAGGCCAACGACGGGGCCTACGTGCGCGAGCACTTCTTCGGTGCCTACGACGAGCTCAAGGAAATGGTTGCCGATCTGTCCGACGAGGACATCTGGCGCCTGAACCGTGGTGGCCACGACCCGCACAAGATCTACTCCGCCTACCACGCCGCCACCAACCACCAGGGCCAGCCAACGGTGATCCTGGCCAAGACCATCAAGGGCTATGGGTTGGGCAAGTCCGGCGAAGGGCAGAATATCTCGCACCAGCAAAAGAAGCTGGACGAGGACGGCGTGCGCTATTTCCGTGACCGGTTCAACGTCCCGGTCAAGGACGAGCAGATTGCCGAGGTGCCTTACTTCCATCCCGGCGAGGATTCCGAGGAGGTCAAGTACTTGAAGGCGCGGCGCGAAAAGCTGGGCGGTTTCCTGCCCCAGCGCCAGGTTCAGGCGTCCGGCCTTGAAGTGCCGGCACTGGATGCCTTCGAGTCCATCACCAAGGGCTCAGGTGATCGCGAGATCTCCACCACCATGGCTTTTGTGCGCTGCCTGGCCGTGCTGTTGCGCGACAAGCATCTGAAAAAGCACATCGTGCCGATCATCTGCGACGAGGCGCGTACCTTCGGCATGGAAGGCCTGTTTCGCCAGATCGGGATCTACGCTCCGTTCGGTCAGCTCTACGAGCCGGTCGATTCTGACCAGCTCGCCTATTACAAGGAAGACCAGAAGGGGCAGGTGCTGCAGGAAGGGATTACCGAGGCCGGCTCGATGAGCTCGTGGATTGCGGCAGCGACCAGCTACGCATCCAACGGCCTGCCGATGATTCCGTTCTACACCTTTTATTCCATGTTCGGCTTCCAGCGCATCGGCGACCTGGCCTGGGCGGCCGGCGACATGCGTGCGCGCGGATTCCTGATCGGCGGCACTTCGGGTCGGACCACGCTCAACGGCGAGGGTCTGCAACACGAGGACGGCCATAGCCACGTGCTGGCCGGTACCATTCCCAACTGCGTCACCTACGACCCGGCCTTTTCCTACGAACTGGCGGTGATCATCCAGGACGGCCTCAAGCGCATGGTTGCCGATGAGGAGGATGTCTACTACTACATCACCGTGCTCAACGAGAACTATGCCCACCCGGCCATGCCGGACGGGGCCGAGGAGGGCATTCGGAAAGGCATGTATTTGCTGCGCGAAAGCGCGAAGGGGAAGTCAGCCGACGGTGGAGCAGACCTGGCCCAGGTCCAGTTGCTGGGGTCGGGTGCTATTCTGCGCGAGGTGATCGCGGCCGCAGAGATCCTGGAGCAGCATTATGGTGTCGCGGCCGATGTCTGGTCAGTGACCAGCTTCAACGAGCTCAGGCGCGAAGGCCACGCCACCACCCGCCGCAACCGACTCAATCCCGACCAGGTCGAGCAGAAGCCCTACATCACCGCATTGCTCGACGGCCGCCCCGGCCCGGTAGTGGCGGCGACCGACTACATCCGCTCCTATGCCGACCAGGTGCGGGAGTATGTGCCGCAGGGCGACTACCTGGTGCTGGGCACGGATGGCTTCGGTCGCTCCGATACCCGCGCCAACCTGCGCCGCTTCTTCGAGGTTGACCGCAACCACGTGGCCTGGACGGCCCTGGTCGCCCTGAACAAGCGCGGCGAATTCAGCGACGATGACCTGATCAAGGCGCGCGGCAGCCTCGACATCGACCCCGACAAACCCTTGCCGACCACGGTTTGACGGGTTCGCCGACAACCGTCCGGCAATAAAAAGACTTCGACTTCAAGAGACATTCGACATGAGTGACAAGCGAGAGATCAAGGTTCCGGATATCGGCGACTTCGACAAGGTGCCGGTGATCGAGATCCTGGTGGCCGAGGGCGACGAGATCGAGGCGGAACAGTCGCTGGTGA
>SLQY01000146.1 GCA_007131235.1 Wenzhouxiangella sp.
GCCAGGCTGGCCGTGGAACAAGCCCAGCATGTGGCGAGCGATCTGCTGCAACCGCCCACCAGCCTGAAGGTGGGCCTCGGCGTACGCGGCCATGGCGGCTACCACCTGCTGCCGACTCTCGGCCACCGGTTGGCCCAGCGTTGCCCCAAGCTCGGCCAGTAGCCACGGGTTCTGGTAGGCCGCACGACCCAGCATGACACCGTGCACGCTCGCCAGCTCAGCAACGGCCTGTTCGACCTCGACAATACCGCCATTGAGCACGAAAAGCAGGCCAGGAAAGCGTGTGACCAGGCGATGGACACGATCGTAGTACAAGGGCGGAACCTCGCGGTTCTGCTTGGGACTCAGGCCTGACAGCCAGGCCTTGCGGGCATGGACAATGAACGTGGTCACACCGGACTCGGCCACCTGCTCGACGAACTCGACCAGGAAGGCTTCGCTGTCAAGATCATCGACGCCAATGCGCGTCTTGACGGTCACCGGCACATCAACGGCACCTCGCATCGCTGCCAGGCATTCGGCAACCAGCTTGGGCTCTTTCATCAAACAGGCACCGAAACGACCTTTCTGCACTCGATCGGACGGGCAACCGACATTCAGATTGATCTCGTCGTACCCACGCTCGGCACCCAGCACGGCAGCGCGAGACAGCGCGTCCGGATCGCTGCCGCCCAGCTGCAGCGCAACCGGACGCTCGGCCCGGTCAAAACCCAGCAGGCGGTCGCGGTCACCGTGAATGACCGCCCCCGTGGTCACCATTTCGGTGTAGAGCAAGGCGGCACCATTGATCTGGCGATGGAAATAGCGGCAATGGCGGTCGGTCCAGTCCATCATCGGCGCGACGCAGAGCTGATGCGAGTAATTTTTCATCGGCGCTAGTTTATCCCCCTCCAAACTCGACAGGCCCGGAATTGCTACACTCAGGCTGGAAAATCCGATCAACAGGAGCACTTCTTGAATTACTGGCTGATGAAGTCCGAACCCGACGCTTTCGGTATTGACGATCTGCGTTCGCGCCCCAGGAAAACCGAGCCCTGGGACGGCGTGCGCAACTACCAGGCACGGAATTTCATGCGCGATGACATGAAGAAGGGCGACCTGATCTTTTTTTATCACTCCAACTGCAAGGTGCCAGGCATTGTCGGCATCGCCGAAGTGGCGAGTGCACCTTACCCCGACCCCACCCAGTTTGATCCGGACTCGAAGTATTTCGACCCGAAAAGCGATCCAGACGACCCGCGCTGGATTCTGGTGGATGTCAAGTACAAACGCAGCCTCAAACGCGTGATTTCCCTGAGCGAAATCAAGGAACACGCTGAGGCACTGGGCGATTTTGCCCTGACCCGGCGCGGAAACCGCCTGTCCATCATGCCGGTTTCCGCCGAGCAGTGGGACTACCTAATGGGAATGGAAAAACAATGAGCCAGTCCAGATTGAAGATCGAAGTCGCACGCGCCGCCTTGCGCTATGTCGAAGATGGCATGCTGCTCGGCGTCGGAACAGGCAGTACGGTCAATGCCTTCATCGATGAACTGGCCGCCTCCGGGCTGCGTCTGGATGGCGCGGTATCCTCATCGGAGGCCACCAGCGAACGGCTCAAGGCAATCGGGGTGAAGGTCGTGGACCTGAACCACTCCGGTGACCTGGAGCTGTATGTTGACGGTGCCGACGAGGTTGACGCTCACCAGCGCCTGATCAAGGGCGGCGGCGGCGCACTGACCCGGGAAAAAATCATTGCAGGAGCCAGTCGGCGCTTCGTGTGCATTGTCGATGAATCCAAGTGCCGACCCATCCTGGGCGAATTCCCCCTGCCGGTGGAGGTCATCCCGATGGCGCGGGCCTTTGTCTCGCGCAAACTGACCGGCATGGGTGGACGCCCCCAGCTCCGCGAGGATTTCGTCACCGACAACGGCAACCTCGTGCTCGATGTACGCAATCTCGACCTGATCAATCCACTTCAGGTAGAACGAGACATCAACCAGGTGCCTGGTGTCGTGACCTGCGGACTGTTCGCACTGCGACCGGCTGACACGGTACTGGTCGCCAGCGAAAAAGGTATCGAGGTACGCGGAGACTGAACCAACCGGTCTGCCGGTCCTTCGCGATGAAAAATCTCAGTCGCGGAATCTTTGCAGGCCACGCTCGGTAATGACCGCGTCCAACGGCACATCCCAGCTCTGGGCCGGCAAGCTGTCGACCTGCTGCAGGCTGTAGGCGGCCCCGACCAGCAGCGGTCCCGAATCGGGCTGGTCCAGGCAGAAGGCGAAGCGCCGATCGTAGAATCCGGCCCCCATGCCAAGGCGGGTGCCACTGGCCGAATACGCAACCAGCGGCATCAGCACCAGCTCCAGATGCGCAGCCTCGATCAGACGACCCTGCAGCGGTTCCGGGATCCCGAACCGGTTGCGCGGCATGTCGACACCCGGGCTCCAGCGCCGAAACTCCATCTCTCGATCCCGGACCACGGGCAGATAGACGCGACGACCGGCATGGTGGAGCGCTTCCAGCGCTGGAAAAAGATTCGGCTCACCGCGGAAAGCATGATAGGCCGCCAAATGCAGGCAATCCCTGTCGTCGAGAAAACGCAGCAGGTGGGCGCAAATGCTGCGGTCGGCCTGCCGCCGTCGGTGTTCGTGCAATCCTTCGCGCGCGGCGATCAGGCGATCACGAACGGTCGATTTCAAATCACCTTGTTCGATACCTGAATCCATACGAAGAAACTCGCTGGGCGATTTCGCTTCCGAGTTCCCTGAAGCAAAGGATTATCCAAGGAGGAAAAAAGAGTGGCGCTCTCCGCCTGTGCCGCTGCAGGTCTGTGACCTTGAACCAAAGGTTCAGGTGGGTTGGCTCTCCGAGCTATCAGGCGATTCGCAACAAAAGGCGAATATGCACACCAGCGTCGAAATTCGCCATCCCGAGGTCAATAAGTAGGGACAAGGCATATTACGTTCCTGCTGGCGAACACCGCAGAGAGCGCCTGCCCACCAGTCTAATCCTCTGCCAGCGCGCTATCAAGTCGATTTGCCAAATCGCTGACACGCTTATCGACCTTTTGCTGGCGCTCGGCCATCTGCTGGCGCAGTTGCAGCAGCTCTTCGGCCATGTTCAGCGCACACATCACGGCGATCTTGTCCAACGAGGAAATCCGCCCACCGTCGCGTACCTGGCGCATCTGCTGGTCAAGGTACAGTGCTGATTCCATCAGCTCGCGGCGCTGATCAGGCGCACACATGACGCGATACTCGCGCTCGAGGATTCGTACCGTGATCGGTTCTGCCGTCGCACTCATCGTGTTCTACCCCGCATTCTCCAACGCCTTCAAACGCTCGATCATCGCCTCGACCCGCGATCTGGCCTCCTCATTGCGCTGCACCAGGCTGGCGCGTTCGGCGACCAGGGATTCCTGGCGAGCGTGCAATGATCGGTTCTCCTCCTCCAGCCGCCGGATTCGATCGGTGATCTCATGCAAGCGCTTCTCCAGCCGGTCGAGATCGGCCGTTGTCTGTTGCAGGGAATTCATCTCACGGCGTTCTTTTTAGATTACAGAGGCTTAATCATAGAACTTTATGTCGTCACTTCACAAGCACCTGGGGCTGAATGCGCGGACATCGACCGCGCGGTGGTAAAATTCGAGGCCAGAAAATCACCGATCAAGACATGACTACTGAACAGGAATCCAAGCTCGCCTGGATACTGGCCCTGGCGGCCGACCAGGACCCGGCCGGTATTGCCGAGACCCATGCCGTTGTCATTGGCCTGCTCTGCGCGCGGGTCGAACAGGACGAGCGCGAGCTGGCCGCGCACCTGGCTGCGCTGCAGGTCGGTGAGTGGACCTCCGATGACATCCTGCGCCAGATCGGGCCCGCGCTGACGGCGCTGAAGGCCGAGCTGGCCTCTGCCGACATGCGCTTTCAGCCATTGCTGCCGTCCGACGACCGTCCCCTGTCCGAGCGCACCGAGTGCCTGGCCCGCTGGTGTTCAGGTTTCTTGACCGGCTTCGGGGCGGGGCAGCCGGTGCTGAAATCGGATGAGGCCCAGGATGCACTGCGCATGATCGAACAAATTGCCCGCGCCGCCACCGACCCGGGCTCTGACCAGGAAGCCGAGGAATCGGCTTACTCCGAACTGACCGAATTCCTGCGCGTGGCAGTCCTGCTGCTGCGCGAAGAAGGCATGGTGAAGCGATGATCCGACCCGACGAGTTTGCCCGCCGCCGCAATCGGCTGTGCGAAGAGGCCGGCGACCATGCCATGGTGCTGCTGGCGGCCGCACCGCAGGTCTTGCGCAACGGTGACAGCCACTACCCCTACCGCCAGGACAGCGACTTTCTCTACCTGACCGGCTTCCACGAGCCGGAGGCCGTGCTGGTCATGCTGCCGGGGCGCGAACAGGGTGAAAAGCTGTTGTTCTGTCGCCCGCGCGATCCCGAGCGGGAACGCTGGGACGGACCGCGCCTGGGCCTGGAAGCCGCAGTAGAGCAGCTTGGCATGGACGACGCCTTTCCGATCGAGGACCTGGACGACATCCTGCCTGGCCTGATGGAAGGCTGCGAGCGCATCTACCACCTGGTCGGCAAGGATCCGTTCCTGGACCAACGCATCATCGGCTGGCGCAACCGGCTCAGGGCAGAGCACAAGGGTCAAAAAGGACCTGGCGAGCTGGTCTCGCTGGAACACCTGCTGCACGAACAACGCCTGATCAAGAGCCGCGACGAGATTCGCTGCATGCAAAAGGCGGCCAAGATCTCGGCGGCCGCCATGCGCCGGGCCATGCAGGCTTGCCGACCGGGCATGAACGAGGCCGAAATCAGCGCGGAGCTGGTCCATGAATACCAGCGCCATGGCTGTCCGCCAGCCTACTTGCCAATCGTCGCCGGCGGAGATAACGCCCTGATTTTGCATTACATCGACAACAACCAACCACTGCCCGACGATGGCCTGCTACTGATCGATGCCGGCTGCGAGTACCAGGGCTACGCGGCTGACATCTCGCGGACCTTCCCGGTTGCCGGGCGCTTCACCGGGCCCCAGCGCGAACTCTACGAGCTGGTCCTGGCCGCCCAGGACGCTGCCATCGACCAGGTTCGGCCCGGGCACGCGTTCGAGGCCTACCACGACGCGGCCGTTCGCACCCTGACCGAGGGACTCAGGGACCTGGGGCTGCTCAGCGGTGCCTTGGACCAGCTGATCGAGGACCAGTCCTACCGGCGCTTTTACATGCACAAGACCGGGCATTGGCTTGGCCTGGACGTACACGACGTGGGGGATTACCGAATCGACGAGCAATCGCGCGTCCTGGAAAAGAATATGGTCGTGACCGTCGAACCCGGGCTTTACATTGGCCACGAGGCCGATATCCCGGCCCACTGGCGGGGCATCGGCATACGCATCGAAGATGACATCCGGGTCACGGCGGGAGAACCGGAAAACATGACCCAGGCCGTGCCACGCAGCGCCGATGACATCGAGGCCATCATGCGTCCATGAAATCCTTTGACGTCATTGTCAACGGGGGCGGCCTGGCCGGGGCCACCCTGGCCATCGCGCTGGCCAGGCAAGGCAGGCGCGTTGCAGTCATCGAGGCAATTGCACGCAATGCCCCGACCCAACCCAGCTACGATGAGCGCAGCCTGGTCATCAACGCCGCCTCGCTCAACATCCTGAAATCGCTGGATTTGCTGCCAGTCGAGCTCGAGCGTGTGCCGGTCGCGCGCATCGAGGTCAATCATGCCGGCGGATTCGGTTACCTGACCCTGAAAGCCAGTGATTTCGGTCGCCAGCAGTTCGGCGCCGTGATCGTTGCACGGGAACTCGGCGAGGTACTCAACCAGGCCCTGACCAGCGCCGATCATATCGAACTGATCTGCCCGGACAGCCTGGTGGATTTTGCGGTCAGAGAAGACCGCGTTGAGGTTCGACTGGCTTCGGATCAGCGGCTTTCTGCCCGCCTGCTGGTGGGTGCCGATGGCAACCGTTCGACCGTGCGCGAACTGGCCGCCCTGCCCTGCCAGGTTCATGACTACGGTGAATCGGCCATGGTTTTCAACGTCCAGGCCCGGCTCGCACCGCCGGCTACCGCCTGGGAAAGATTCACCTCCAATGGCCCGCTGGCCCTCCTGCCGCTGGCCGACGGTCGTCTCGGGGTGGTCTGGATCGATTCCAGCGCGGCCATTGCCGAGGCCCTCCAGTGGACCGACCAGCGGCTACTGAATGCGCTATCGGATCGCTTTGGCCAGGACCTGGGCGGCTTCAGTCAGCCTGGTCGACGGGCCAGCTATCCGCTGGTACGACAGCGCACGCCCTGGCCGGTCGCCGAGCGTGTCGTCCTGGTCGGCAACGCGGCCAACGCTGTCCATCCGGTCTCGGCCCAGGGACTCAACCTCGGCCTGCGCGATGTTGGCGGCCTTGTCGATGCCGTCACCGGCGCCCCTGACCCCGGCATCCACGCCATCCTGAATCGCTACGCGCGCGACCGCCAGGCGGACCAGGACGCCACCGTCCGCTACACCGATACGCTTGCCCGCGCCTTTACCAACCCCTCACGCCTGGCCGCTTTCGGGGCTGGGCTGGGTCTGGCCGCTCACGCTGCCTGGCCAACACTCAGCGCGCGCCTGGCCCAGGCCGCCATGGGGTTCCGCGAGCCAGTGTGCAGCCTGGCCAGAACACCACCGCAGGCAAGCGGCACCGGCATCGCATGAGCCTGTCAGACTTCGATATTGCCGTTTGCGGGGGCGGCGTGGCCGGCGCCGCCAGCGCCGCGTTGCTGGCGGCCAGCGGCCACCGCGTCGCCCTGATTGACGTTCGTCGCCCAGACTGGCAGATGCCGGCCGACGATTTCGATGCCAGGGTTGTCGCCATCAGCCCGGGCTCGGCCCGAATACTGACCGCATCGGGAGCCTGGTTGAAACATCCCGCAAGTCGTCGCGCCGAGTATCGCCAGATGCAGGTGCTTTCGGGCAGCGGCAGGATCACGTTCGACGCCCAGTCGCATGGACTCGACCAACTTGGCTGGATCACCGAAGTACCGGCACTGCAGCAAGCCCAGTGGCTGGCCCTGGCCGAGCGCGGCAACGTGCGCATACTGGCCCCGGCCAGCGTCGAGCGTCTCGACCGGCGTCGCGACCGCTGGCGACTGGGGCTGGACTCCGGGCAACACCTGGACTGCGCGCTGGTCGTCGCCGCCGATGGTGCGCGCAGCCGGCTCCGCCACCTGGCTGGTATCAAGGTCGATGAATGGCATTACAATCAGCACGCGCTGGTCACTCACCTGCGTTGCCGGCGTCCGAATGAAGGCGTCGCCTGGCAGCGCTTCACCGAGCATGGCCCGCTGGCCCTGCTACCGCTGCCGGACGGCCGATCTTCCATCGTCTGGTCACAACCCAGGGAGCGCGTGCAGCAGCTCCTGGCCCTGCCTACCGAAGACTTCATCAACGAGCTGAACCAGCACCAGGACAGCCCTTTCGGCGAGGTCAATCAGGTGGGTCCGCGCCACGCCTTCAAGCTGGTCAGACGCCAGGCCCGACGCCTGGTCGGCAATGGCCTGGTCCTGCTCGGCGATGCCGCGCGCAACGTTCATCCGTTGGCGGGCCAGGGCCTGAACCTGGGGCTGGCCGATGCTGCTGCCCTGGCCGAGGTGCTGGAAGACTGGCAGGTCGAGCAAGATCCGCAACCACGACTTGAGCGCTACCTGCGCTGGCGCCAGGGCTCGGGCAGCCTGATCGGCGGCGGCATTCACCTGATCAACGAGCTGGCCCACGCCCCGGCCTTGCTTGGCCCCGGCTTGCTGGGACTGGGCTTCGGTCTGGCTGCCCGGCTTTGGCCCGCGCGCGAGCTTTTCGTCCGCCGCGCCTGCGGCCTGGATAGCGACAGCCCGCGCCTGGCCCGGGCACCTGACCCCGACTTCCGGTGATCGCACCCAGCCCCTTGCGCGCTGCCGTCCTGGTCACGGCCGGTGCGCTCCTGATCAGTTTCTCGGCCATCTTTGCGCGCCTGGCCGAGGTCGAACCGACCACATCTGGCTTCTATCGCATGCTGTTCGGTGCGTTGGGCCTGGGCCTGCTCCTTCTGCTTCAGCCCTCGGCGCGCGCCGGCCTGCGCCATGGCTGGGGAGGTTCGCTGCTCATTGCCATGGCCTTTACCGCCGATATCTGGTTCTGGCACCGCTCGATTTTCTACATCGGACCCGGACTATCGACTCTGCTGGCCAATTTCCAGGTCTTCATCCTCACTGCATTCGGCGTACTGTGGCTACGCGAACGAATCGGTTGGCGGTTTGCCGGTGGGCTCAGCCTGGCCATGCTCGGCCTGTGGTTGCTGTTTGGTCGGGACTGGGTAGGCCTGACGCCAGAAGTACGTCTCGGCGTCATTCTCGGCCTGCTCACCGCGCTGGCCTACGGTGTGTACCTGCTCGGCCTGCGCGGGGTCCAGATTCGCTACCCCGGCGTGCGGGCCGAAGCACGCCTGGCCCAGGTCACTGTCTGCTGCTGCATGCTGCTGGGGCTGATCAACCTTGCCGAGGGCAACAGTTTCGCCATCCCGGATGCACGCTCCCTGGCCGCGCTGGTGGCCCTGGGGTTGTTCTGCCAGGTCGGCGGCTGGCTGCTGATCACCCGCGGCATGCCGTTTCTGCCGGCTGCGCTGGTAGGTTTGCTATTGCTGCTGCAACCATCGATGTCCATTGTCTGGGACATGCTGATCTTCGGCCTGCGCCTGAATGCCTGGCAATATGCCGGCGCCCTGATCGCCTTGATCGGCATCTATCTCGGCTTTCGCTCCGCCTCGCGCAGACCGATCTCGCGCCAACCCTGATTCATCAATCTGCCCAAGCATCTCAACCTGGACATCATGATGCGCTAACTTGAGCACTCAGATCATCGCCGAGAACGAAGAGGCGGCTTGGCGTTACTTGCGAGATCACTCATCAGCAGTCACTCAGCGTTTCAATGGGTAACGCTTTCAGCCTTCGCCCGTATTGCCACCAATCGAAGAGTATTCGAGCTTCCTCTGAACAGATCACCCCCAGGAGCCGCGCTCAAACTTCGATAACGCGTGGTTACGGAGACTTTGACCCCCGGAAACCGTTTGTTTCAAAGCCTCCAATCCACCGGGTCCACACCACGACTTTCCAGCCAGGCGTTCGCCTGCGAAAAATGCCGACAGCCAAAGAAACCGCGATGGGCCGATAGCGGCGACGGGTGCGGTGCCTTGAGGACCAGATGGCGGCGGCTGTCGATGTTGGCGCCCTTGCGCTGGGCATGGCTGCCCCAGAGCAGGAATGCAACCTGGTCACACTGCCGATTGACCGCCTCGACCACCGCATCGGTAAAGCGCTCCCAGCCTTTACCCTGGTGCGCACCGGCCTGGCCGCGCTCGACGGTCAGCACTGCGTTGAGCAACAGCACGCCGCGCTCGGCCCATGCCTGCAGGTGTCCGTGGCCAGGTATCGGCAGCTCCAGGTCGGTATGAATTTCCTTGAAGATATTGACCAGCGAAGGCGGTGTAGGCACGCCTGGCTGAACCGAAAAGCACAGTCCGTGCGCCTGACCAGGTCCGTGGTACGGATCCTGACCCAGGATGACGACCTTGACCTGAGACAACGGGGTTGAGTCCAGGGCACTGAAGATTTGCTTGCCGGGCGGGTAGATTGTCGCCCCGGCCTGGCTGCGCGCCAGCAGAAATGCGCGAAGCTGCTGCATGTAAGGCTGATCGAATTCAGGCCCAAGAGCGTCGAGCCATTCAGAATGGAGGTTGATGGAAGGCATATGGAGGAAGGTACAAGGTTCAAGGCTCAAGGTGCAAGGTAGAAGCGGGTGCCGGTTGCCCCTCAGCCCTCAGCCCTCAGCCCCTTAGCCCCTTAGCCCCTTAGCCCCTTAGCCCCTTAGCCCCTTAGCCCCTTTTCCTTGTTCCTTCCACCTTGCACCTTGCTCCTTGAGCCTTTTCCGCTCCATCCCGGTTATCATGATGTCTGATCCGAACCTCGTCATAACCGTGTCCAGCAGCAACTCTCCGATTAAGACCGACGCGGTCATCATTGGCGCCGGCCCGGTGGGCCTGTTCCAGGTCTTCGAGCTTGGTCTGCTCGATCTGAAGGCCCAGCTTATCGACAGCCTGCCCCAGGTCGGTGGCCAGTGCGCCGAGCTGTATCCTGAAAAACCGATTTACGACATACCGGCCTACCCGGTCATCGGTGCCCAGGAGCTGATTGACAAACTGATGGAGCAAATCAAGCCTTTCAACCCCGGGTTCCATCTCGGGCAACAAGTCGAGCGCTTCGAAAAACGCGCTGATGGGCGCTTCACCGTGACCACCAGCAAGGGCACCACCTTTGATGCCGGCACGGTGATCATTGCTGCAGGGCTCGGCTCGTTCCTGCCTCGACGTCTCAAGGCCAAGGGCATGGACCAGCTTGACCCGGCCCACGTTCACTACAAGGTGACCGACCGGGCACGCTTCCGCGACAAGCGCCTCCTCGTGCTCGGCGGCGGTGACTCGGCGCTGGACTGGACCATGGATCTCGCCGAGTCGGCCCGGCACATCCACCTTGTTCACCGTCGCGCAGAATACCGCGGCGCACCGGCCTCGGTGCAGCAGGTCAAGCGCCTGGCCGAGGCGGGAAAAGTCACTGAGCACCAGGGCCTGGTCATGCAGGTCTTGAGCGACGGCGGCCGCCTCAGCGGGATAGAAATCATGGACCTGGAGCGCAACAAGTCCATTATCGAGGGCGATGAAGCGCTGGTGTTCTGGGGGCTGGCCCCGGATCTGGGCCCGATCGCGCAATGGGGGCTGGCCCTGCAGAAAAAGCAGATCGAAGTTGATACCGAGCAGTTCCAGACCTCAATTGACGGCGTTTTCGCCATCGGTGACATCAACAGCTACCCCGGCAAGAAAAAATTCATTCTGTCCGGCTTCCACGAAGCCGCGCTGGCCGCCTTCGGCGTGCAGAAGTATCTTCATCCGGACAAGCGCCAGTTTGTCCAGTACACCACCACATCGCCGATCATGCACAAACGGCTGGGCGTTGAGGGCAAGGCAAGCTGACAGCCAATGACTCGCCAACAGCTGGATGGCGCGGTTTGGCGTCGAATTGCGTGTTTATAGGGTAGAGATATAGAATTTGCCACACGCCCAACTGGAGATATGGCATGAAATCATCGTTCTGTCCGTTCTTTTCAGCGCTTTCGCTGACCTGCCTCCTGTTCTTTGCGTCCTCGGCCAGCGCCGAGTTCGAGATCAAGCAGTGGAGTATCGCTTCCGGCGGCATCCTTAATTCCAGCGGCGGTGACTGGGCATTGTCCGGCACGATAGGCCAGTGGGAAGCGACCGAAGCCCGCGCCCTGTCCGGCGAGGGCTGGCAGCTGACCGGGGGTTTCTGGGGGCTGAGCCTGGAAGAGCTTGCTGACTTCCTGTTCCGCGACCGCTTCGAGGGAACCAATCCCCTGATGGCACCGGCGCAGGAGACCTCGGAGGCGGCGGATTCCTGAGATTTTTTTGATCTCTGGATAAATAACTGAGTCTACGAGCGCGGGGCGAGATCTGGTCCCGTCCGCGTTGGGCCGGGCAACGTGTCTACCGAATTCACCGAAGTGATTGAGCGGCGACGTGCCTTTGCGGTGACTTCGGTGGTGACAGGGTTTTCTTTCTCTTTTACTCCGCGGACAGTACCAGGTCGAAACTCAGTTCGACGCGGTTGCGGATGAAGTCGGGGTCTTCGAATTCACCCTGGCCGACACCGTAGTCCAGGCGCATGATCTGAGCGCTGCCAGTCAGGCCCAGGCCCGCGTCAGCATGGTCGAACTGCAGCTGCACTGGCTGGCTTGCGCTGACACCGCGTAAGCTCAACTCGCCCTCGGCAATGAATCCGTCTTCATTTCGCTCAATAGACGAGCTCGTCCAGACCGCCTCGGGATAGCGCTCGGCGGCGAACAACTCCTCGTCGACCAGGGCAGCATCGCCCTGGCGGTTGCCCACGGTTCCCGAACCGGTCTCGACCCTGACATCGATGACCGCAGTTTCCGGTTCGGCGTCGGTCAAGCAGACCTGCACGTGAAACCGTCGGAAATGGCCGTTGAAGCGATTGCCTTCGGCTTCTCCGCGAAACTCGAGGGATCCTGACTCTGCGCTACCGTGGTAGCACCGCTCGCCGGCCAGCGCACCAGGCGCCAGGGCCATACCGAAGGCCGCGCCCAAGCCCAGCAGTAGCATCAGTCCTTGCTTTGCCATGATGGCAACATCCTCCTCAAGACATCATCCTTGTTGATAAAGTGATGGCGCAGCGCCGCCAGGGCGTGCACCAGGGCCAGCAGTCCCAGCGAAATAGCCAGGCTCTGGTGGACTAACTGCAGCCGGTCTTCCAGCACCTCGCTGGGTTCGACCAGGCTGGGGAAACTCAGCGGGCCCCACCAAAAATCAGCGTAACCCGCCGCTGAAGAATACAACCACCCTGTCAGCGGCACGGCAAAGATCAGCACATACAGACCCCAGTGACCGGCGCGGGCTGCCCAGCGCTCCCAGCCACGCATCCCGTCTGGCAGGGCGGGCGGTCGATTGAACAGGCGCCAGCCCAGGCGCAGCAACGCCAGCCCCAGCACAACCATGCCGATGGTCTTGTGCTGGGTAACCAGTTCGAAGCGCATCCGAATACCCTCGGCCTGATCGATTCTCCAGGCCCAGGTGTACTGGAACAGGATCAGGGCGACGATCAGCCAGTGAAATGCCTGGCTGACCAGGCCGTAACGACTCGTGGTGTTGCGAAGCGGTATGCTCAAGTTACGCACCCTGTTGGAGATTGATCGTGCCTACTATAAACGCCCTCATGAAAACCACGTCACTGGCGCTGATCAGCGGCATCCTGCTCGCCGGCTGCCAGGCACAGCCGCGACCGGCCGCAAGCGAGGAAATTCGTGAAGCCTCCGACCGATCCGCTGACTGGCCGGCCCAGGGGCGCCGCTTCGTAGTTGATGAACACGCTTCCGAGCTCCGGATCGTGGTCTATGCCGATGGCCCCCTGGCTCGCTTCGGCCATCCGCACGTCATTGGTGGAGCGGTATTGTCAGGCGAGGTGATGCTGGCCGAACCGTTCACGGATTCAGCCCTTCGCCTGGCCATAGACGTTGCTGCGCTGGAGGTGGATCGCCCGGCCTGGCGGCTTGACGAGGGCTTCGATCCTGACATGACCGAAGCGGCGATTGCAGGCACCAAGGACAACATGCTGTCGGCATCGGTTCTGAATGCCAGCCGCTTCCCAAGCATCGAAATCGAATCACTTGGCCTTGTCGGACCGCCTTGGCAGCCGGATATTGAACTGCGCCTACACCTGGCCGGCAACAGCCGCGAGCTGACCGTGCCGGTCGGCATTGAAATGAACAACAACCGTCTCATTGCCAGCGGCCGCATGCTGCTCAGTCAGCGCGAATTCGGCATCGAGCCCTTCAGCGCCGCCGGCGGCAGCCTGGCTGTCGCCGACACGCTGCTCGTTCGCTTCCGCATTCTGGCTATCGAGGCCGATTTGCCTTAAGCTTGAGGCTGGTCTGCAAAAGCCAGAACGCGAGAACTGCATACGTGCGGTTTGACGCGGGCACGGCAGTCGTTCACATAAGGGGCGCAGCGCGGCATGGATCAAGCCTCGGCAACTGGCACAACGACTTCAGCCGAACTTTCGGTCGCCCTCAGCGAGCGCCTGCTCTACGTCAACAGCTGCGAATACGAACAGGCCATGCTTGATGCATTAAAAAGCATTGGCGCGACCATGAATATTTCGCGCTGCTCGCTGTTCCTTTTCCACAGCGAGCAGCAGCGGGTCCAACTGGCCAGTCAATGGTGTGCTCCAGGTATTCCTGGCAATCCCAGCGAGCTGGTCAATACCAAAGCCGACCGGCACTATCCGTGGCTGCTGAAGCGCTTGCTCTCCGGTGAATCGGTCAGCATCACACATCTGAGCGAATTGCCCGATGAGGCGGCACGGGACCGCGCCGTTCTGAGGGCACAGAGTGTGCGCTCATTGCTGATGCTGCCTATTTTCATCGGTGATCAACCACTGGGCGCGTTCGGCGTTGACTCGACCAAAGCGAATCGCCTGTGGAGTCGAAAAGATCAGAGCCTGCTCGAGTCGGCGCGTAACTTGCTGACCCATGCCTTGCTGCGCTTTCGTGCCGAGGAGTACGCCAGGGAGGCGGAGCTCAAGTACCACCGCCTGGTCAAGCACAGCCAGACGATTTTCTACATGTTCGACCGCGCTGGCAGATACACATTTATTTCCCCCTCCGTCAAGCAGATGACTGGCTTTAGCAGCGAGCAGGTCGTTGGTCACCACTACAGCGAATTCACCCATCCGGACGACATCCAAAGACTGGCTCCCCTTATCAAAGCCAGCCTTGTCGAAAACAAGCCAACGCCACCGATCGAGTATCGGATAAAGGCCCGCGATGGGCGCGTACTCTGGCACCGATCAGTTATTGCACCAATTCGCGATGAACAGGGTCGACTGGAGTCTTTTGTCGCCAACGCACTGGATGTTACCGACTTGCACCAGGAGTCGGAATTGCGTCAGTTGCTCCTGCATCTTGCCAGCAGATTCATCAACCTGCCATTGAACCAGTTCGACCAGGGCGTCAATGCCGCATTGGCTCGTATCGGCAACTTCGTCAGCACCGATCGCGTCTACGTCTTTCGCTACGATTTTGACAATGGCACAGCCCGCAATACACACGAGTGGTGCGCGCCGGGAATCGATGCGCAAATCAAGCAGCTACAGGCCGTTCCTCTCGATCAGATGAACGGGTGGCTGGCCGCGCACCGCGCCCACGAGCATGTGCTCATCGATGACGTCGATGCCCATCCTGAAAAGACCGTCAGAGAGCTGCTCCAATCCCAGGGCATTCGCTCTGCCCTTGCCGTGCCGCTGATGCATGGCAAGGCATGCATCGGCTTTGTTGGACTGGATTCGGTTCGCTCGCGTCGGGTTTACTCGGAGACAGAAATCCGACTGCTCGGGGTGTTTGCCGAGATCCTGGTCAATTTGCACGAACGTCGCAGTGCGCAGCGAGCGATTGGCGATGCGGCCCGACGCTTGGGTCAGATCATCGATGGCACGCATGCGGGCACCTGGGAATGGAACCAGCTCTCCCGCCAATTGGTCTTCAATCAGCGCTGGGCGGAGATGCTTGGTTTTCCGTCGGCCGAAGACCTTCCCGACGACAGCCTGGAATGGACCAAGCAGGTTCACCCGGATGACCTCGCCTCTGCGCTGGAAAGTTTCAAGCAACATTTAAGGGGAGAAACCGATCATCACCAGAGCGAAATTCGTGTCCGCCATGCCGATGGTCATTGGATGTGGATGCTGTTGCGTGGCCAGGTTGCCACGCGTGCCGCCGATGGTCGCGCCGAGATGGTGTCCGGCATAGCCCTGGATATCACCGAACGCAAGCTTGCCGAAGATCGTTTGCGACTGGCCGCCAGCGTATTCAGTCACACGCACGAAGGCATTCTGATAACCGATAAGCACGGCAGCATCATTGATGTCAACAATGCCTTTACCGTCATCACCGGCTATGAACGCTCGGAAGCCATCGGTCGCAATCCGCGGTTCTTGCAGTCGGGTCGCCAGGACGATGACTTTTACGCGGCCATGTGGGCGTCCCTGGAGCGCGACGGCTACTGGTCCGGCGAAGTCTGGAACCGGCGCAAGTCGGGTGAATTCTACGCCGAGAACCTTACCATCAGTGCGATTCACGATAGCGAAAGCCGAGTCTTGCGTTATGTCGGCCTGTTTTCCGACATCACCCATCACAAGGTGTATCAGCAGCACCTGGAAAAAGTAGCGCATTTTGATGCACTGACCGGCCTGCCGAACCGCACCTTGCTGGCTGACAGGCTGTCCCAGGCACTGGTCCGTTCAGGTCGGAGCAATTACGAGGTCGTCGTCGCCTACATCGACGTCGACGATTTCAAGTCAGTCAACGATCAATTCGGACACACGATCGGCGACGAGTGTCTGCGGCAGCTCGGCGCCCGGTTGATAAAGACTGTGCGAGCCAGTGATACCGTCGCCCGTTTGGGTGGTGATGAATTTGTTCTGGTACTGGCCGATATTGCCAATCGCGACACCGCCCTGGAGCTGCTTGAACGCCTCCTGGCGATTGTTGCCAGACCTTGCCGAGTTAATGGCCGGGAAATCACTCTCACCGTCAGCATTGGCGCCACGCTGTTCCCTCAGGAGCAAACGCAGGAAGCCGATCAGTTGCTGCGTCAGGCCGACCAGGCTATGTATGAAGCCAAGAGCCAGGGCCGAAACCGAATCCACTTCTTCGACGCGGAAATGGAACGCATTCATGCCGATCGCCTTGCCCTGATCAGCCAGCTACGCTCGGCGCTAGGCGACAACCAGCTGCGCTTGCACTACCAGCCCAAGGTCAATCTGGTGACTGGTCGACTGGAAGGGCTGGAGGCATTGATTCGCTGGCAGCATCCAGAGCGCGGGCTGCTGATGCCGGACAAATTTCTGCCGGCGCTGGAAGGGGACGAATTGGCCCACGCCGTCGGGCACTGGGTCATTGACCAGGCCCTGGCTGACCTCGCAGGCTGGCGGGCATCGGGTCTGGACCTTGAACTCAGTGTCAACGTATCAGCCCAGCAACTGCTCCGAGCAGGCTTCGCCGATGCGCTGGCCAGGCGGCTGAAGCGCTATCCCGATATCGCGAAGGGCCGTCTGACTCTGGAATTCCTGGAAACCGGCATCCTCGAGGACATCAACGTTGGCCGCCAGGTAACACGCGACTGCCATGCGCTGGGTGTGAACTTTGCGCTGGATGACTTTGGTACGGGCTTTTCCTCTCTCAGTCATCTCAAGCATCTCTCGCTCAGGCAGATCAAGATCGACCGCAGCTTTATCATCGGCATGCTCGAAGATCCCGAGGATCTGGCCATCATCGAGGGAGTCATCAACCTCGGCCGAGCATTTGACCTTGAGGTACTGGCCGAGGGCGTGGAAAGCATTGAACAAGCGGCCACTCTTGTCCGGTTGGGCTGCCAGCGCATCCAGGGTTACCTGGTTGCCAGACCGATGCCAGCCGAGAAAATCGAACAGTGGGTCAGTGGCTGGCATGGGCTGCCGATGCTCGACTCTATCGAGCCCACGAGCCCCGACCTCACACCTTTACTGTTTGCCAGGGCTGAAATTGCCGCACGGCTGCAAAACATGCAAGGCGAGGATCATGCCGACAGCGCCAGTCGACGCGAAATACGCTCGCCCAGTCGTTTTTCATCCTGGCTTGAACAAGCCACTGAGAAAGGCGAGCCGATCGAGGCGATCGAACTCCAGACCATCTACAGAAAGCTGATTGCCTGTCAGCAAAACTGGAAGCAAGCCGCAGCTGAAGGGAAGGACAGCCAGCGCGAAGCACTGGCCGAGCGCGCGATCCAGCTCGCCCAGAACTTGTCCGGGCGCCTGGATAGATTACTGGATCAGGGCAGCTCGATTGGCTGACTGGCACCGATGCCAGGGCCCAGAATCATCGCATTTTCCAACACCCGCATCGCGCCCAGCTGAGCGGCGCGAAATGCCGGGGCATGGGCAAACATGATGACCTGGCCACGACCAACCGATTCGCGTGTGACCCAGGCGCTGGAGGCAATGCGGTCGCGCGCTTCTGGCCACAGCAAGCCGCCCGCTCGAACATCCAGCAGCTGTCCTTCCGGCACCGGGGCCCAGCCAACCAGCCCGGCTTCACGCTCGGCCGGCCGATACACTCCAACTCGCAGCGGGGCCTCGACGGGCGGATGGGCCATCAGGATCGGTGAGTTGGAAAAAAGCACGGTCAGCATCTCGCCACTGCCGGCTGTCAGCCAATGTTCCGGGTCGACCCGCGTGGCCACCAACGCGCCGGAGGGCATGAACAAGCGCTGCCAGGCATCGCGCCGGCGACGCTCGTCAGCGCCGGGCAGGCCGTTGTCGCCATTGGCCCAGGGAAAGTGGCTGTCACCGGCAGCGGCGTGGCCCCAGATCGCCTCGGCGTCCGGCAACGGCGCATTGGCGGCCAGCCACTCGCGATGGATGGCCTCCTGGTAAGGCCCCAGATCATCGCCAATCACCTGCTCCAGGGTACGGGTGCGAACCAGTGGCTCGTCACCTTGCGTCAGCGCCCGAGCCGCGTTGCCGACGGCAATCAGCGTGCCGCCGCCGCGGACCCAGCCATCAAGCTGGCGCATCAGCGCATCGGGCACATTCCCGCCACCCCCCCAGGTCCAGCGCTCGGGCAGGTAGATCACGTTGTAGCGACGCAGATCCATGTTGCCGGCCCGGCTTTCATCGAGATGGCTGTGGCGAACACCCAGCCGGTAATCCAACAGGTACCAGACAGCCCCAAAATCCAGCATGTTGGTGCTGCCGCGAGAGATCAGGGCGATATTGGGTTTTGGCAGCACACGCCATTCGCGCCCGCCCAGGTCGGCCAGATCGCCAGGAGCGCGGCCGTGGCTGACCGGGTGCACAGCCAGGTCCAGCTCGGTCGCCGCTACCCTGACGATTTCGATCCAGTCCGCCACCCCGCGGTTATCGTCCAGGGTCACAGCAACCGAACCCACTGGCAGATCAACGCCATTCAACGCCGAAGCGCTGCGGGCAGCGCGCACGTGCAGGCCGCGCTCAAGCAGGCGAGCAGCCAGCGCCACGGCCCGATCGTCAGCACCCGAAGCAACCAGAGCAACCGTATCCGCACCTGGCTCGGCAGCGCTCGGCACCTGGCGGCGAGCGGGGTCAACTCGCTCAAGGCCTGCATCGATGAATTCGGGCACGGTGAAAGCCGGCAGGCCGAACATCATCGTGATATTCCAGCCGGTGGTGTCGTAAATGGTACTCCGGCCTTCCTTGAGGATGCGCTCGCGCTCGGCGCGCAGGGCAGTGTCAGACAGGCGCGGATCAAATTCGAACATTGCGGCCAGCAGGCGCGCCTCGGGCTGTCGATTGCGCAGGACCAGGCTGCCAGCCGGCAGACTCAAGTTGCGATGCTCGCGGCCGCTGTGGTCAACGGCGCGGGCGGCGCGACGGTCACTGGTCAGCCGGTAAATCTCGAAGCCCTGGATATCGACCAGGTCCAGTAGATCGTTCAAGCGGCCCTGATTTTCGGATGGCAAAATGACCCAGCTGCGGTCCGCGTAGTCACCGCGCGCCGATACCGAGCGCGCGCGATCCTCGGCAAAAGCATTGAGCATGGTGGCGCGTTCGCGGACCAGGGTATGCAGGTTGGCAAAGCTGGCCAACACCTGGTGATGAACCGACTGGCGATAGCTGATCAAATGCGTTGCACGCTGGACCCCATCCTCGGCCAGGCGGGCCTGCTCGTAGAGAATGCCCTGCGCGCCGCGCAGGCTGGCCCAGGCATCGGTGTAGCCCGGGTACCAGTCCTCGTGCCACTCGCCGGAGTAGTAAGGGTAGCCGAACTCGTCGAAGGCCGCAGCCATGTCGTCGGCAAAGACGTTGCCCATGCGCTGACGATAAGGCGGCAGATGCGGGTTATGTGGCTCGCGGGCGGGCGAAAACAGGTAGGTATCCTGGGCACCCATTTCGTGTGCGTCGACGAACACCATCGGTCGCCAGCGAATGATGTGCGGCATGCGCGAGCGGGTCTCGGGGTGACGGGCGTAAATCCAGTCCCGGTTCAGGTCAAAAAGATAATGGTTGCCGCGCCCGAACGGCCAGTAACCGGTGTGGACCAGCGACTGGTCATCGACATTGGGCTGCGCGCCGCGGGTTTGCAATACGCCATTGACGAAGCGTTCCCGCCCGTCCGGGTTCATGTTCGGATCAACGATGACGATCAGCTCGTCAAGCAACTGCCCGGTCTGATCAGAACGATCAGCGGCAAGGTGATACATCACCGCCAACGCCGAATCCGAACCGGAGCTCTCATTCCCGTGAATGGAATAGGCCATCCACGCTACCGCCGGCAGATCCCGGACCAGGCGATCACGCTCGGGCGCCCCCAGGCCGCGCGGATCAGCCAGACGGGCCATGCCCTCCTGAACGTCTTCGGCGCGGGCGAGATTTTCCGGGCTGGAGATCACCAGGTACAGCAGCGGCCGCCCCTCGTAGCTTTGACCATAATCGACCAGCTCAACACGATCCGAGGCCTCGGCCAACCGACGCGCATAGGCATCGATCTGGGCCGAGGTCGCCACCCGCTGTCCGACCGGGAAACCGAGGAAATCGTCAGGATTCGGAACCGCCGGGTCATGATCGGCAGCGTCCGGGTAGATTGCCAGACGGTAATCCAGCCCGGCCAGCGGCGAAGGCGACGTTGGCGCGTAAGGGGTCGTGGCCCAGGCCAGGGCTGGCAGAAGAAACAGGAAGAAAATGATTCGGGTCATGGGTCGCTTGAGAGAACTCGTGGGGCCAATAGTGGCCAGATGGTATCAGTCTCCACGTCATCAGGTCAGACCGGAAATCCACGGGAATTGACCAGGGCCTCCAGCCACGGCGATACTTGCGCAGAGATTGGCCGGTAATCTGGTGGATTGCCGGCACCGAGCAAGCCCTATCGGACCGACCGCGCTACCGGAGTGCAATAGACCATGACCGACATCACCGCCCTGATTGAACAGGCGCAGCAGGGCGATCGCAAAGCTTCCGAAGCGCTGTTCGCCGCGCTCTACGATGAACTCAAGCGCCTGGCCCGCTACCAGGTCAACGGCTCGAACGCCCCCATGCAGGCGACCTCTCTGGTCCACGAAGCCTATTGCAAGCTGGCCCGGGCCGCCACGCTGACCTTCAACGATCGCCAGCATTTTTATGCCACGGCAGCGCGCGTGATGCGCCAGGTCGTTCTGGACGCCGTTCGCTCCCGTGACGCCCAACGCCGCGGCGGCGAGTTCCAGATCGTGGCACTGGATACGCTGGTCCTGAACGGTGCGGCTGCCGATCAGCCGGGGGAAGACGTTTTGGCGATGGACGCGGCGCTTGGCCAACTTGAACTGCGAGACCCCGAGCTGGCCCGACTGGTTGAACTGCGTTTCTATGGCGGCCTGGAACTGTCGGAGATCAGCAGCCTGATCGACCGCTCGGAAAGCTCCCTTAAGCGCGACTGGCGTCGCGCCCGCGCCTTCCTGTATGCCCGCATATCCGAAGATCGACAGCCCAGGTCGCCAGGTGCTTCCGCCAAGGTCGAGGACTGACCCCGGCCGCCGACAAATCTCGTTGATATCCTAAGCAAGCGAGCGCGAGATTTGCCAATGCCCCTCCCAGCCAAGTGCACCGGCTGCCGCCGAAGCAACCCCGAATGACCAGCCCCCTCGATCCCGACTGGACGACGGTGCTGGACCTGTTCGACGCCCTGGCAGAGCTGCCCGAGGCGAACCGCCGCGAGCAGCTCGATGCCATCGCGACCAACCAGCCCGACCTCGCTGCCGAGCTGGCGGCCATGCTTGAAGCCGATCAGCTCGAGCATGGCATCCTGGATAGTTCCTTACAGTTGATCCCTGGTCTTCTTTTTCCACGTTCTCCTTGACAAGGGCGGCAAGTTTGGCCGACCCCACATCGATACACGAATGGTTTACCACCCAACCTGCTAGGAGACGATCAACATGTTCAAGAAACAACCGCCAGTGGCAAGAAAAGGCTGTCGGTCGATGGCAGTTCTGGGGTTTGTCTTGTTGCCGATGACATGGCTGGCTGGCAACCCCGTGCTTGCCGAACTACGCCTGGACATTCCCAATGATGTGCCGGGTCTGCCCTATTACGTGCGTCTGCAATCGCCGCAAGATACACCGCAGCTGGCACCCTCCGATGGGATCTGGTCGGCAGTGATCGCCTATCGCCAGTCGGATTGCGTTCCCGAAGACTACAACCTGCTCCTGGGACTCGATTTTCCCACCGCCTTTTCCTGCCCCATGAATCCGGGCTTCAGCGGATTCGAAGTCTGGGAGAACCCGCCCGGCATGGACATGGCGCCAGCCTATTACCGCCTGGTCGCCGATGAACCGGTACCGATCCTGTTCGTGCTGACCAACGAGTTGCTGGATGCAGCCAGTGACGGTGAGCTGCGGGTCATCGACATCGAGGCGCTGCCCTCCCTGCGAGTCGGCATGGCCGACTTCTACAGCGAACTCGGTCAACTCAAGAACGGACCGTTCATTCACATCACCACCAGCGGAACGTTCGAAGATGGCAACGGCTTTGCCCTGACCCACACGCTCGCCGCGGCCGATACGCTCGGACTGAGCGGCCCGCCAATCACGCGCACCCAAATCAGCTACCCCGGCGCTTCCGACACCGAACAGCGTCCGCCGCGCCCATTCCCGTTCGCCGGGCACTGGTTCAATCCGGCCAAGGGCGGACAAGGCATGGAAATCGCCTTCCCCCTGGACCAGCAGCGCATGGTTGGCAACTGGTTCGGACACGATGCCGTCGGCGAAAGCGTCTGGTACGCCTTGGACTCCGCCGTCAGCCCCGATCTCACGACCACCGACCAGCTGGGTTTCGACGGCATACGGGCAACCGTCTCGGTCATGGCCGCCACACTTGACAATGGTTCCGGCCCGATTCTGACTCCGGTCGCGGCGCTAACCGTGGACTTCGAGAGCTGCCACAAGGCAAAGGGGCGCTTCCATGACATCGTCCCCGGCACAGACCTGCCAAGCGAGCCATTTGCTCTGAGAAACCTGGTGCCGGTTGACGATTGCCGGAACTGATACCTGGACCCAAAAGGGGCAACGCAGCCCCCTTGAAACCGAAGAAGACACGCAAAGCATCAAGCAAGGCTTTGCGTGTCTTTCATGGTCTCGAAAGTTTCCCCCAGCCAGACGGGAATTGATATTCTCGCCCCAAGGTCTCGGCCGCCGCGAGGGAAGCATCGGCAATGAACGACAACGACGAGGCGCGCTGGCGGCACCAGGCGGAGCTGTTTGACCAGCTGGCCGAGATGGCGCCATCGGCGCGCGATCAACGACTTGCCGAGATCACCGCCGAAGACCCCTTGCTGGCTGCTGAACTGGAGCGAATGCTCGCTGCCGATGCCGCCTCGGGCGTACTGGATCGGTCAATGGACGGCATCGTGCCGGACCTGACCTCGGGTATTGACCGGGATCGCACCGGCAGCCTGATCGGCCGCTATCGCCTGATCGAGATCTTCGGCCGCGGCGGCATGGGCGAGGTCTGGCTGGCCGAGCGTGAGGACGAAGAAGGCGCCGGCCAGCAGGTCGCGGTCAAGATCCTGCGCCGCGGCATGGACAGCGAGGACATCCTGGCCCGCTTCATCCAGGAGCGGCGCATTCTCGCCAGCCTGGAGCATCCTGGCATCGCCCGCTTCATCGACGGCGGCATGACCGATGACGGCCTGCCCTACTTCGTCATGGAGCGGGTCAAGGGCCGGCCGATCACCGACCATGCCCGCCGCCAGTCACTATCGGTTCGCGAGCGCATCCGCCTGCTGCTGGCCGTCTGCGATGCCGTCGCCTATGCCCAGCAGCGGCTGGTCGTGCACCGCGATCTCAAGCCGGGCAACGTGCTGGTCGACGACAACGGCCGCGTGCGCCTGCTCGACTTCGGCATTGCCAAGCTGCTGGAAGACGCCCCCGACGGCCGGGTCACTGCCACCGGCCTGCGCGCCATGTCGCCGGCCTACGCCGCACCCGAGCAGATCCTCAGCCAGCCCATCAGCACGGCGACCGATGTCTATGCGCTGGGCCTTCTGGGCTATGAGCTTTTGACAGACAGCCTGCCGCACCGACGCGGCACGGCCTCGCTGGTCGAGCTGGCCAGCGAGGTCAGGAACGACAGCATCCCCCGCCCCAGCCAGGTGCTGCGCCGCGCCGCAAACACCCAACCCGACCTGGCCAGCGCCCGCTTACGGCGCGAATTGAGCCGTGATCTGGAACTGGTGCTGCTGAAGGCGCTGCGCCCGGAGCCCGAACGACGCTATCCCAGCGCCGGCGTCCTGGCCGCCGATCTGCGCCGCTGGCTGGACAATGAACCGGTGCAGGCGGCCGGCGACAGCACCCGCTATCGGCTGCAGAAGTTCCTGAGCCGCTATCGCGGGGCAGTCGCCGCCACGGCCTTGATCATCCTGGCGCTGGCTGGCGGCATGGCTGCCGCA
>SLQY01000302.1 GCA_007131235.1 Wenzhouxiangella sp.
CTCGATATCACGGAGACCGGCACGGTCGCATCTTTCGGCGGAGCGTTGGATTTTGCAACTGAAAAAGCAGCGACGCGCCTGGTGTTCGTACAGGCCACTGACAGCGCGGGCCATGTCGGGGTCGCGACGCCCGCCTGGCTCTTTATTGACTTGCTCTTCGAGGATCGTTTTGAACAACAGTAATCAGACCGGTCCATCCCAACCATCCCGTCGGCTTATCCAACGCCTGTGAACATTGGCGTCGACAGGTCAGCAGCAGGATCCCCTGCGACCGATCCGAAAGACCCGCACGAACATTTCATTCTTGACGGCTCACCCTGGAAAGTGATGTGGGCCATGAGCTGGCCTGCGATTGCGGTGATGATGCTGTTTGGGCTCAACGCGATCATGGACGCGGTCTATATCGGCCAGCTGATTGGCGAACAGGCATTGGCCGGCGCCGTCCTGGCTTATCCGATCACCCAACTTACGCTTGGCCTGGGTTCGCTGGCCGGTATCGGCGGCGGCGTCGCATTGTCGATTGCCATCGGGCGCGGCGATCGCGAGCTGATGCGCTGCCTGCCCGGCACGGTACTCATGATCGCCGCGCTGCTGTCACTCGGTTATGCCATCATCGGCGGACTGCTGGCCGAGACTCTGGTCATGGGGATGGGGGCGCGCGGGGAGCTGGTGCCGATCGCGGCCAGCTATCTGCGGGCTTCGGCGCTGGGTGGCGTTGGTGCCATTGCCGGTATGAGCCTCAACATGCTGTTGCGCGGTGAAGGTCGGATGAAGCTGGCTGCCGGCTACATGGCTGTCGGGCTACTGGTCAACATTATCCTGACGCCGCTGTTTATTGCCGTTTTCGGTTGGGGGGTAGCCGGGGCGGCCTGGGCGACCAATATTGGCGGTGTGGTCGGCGGAGCATTGGTCTGGCTGCGCTTCGCAGGCGGCCGGGCCAGCTACCCGGTCAATGCCCGCTACATCGGACTGCATCCGGATTTACGTCGGCGCATCGTCAGTCTGGGCACGCCGGCCATGATCGGCAGCTCCATGGGCCTGGTCCAGGCGCTGGTTGTGTTCAACATGCTGGCCCGCATCGGTGACGAATCCGATGTCGCATTTTTCGGTGCCGGTTGGCGCGTGCTCATCTTCATGCTCACCCCGCTGTTCGGACTGATGCGCGCCTTTCAGCCGGTCGCCGGCATCAACTATGGTGCCGGCCAATGGTTGCGAGTTCGCAGCTGCTACTGGACTTTTGTAGCCGCTGGCGCCGTGATGGTACTTCCAATCTGGGCCATCATGATGCTCTACCCTGAACAAACCCTCATCCTGGTTCTGCCCGACATGGTCTTCAGCAGCCGCGATATTCACCACTTTCGCGTTCTCATGGCCGTGCTACCAGTCCTGCCTATCGTGTTTACCGCGCTGGCGCTGCTTCCAGCCATTGAGCAGCCAGGCAAGGCAACCCTGGTTTCGGTTTCGCGCCAGTTTCTGCTGTACGTACCGGTCATCATATTGCTACCCCAATTTATGGGCGTTTCCGGCGTGTACTACGGATCGACCGCCATCGATTTTCTGTGCACGCTGTGGCTGCTGATCATCGTGCTCAGGGTCTTTCGCAATCGCGACAGCGATACGCCCAACCCTGAAGTGCCAGGGAATCATTCGCGGCACAGGACACGTTCGATGCTCGAGACATAGCATGGTCCGATACTTGTATCGACGATTGCTTGTCTCCAAGAGAGCTTGAGTTCTGGCTGAACGGCGTGCAGGCTTTAGCCTGACCATCCATTTTGTTGCGTTGGATCAAGTAACAGGATCATGGAAGGAATATCGATTTGACGTTGACAAATTCCTTAGCTGACGATCAATAGCGGAACGAGGATGATCAATACTCCGATCACGGCAACGATGGCCAGGGCCACGCGTGCGGCAAATGCGGTAACGCGAAACAGGAAGATGGCTGCAAGAACAAGTATGACAATGCCGATGATCGTAGACATGACAGATCCTATGTGGGTATCGGTGGTGATGAGTTCGCAGGCCCGGGCTGGCGCTGAGTGTCGGCACCGGACTCACTGCGCTGCAGCGGTCGTGTGACCCAGGCGAACAAGAGGCCACCGACCGCGCCGCCCATGGCCATCAGTACAGTGCACCAAACATCCCTGCTGGCCCCGATCAGCAAAGCTAGCGGCGACAGCCAATTGACCAGGGGTATGGCGGCCAGGATGGCCAGGCCACCAGCCAGCCCGAACCAGAGAAACGCAGCACCGGTGCGTTGGACCACCAGCCAGGCAACTATAAAGGCGATTAGCAAAGCCGGCAGGACCATATATCCCGCGTACGTCAGGCTGAACCCGGAGAAAATATCGGTGAGGGTGGCACGCAGATTGGTGCCCACCCCGATATCCGCGCCGATACCCGCCAGGGCGGCAAGGTTGAACTGGGTCTGGACGATCGATCCCCATACCACGGTCACAACAACTGCTGCCAGGAAGCCAAGAATCAAGCGCGAGACCATTGAGCTATTCATTTTCCTTCTCCTTTCTCCTCCTGGGTGCAGAAATCTATGTCTGCACTGACATGATCAGCGTGGCGGTGCTACCCGTATCAAACGACCCTCGGGCTCATCGGTGATCAGGTAAAGCGCGCCGTCCGGACCGGACCTTATATCCCGTATTCGCTGTTCGAGTTCCTTAAACAGCGTTTCCTGTTCGCCCGGCTCGCCGCCGTTGAGCATCGGGACACGTCGGACCGACTCTTCGGCCAGTGCCGCCACGAAAAAGCTTCGTTGCCACTGTGGAAACAGCGCCCCGTCATACAGTGTCATTCCAGCTGGAGCGATTGACGGTGTCCAATACAACAGCGGTTGTTCCATCCCTTCATAGGCGGTAAACGGCGTGATCAATGCACGGCTGTAGTCCTTGCCATGACTGATGATTGGCCAGCCGTAATTCCGACCAGGGAGAATGACATTGAGCTCATCGCCGCCCCGCGGGCCGTGTTCGTGGGCGTAGATCACGCCAAGATCGCGATCGTTGACGATGGCCTGCACATTGCGATGCCCGTAGCTGTAGATCTCGGGCCTTACATCGGCAGTGTTCACGAATGGATTGTCGTCAGGCACGGTGCCATCATCTCGAATACGAATGATCTTGCCGAGGTGGCTTTCAAGATTCTGGGATTCTTCACGAAAATAGAAGCCATCACCCGTACCGAGTAGCAGCGTACCGTCATCCATCCAGGCCATGCGGCCGCCGTAGTGCGCATCGCCACTCTTGGGAGGCTGAGTCGTAAAGATCGGCGTGACTTCCAGCAACGTTTCGCCGTCGAAGCGGGCACGGACCACCCGCGTATGATTCTCATCGGAATCCCCGTAGGCAAAAGACAGGTATAGAACCCCGGAGTCAGAAAAGTCTTCGGCCAGCAAAATATCCAGCAGACCGGCCTGGCCTGATGCGAACACCTCGGGCACTCCAGCAACGGGCATTGGCCGAAGCCCATCAGGGCCGACGATTCGTAATCGTCCCGGACGCTCTGTGACCAGTATCACTCCGTCCGGAAGAAACGCGATCGACCAGGGATGCTCGAGCGGCTCGGCCAGCACTTCAAACTGGTAATCCACAGACGCGGCCGCCACCCACATGGGTGCAATGATGAAGATGATGGATACAATGAAGTTGCGCATAGAAGACGCTCCATAAAGTGCCTGCAGTATCCCAACTTCAATTGTTGCTGAATGTACGGTAGCGAACGTAGCATCGACGATGTCATCGACCAAGGCCAAGAAGCACGGTAGTAGCCGAGTGTGCTTATCCGAACCATACAACGCTCATTGATCAAGCAGGTTTTCACCCTGTTCAGGCGTGGGTGCCTGTGCGGCCTGTTGACGAATGACCTCGCTTTGCGGGCGGGTTGCGGCTTCAGAGGCGGTCATGGCTTCGGCCGATTCTTGTGCGGGTCTGACCACAGTCTGTTCCAGCAGTTGACTTTGCTCGGCCTGAATCGTGATTCCGGCTTCCATCAACGCGCGCTTGGTCAAACGGATCAGGGCCGATCGCAGTTGAAGTCCATTGATTTGTCTTGAATCAAACCAGAACGAAAACTTGATCAGCACGGCCGCATTGCGGATTTCCTCGGCGAAAACCCATGGCTCGGGATCGTCCAGAACCGCCGGGTGACCCGTCATCAGTGCCAGACCTATCTCCTGAACGTCCGCGATGGGATCGTTGAGGCTGATCATGACGCAAAATTCCATGCGGTCATTGGGGTTGGCCGATAGATTGGTAATGTCGCTCTTGTAAATAGTCGCATTGGGGATCTGCACGTGGTTGCCATCCAGGGTCATCAGCACGGTTGCGCGAGTCGTCATGCTTTGCACGAATCCGCGGGTTGCCCCCACCTCGATCAGATCGCCGGTGCGAAAGGGGTTCTGGGCGCTCAGGAACAGGCTTGCCAGAAAATTCTCGGTAATGTCACGAAAGGCAATACCCAGGGCAATACCGGCAAGCCCCGTGCCACCCAGAATGGCCAGCGCAATATTGGTCAACCCGGCCATATGAAATACACTGTAGAGGCCGGCAACGAACACCAGAACGCCGCCGCCCCGGGCGAACACGTCGGTCAGCAGCACGTTCTTTCTCCTGTTGCGCGTAGCCCAGCGCAGCAGCCGCACGACCTGGACGCCCAACTGCCAGGCCAGCGCCAGAATGAACAGGCTGAACAAGGCATAAGGCAGACTTCTCAGCGCCACGCTACCGAGCTGCCTCAGGCCACTGATCGCCGGACTAAGATCCCAGATTGAAGGCTCGATGAACTGGAGATGATTGACCACCGCAACCACGTCCTGCGTGCTGCGAGCCAGGTCACCCGCCCACTGTCGGTGGGCCGGCAGGCGAACGTAGCCATGCAGAAAAACCACGCCTTCGTCGACCGTGACGGCCGGCTCCTCGTACCAGCCTGTCGCAACCAGGATCCCTGTCAGACGGGCGGCGATAGCTTCATCGGAGGCTTCCGGCACAATTCCGACGACGCCCGGCGGATCCGGGCGTTCTTCCGAATCCTGGGGCGTCAAGACCAGCGGCGACGGGACCGCCATTGCCAGGTCCGGTATGGCCAGGAGAATCAGAGCCAGAAAAACGACACCTCGAATCAAGCCTTGCTCCCTGTATCAGTGGATGCATCCATCAGGGGCTTCAGGTAGCGTAGTGTCAGAAATGTGGCGATGCTGATGAGAATTGCAATTTCGAAGCGGTGTGAGGCGACCGACAGGCCAATCGCACCCGTTGCCCAAAGGCTGGCAGCCGTGGCTGTGCCCTCAACGCTGCCGCCGCTTTTGAGAATCGCGCCACCACCGATGAATCCAATGCCCGTTATCAGGCCCTGCATGATTCGGGCCTGTGCGTCAGGCGTGTCCAGTATCGAAAACGCGATCAACGCATAGCCGCATGCGGCAACTGCAACCAACGGAAATGTTCGCAGTCCGACAGCACGATCACGAACTTCCCGGTCCCACGCGCTCGGGATCGCCAACAGGTAGGCAAATACCAGGTCACGCAGGTGACTGAGCATGCGGTGCCCATCGAGATCGGGCATAAGCCAATCAAGCATGTTGAAGCTCCTGTCCGCGTCCGCTGTGGGTCAGAATCCATCGGACCATTGCGCAGGCGGCGTCGGCATTGATCAGTGCTTTTTGCGTTTCCCGACGATACTGTCCAGGGATCGCTGCATCTTGCGCGCCGAACCGTCGACAGCCTCCTCCACGGTTGCCGCCGCATCGGTCACAACGATGGGCTGGAGACCTTCGAGCCTGACTTCCAATAGACAGCGCATGTCGGCGGTGCCGAATTTCTTGTCGCTATTCTCGTCGCTGAGATGAACGACCACGCGCGTCACCTGATCCGCGAAACGGTCCAGAAGGTTTCTGATTGTCGCTTCGATCTGATCGGGCTGCGTATCGGTCCGACTGAGGTTGTCATCGGTATTGATCTGAACAAGCATGTCAAACTCCTTAGTAGCGATAGATGGCGGCAATGCCCGTTTCCGTCGGCATCCGTTGGCTCGGAACAACGACCACTTCGCCGCCCATCTTGAGCGTCACCGACCCCAGGTCGTCAAGCACGTCGTCAAGTTCAGGGTGGGATATATCATCCAGTTCAAGCGCCCCGTTCGATCCATCAACCCGGCCGGCAATTTCCCGACCCGCCTCGATCAGCAGTGTTGCCACGCGGCCGCCTACAGCGGCCTTGGCGACCTCTGCCAGATCATCAGCAGCCAGACCGTTGCACTTGTTGTTGCCAAAGGTCTCGACCATTCCGGCCAGACGAGCGAGATAACGTGGCTCGAAGACCTGCCAGGCGCGCTCGCGAAAGGCTTCGATCGACGCGAGCGAATCCGGATGCACGTCCACGCTCTCGGCAACCAGGAACGGGTTGTGGCTGAGCGCGTGAAACATGTGGTGATGCTCAGGCAGCGCGGCAAGTATCAGCGGTAGGCCAGAAGGTTTGGAATGATGTCTGAGAACCGCACGATCGACTGCGCGAAAAAAGCGCTCAGCATCATGATCCAACTCATCTTTTCTGCCGCCATGGCCATGGTTCATCCCCGTCTGGCCGCGACCACGGCCACCATAGGACGAAACCGTCTGGCGAGGATCCGAGAGTTCCTCACCGAGCGCATCGGTCATCGTGCACGGCACACCTTCAGCAGGCTCGATTTCGTCGAGGGCGTCACGATTGCCCTCGAACAGCTTGATTTCCTTTCGATTGACAGCGAGCACCTGGTAGCGATCCGCTGATTGCAGGATGCGCAGCAAAGGCTTGGTATGAAAGCTGTCGGCCACTACGGCCAGTTCGGGCAACGGCCGCTGAACCTTGTAGATCCGGAAAAGATTCTTCGCACGCAAAACGGCCAGCCCGTCGAACGTGCAGTTCCAGAAGTCGTGATCCTCGGCAAGCGCCAGCAGAGGTTCAAGCAATGGCTGTATCTCTTCGGGTGAAAACTGTTGTTCAAGCGATTCTTCCAGCGTCTTCACCAGATTCTTGAAACGAATCGGATCCTGCTGGTTGTCAGGATGATCCCGGTAAGTCGGTTGAAAGAGCGAGAGGCATGGCGGATGACATTCATCCCAGATCCCTGCGGCGGCATCCTGGTCGACATGGCTTATTGACGTTGACATGCTTCACTGCTCCAGTCCAATACAGGACCGGTATAGCACGTCAGTGCGCCCGTTAATGTGCGGCAGCGCGCCTAGCCGACTGACGCCGACCCAGAAAAGGTCGTCTCGATGGGTTCGGCGAAGTGTTCAGTATTCCTGATTAAGTATGTGTTTCAGCCATGCCTTCTGGGCTTTGATCGGTCAGAGGGCCTTGTCCATCAGGCCAACGGTTTGTCGACCGCCCTTTCGGGCGGCCGATTCCCTGCAGTGCTCGGTCCAGGCGGGGTCCGCCGAACTCGCTACACGTCCTGCCGGGCGCTCCGCTCAAACAGGCGGCGGCCCTTTATCCGCCTGGCCCTGCGCGCTTCGGCTTCACCTCAAGGCCTGACAGACAAGGCCCTCTGACCGATGGCTGAGGTACGTACGTA
>SLQY01000048.1 GCA_007131235.1 Wenzhouxiangella sp.
AGCAGGGGAGCGCCTTCAGCCACTCGGCCACCTCTCCGTAAGCTCTAATTGTACTTTAGCCGCCGTTTGCCGGTGGCGTGATCGACTGAGTCGATCGGGTGTCAGTTACTATCGTTTTAATGCGCATTTTAGCGCGATTTGAACGTCAATGCCGAGCAAGGCGGGCAAGGATACCGTCTCGGGGGCTTCGGGTAAAGCCCCAAGGCTGCTAGAATCGCTTGCTGGTATTGTGGACAAGGCAATTCTGCCTTGATAGTGACTCTTGAGCCTGGAAGATATTGAAAAAGTGAACGGTCGGCGTACGGTGCGGGGAATGGATTTTTTTCGCGGCTTTCTGCGCAGTCCCGAGCAGGTCGGTTCGATCATCCCGAGTTCGCGTTTTCTCGAACGCCGCCTGATTGAGATGGCCGAGCTGAAAGACGTGCGCATCGTGGTCGAACTGGGCCCAGGTACAGGTGGCACGACCCGGGCTTTGCTGAAAGCAATGCCTGCAAATGCACGTTTGTTGACGATCGAGCTGGACCCTGCATTTTCGGCGATTCTTGAAGAAATAGGCGATCCACGATTGGTCCCGCATACGGGTAGTGCAGCCGACCTGGCATCCATTCTGGCCGAGTACGGGCTTCCTGAACCAGACCTGGTCGTTTCCGGTATCCCTTTTTCGACCATGCCAAGGGCTGTTGGTACGGCCATTCTGGAGGCTGTTCGTGACAACCTTGCGCCTGATGGACGCTTCCTGGCCTACCAGTTCAGAGGCCACGTGCGCCGCCTGGGTGAACCAATTCTGGGTCAGCCCGAGGTAGTTCTGGAGCTGCTAAACGTGCCGCCGATGCGCTTCTATCGCTGGCGCCGGCAGACGGCTGCAAAGTAGCCTGCTGGTCAGCAGCAACAAGCAGGGCGCTCGCTTGGGTTGAGCCCACGCTGGCAAGGCCGATCTCAGACCACAGGGGCCGGGATGTTGAGAATGGCCGCCGCGATGGAAAAGTAGATCAAGATGCCAACCACGTCAGCTACTGACGTGATTAAGGGTGTGCTGGCGGTGGCCGGGTCCATGTTGGCGCGCTGCAGAATGAAGGGTAGCAGCATCCCGATCATCGCACCCATGATGACTACAGCCAGCATTGCCAGTCCCACGACCATCGCGAGTTGCACGCCTAGCTCTGGACCGCCTCGCCACACGCCAACTATGGAAACGGCTACGGCCATGGTCAGCCCCAGCCCGAGTGCGACCGAGAATTCCTTGCCCCAGAGCCGGAACCAGTCGCTGACCTCGACATCGCCGGTGGCGAGGGCGCGGACCATCAGGGTTGCCGATTGGCTTCCGGCGTTGCCTGAGCTGGCAATGATCAGGGGGAGAAAGAACACCAGCGCGATGACCGCTTCGATGGCGTCTTCGAACATGGCAATGGCCAGACCCGAAACCAGGTTGACCAGTACCAGGATCATCAGCCAGCCGATGCGTTTGCGATAGAGAAAGCCCGCGCTCGCGTCACGAATGGAAATATTGACGCTGCCCGTGCCGCCCAGCTTGTGGAAGTCTTCGGTGATTTCCTGTTCGGCCACGTCCATGATGTCATCGACCGTGACGATGCCGAGCATGACGCCATTCTTGTCGGTAACGGCCAGGGTGTTGATATCGTAGTGCTGGATGACCTGGACTGCCTCTTCGCGGTCGGCCGAGGCCTGGACCGAGTAGAACTCTTCGTCCATCAGCGCTTCGACCTTGGCATCCTGGCGGGCAAGAATGAAGTCCTTGAGCTTGACTGCATCAATGAGTCGTCCGCGCTCGTCGGTGACGAACACGAAGTTAACCGTCTCGCCGCGATTGGCCTCGTGACGGATGTGGTCGAGCGCGCGGGCGACCGTCCAGGTTGGGCGCACGGCGACAAAGCGCGGTGTCATCAGGCGCCCGATCGACTCTTCCGGGTAGCCGAGCAATTTCAGGGACTGTTTGAGATCCTCTGGCGCCAGGAGCTTGAGCATGCCCTCCAGCTCCTCGGGGTCGAGGTTTTCCAGGAAAGCGGTGCGATCATCAGGCACCAGTTCGTGCAGAACACGCCTGGCTTCCTTGTTATCGAGGTCCGCCAGCATCTGGCGTTGGGCACTGTGTGGCAGGTAGGAGAAAGTGTCGGTACGGCGCTCTTCGGGCAGCGTCATGAATACCTTGAGACGGTCCTCATGGGCTTCGACCTGGTCGATGGCCTCGGCAATGTCCTGGACGGCCATTTCGTCTAGCGCCTCGCCCAGTTGGTCATGCCGCTCGAGCTTCAGCAAAGCGATCAGCTCAATGATTGCGCCTTTCTCGGACATGGGCTTCTACCTTTGGTTTAGCGGTTGGGGTAATACTCTCACAGCATGGCCTGAAGGTTGCCAGCAAAGGCAGATTTGACTTTCATCGGCTTCCCATGCGCAGATTCGCTGCTGTTTGCCCGCCTTGGGCCGAGTATTGAAGTTCAAGGCCGGTTTGGCCAGCCTAGTATCTGTAAAACCACGACCAGTCCAATCAAGATGAAAAGGGCGGCACTGATCCGATTTAGCAGCGTTCTCGGCAATCGGCTGGCGTAGCGGTGGCCGAGCCAGATGGCCGGGGCATTAACCATGACGATGGCCAGCACGGCGCCGCTCAAGACCAGGGCAGGGTGGTCCAGTCCGGCGGCCAGCCCCAGGGTGGCAAGCTGCGTCTTGTCACCCATCTCCATAAGGAAGAACAGGCTGAATGTCGTCAGGAAGGCGTTGCGACCGGCACCTTTCGGCGGCAGTTCCTCGCCATCGTCTGCGCTGGAAAGAAGAAGCCAGCTGCCCATGGCAATGAACAATAGGGCGACGATCCATTCCAGCCAGTCGCCAAGCAGATGCCCCAGCCAGGCGCCGGCAGCCACGGCCAGGCCCAGGTTGACCAGGCTGGCGGCGAACACGCCGGCCAGGATGACGAAAGGCCGGCGGAAGCGGGCAGACAGGTAGAGTGTGAGCAACTGGGATTTGTCGCCAAGTTCAGCCAGGCCGACAACCAGCAAAGTCACGAAGAAGGCATCCATGGTGATGACTTTCAGGGGCCGGGCGGCTTGTGTGGCATGCAGCAGGGCGGCTGCCACCCGGCCCAGGTGTTGACGCCATGCTACAGGTCTTGCCTGGCCTGGCCGCTATCAGCTGGCTGGCTGTCTCGCCCACGGTCATGCTACCCACCGTGGTGAACGAGACTTTCGCGGTCTGACCGCAAAACGGCTGTTTTCCTGGAGCCGCTTGTATTTTAGCGCTCTCCGGTCATTTTTCCAAATTGGCGATTTCCAACGGTGCGATGCAAATGCTAAAATGGCGGGATTTACCTGCCGGAGTAGCCCCGATGCGCCTGATCGATGAAGCCCTGACTTTCGACGATGTTTCGCTGGTGCCGGATTACTCCGATGTGCTGCCCAAGGATGTTGATCTCTCTACCCGCATTACGCGCGATCTGCGCCTGAATACCCCGCTGGCGTCGGCGGCCATGGATACCGTCACCGAGGCCCGGCTGGCCATTGCCATGGCCCAGGCTGGCGGGGTTGGCGTGATCCACAAGAATATGAGTATCGAGCGCCAGGCCGAGCAGATCCGCATTGTCAAGAAATACGAGGCTGGCGTGATCAAGGATCCCATCACGGTTGGGCCCCAGACCACTATCCGGGAAGTGTTCGAGCTGACCCGGGAGCACAATATTTCCGGCGTTCCCGTGGTTGATGGCGGCGAGCTGGTTGGCATCGTCACCAGCCGGGACATGCGTTTTGAGAAGCGTCTGGATGATCCGGTGCGCAACATCATGACGCGCAAGGACAAGCTGGTCACCGTTCAGGAAGGTGCCAGCCAGGACGAGGTTCTGGAGCTGCTGCACAAGCATCGCATCGAGAAGGTGCTGGTGGTCAATGGTGATTTTGAGCTCAAGGGCCTGATCACGGTCAAGGATATCCAGAAGTCGGCCGATTTCCCGAACGCGGCCAAGGATTCCTCGGAGCGACTGCTGGCTGCCGCTGCGGTTGGCACTGGCGGTGATACCGAAGACCGGATTACTGCGCTGGTCGAGGCCGGCATTGACATTGTCGTGGTCGACACGGCCCATGGTCACTCAAAGGGGGTACTCGACCGGATTCGCTGGACCAAGCAGCACTATCCGGATGTTCAGATCATCGGCGGTAACGTGTCGACTTCCGATGGCGCCCTGGCCCTGGCCGAGGCCGGTGCCGACGGCGTCAAGATCGGGCAAGGGCCGGGGTCGATTTGTACCACCCGGATCGTAGCCGGAATCGGGGTGCCCCAGGTCAGTGCCGTGTCCTCTGCCGCCGCGGCACTGCGCGAGCTGGCCGTGCCGATCATTGCCGATGGCGGCATTCGCTTCTCGGGCGATATCGCCAAGGCGATTGCCGCCGGCGCATCGTCTGTCATGGTTGGTTCCCTGCTGGCCGGTACCGAGGAAGCGCCAGGCGAAGTTGAGCTGTTCCAGGGCCGATCCTACAAGAGCTACCGCGGCATGGGTTCGCTGGGGGCGATGCAGAAGGGCTCGTCGGATCGCTATTTCCAGGCTGACACCGAAGCCGACAAGCTGGTCCCGGAAGGTATCGAGGGGCGCGTTCCTTACAAGGGGTTGTTGTCAAGCGTGATTCACCAACTCATGGGCGGATTGCGCTCCAGCATGGGCTACTGCGGCTGCGCCAGCATCGACGAGCTGCGCACCCGGGCCCGCTTTGTGCGTATCACCGCCTCGGGCGTGCGCGAATCCCACGCCCACGATGTCACGATTACCAAGGAAGCCCCCAATTACAAGCTCGGCTAGCGCCGCGCTTTTCAGCTCCGGCCTTGCCCCTTGAATCTTGCCCCTTGAACCTTGCCCCTTGATCCTGACCCCATGACCGACATCCACGCCCACCGCATCCTGATCCTGGACTTTGGTTCGCAGTACACCCAGCTGATTGCGCGCCGGGTGCGCGAGATTGGCGTGTATTCCGAGATTCTGCCGTTTGATGCAGGCGACGAGGCCATTCGTGCCTTCGGCGCCAGCGGCATCATTCTCTCCGGTGGTCCGGAGTCGGTCGGTTTTGAAGACAGCCCGCGTATCTCGCCGTTGGTCTTCGAGCTCAACTTGCCGGTGCTGGGTATCTGTTATGGCATGCAGGCCATGGCCGCGCACTTCGGTGGCACGGTCAGCGCCTCGGATGAAAAGGAGTTCGGCTATGCCGAGGTGGCCCTGGAGCAGGCCGGCGATCTGTTGACAGGCATCGAGGATCGGATTGATGCCCAGGGCAGGGCGCTGCTGGAAGTCTGGATGAGCCACGGCGACAAGGTCACAAGCCTGCCACCCGGCTTCTCTACCCTTTGCACTACCCCGTCGGCGCCGATTGCTGGCATGGCCGATGATGCGCGTCGTCATTACGGTTTGCAGTTTCATCCCGAGGTGACCCACACCCGCCAGGGTCGGCGAATTCTGGAGCGCTTTGTCCACGAGATCTGCGGCTGCGATGAGAGCTGGACCACCGAGGCCATCATCGATGACCAGATCGAGCGGGTGCGCGAGCAGGTCGGTAATGACACCGTGCTGCTGGGTCTGTCGGGCGGAGTCGATTCGTCGGTCGTGGCCGCCCTGTTGCACCAGGCCATCGGCGATCAGCTCTTGTGCATCTTTGTCGACACCGGGCTGCTGCGCTACCAGGAAGGCGACCAGGTCATGGCCACTTTTGCCGAGCACCTGGGCGTTCGGGTCGAGCGGGTCAATGCACGGGACCAGTTCATGAACGCGCTGGCCGGCATTGCTGATCCGGAGGAAAAGCGCAAGATTATCGGGCGTGAATTCATTCGTGTCTTTGAACAGGCAGCCAAGACCCACAGCGAGGCAGCCTGGCTGGCCCAGGGTACGATCTATCCCGATGTCATCGAATCGGCCGGTGCCGCCACCGGCAAGGCCAAGGTGATCAAGTCACACCACAATGTTGGTGGGTTGCCCGCCGACATGAATCTGAAGCTGGTCGAGCCCCTGCGGGAGCTGTTCAAGGACGAGGTACGCAAGATCGGCGTTGAGCTGGGACTGCCGGCTGAGTTGGTCATGCGTCATCCTTTCCCCGGCCCCGGTCTGGGCGTGCGCATTCTTGGTGAAGTGCGCCCGGAATTCGTCGAGCCGCTGCAAAAGGCCGACCATATCTTCATCAGCGAACTGCGCAAGGCCGGCCTGTACGACAAGGTCAGCCAGGCCTTTGCCGTGTTCCTGCCGGTCAAGTCGGTCGGCGTGGTCGGCGATGCGCGCCGCTACGAGTATGTCATCGCCCTGCGCGCGGTCGAGACCATCGATTTCATGACCGCCCGCTGGGCCTACCTGGACCATGAATTCCTCGACCATGTTTCGCGACGCATCATCAACGAGTGTCATGGCGTATCACGCGTGGTTTATGACATCTCCGGCAAGCCGCCGGCGACCATCGAGTGGGAATGATCGGTGCCGGGAGTGATCGACCTGGTTCGCTTTTCCTCGCTGGAGGCCTACCGGGAGGCGTTGGTCGAGTGTTCGGAAGTGTTTACTGCCCGCTGGCTATGGGGAGAGCATCTGGAAGCCGCCTGCCGACATAGCGGTCGCTACCCAGGCTATTGCAGCCTATGTGCCAGCTCGACCGAGTTCAGTTTTTCGGCGGGAATGGGTGAGCCAGTCAATCTTCGCGAAGAGCTGCGCTGTCGTGACTGTGGGCTAAGTGCGCGCGCGCGCGTCGCTGCCAGCCTGTTGAAACGCGCTTGTCCTCCCGAAAGCGAAGCAAAGGTCTATCTGACCGAACAGACCACCGCCCTGTATCGGCATATTCGGCAGACCTGGTCCGACGTGATCGGCAGTGAGTACTTCGAGGAACCGGCTCGTGATCGCATTCAGGCTTTCATGCGCGATAATCTCGGGCTCGATGAGCGCTTGCGCTTCGAGGACGTGACGGCGCTGAGTTTTGCAGATCACACGCTGGATGCCATCGTCAGCTGCGACGTGCTTGAGCATGTCCCGGACTACCGAGCCGCGGCGGCAGAGTTCGCCCGGGTGCTGAAATCCGGTGGGCGGCTGATTCTGACGGTGCCGTTTCTCGATCAAAGTCACGAGACCTTGACCAGGGCGCGAATCCTTGAAGACGGCCATATCGAGCACCTGGAAGAGCCTGAGTACCATGGCGACCCGCTCGACCCTGATGGCGTGTTGGCCTTCTATCACTTCGGCTGGGACCTGCTGGACACTCTGCGTAATTCGGGTTTCGAGTCAGCCGAATGGTGTCTTCCCTGGGCGCCTGCCGAGGGCATTTTTTCCGGTCAATGGACTCTTCTGGCCACGCGCTAGGCCAGGACAGTTGCCTCAGTCGTCGACTGCGCTGTCGATGATCAGTTCGCCGCTGGTCCGGTTCTCAACTCGAATTCTCAAATCGCCGGCACCGCGCGGGCCGCGGGTCCGGTTGCCCTGGGAGCGGACCAGCATGCTACCGGCACCGTCCGTACAAAGCCCGGCAAATCCGCTTAAACCCGGCTCGATATAGCCGCCAACAACCGCCCCATAGCGGAACGATGC
>SLQY01000327.1 GCA_007131235.1 Wenzhouxiangella sp.
ACCCTGTTTGCAAAGGCCGGCCCGTGGGTTGCCTGGCTGCCGGGACTGTTCGCCATCGGCCTGGCGTGGTTTTGCTCTCGCAGGCGCCAAGCGCCGGAACACCCTGACAAACGAGATCAATGATCAGCACACATTCAGCTTGTCTCTCAGCGCCCGTGGACTGCGATCACGGCGCTTGATGTAGACCCGGCAGCGACATACCTGCGGTGTTCGTTGCACGGCATTAGCGGCACCTGTCCGCAAACGCCTTCGCTGCGCAGCCCCTCTGTTGCCTCTTGAGCTCCTTTCGCAGTTGCTCCATTTCAGCTTTCGATACTTTGAAGGCATCAACGGGCATTCAGGAACAAATTCGAGCCGTCCGAGCCGAACTGGCCACCGTCCCTATGGACGCCGCGACCTTGGCCACCCACTTCAAGCGCAAGCCGGAAAAATCGGTCACCCAGGTCCTCGAAGCCCTGACCGAACTCGGCATGGTTGGCAGTAGTACGGGACACCCAGGATCCGGCGATGACCCTAGATTTCGTTGTAGCTTTCTGAAAATTGGAATTACAAAGAAGGCCTGACGGCGTCAGCACGGCACTAGAAGGCGGATTTCAGGCAGCTTGATCCGGAAATGCAAATCAACGGCACCCCAAGCAGCCGGTAAACCGGCTTCGGGTTAAAAGTTGGTGCAGGCTATTCCTGTTGCTGAGCCAGAAAATTCCAAGAAAATTCCAGGTGAGGCATTGTCTGAATGTCGGGACCTCGCGCGGCGGCGATTCCGGTGGAGCGTATCGAGGCGCCGATTCTTCTGCTGTCTGGTGATTTCGATGAGTTGTGGCCGTCGACACTGGGGGGCGAGCAGGTCATCAAGCGTCTGCGGGCGAACGACTTTCCGTATAAGGCCGAGCATATTGCCTATCCGGGCGCCGGTCACATGCCGGGCTCGGGCATGTTGGTGACTTCTTTGTCCACGCGCGAGGTGCGTCCGGTGGCCAAAGTGGTCGATCCGCGCGGCGGCACGCCCAGGATTTGCGGGCGTTTAGCTGCAAGGCGCGGATTCTGTCCCAGTTTCGGCGCGCGGTGCACGGCCGATGGCGGGGTTTGCGTCTTTTAGGGTATCGGTATTTCAACTTTCATGCAATTTGATGCCGAAAAAGATATTGCGCGCCGTTCATGATGTCGCATTAGATATCGGCAATGTGCAAATCAGAGATAGACGCGGAGCCTGTACCGTGGCGCTAGTGGGCCCGGGTCGCATAGTCGACCAGCTCGCGTCGCGCGCTGGCCGTCAGCGCTTTTTTCGACGATATCCTTCAGGATCCGATGATCCAGCGACGGATCGGCATACATCGGCTTCAGGCGCCGGTTCTCGGCTTCCAGATCGTTGAGCCGCGGCATCGCTACCTTGGCGCAAATACCTTTCACACTAGAAGCAAATCTGATCAACTAGTACCGTAAATTCAGTAGCTTGTTCTAACTTATCTTTGCAGTTAAAATTGCAGTTATCTTTTCGCAAACCTTGCCATGGACGACCTGTACCAGATCCTGAAGCAGCAAGGCCCAACGCCGGCGGCAGCACTGACCCGGCAACTCGGCATCAGCCCTGCCACCTTGTCGCGCCGGGTCAAGGCCGCGGGCGGGCAGGTCGTGCGCATTGGCCGAACCCGCGGTGCCCGCTACGGACTGCACCATGAGATTCCCGGCATCGGCGCCCGGTGGCCGGTCTGGGAGATCAATCCGGAAGGCACGCCTGAAGCCCGAGGACAACTGCACTGGCTGCACGGCCTGGCCAGCTACTGGGAAATCGAACCCGGACAGGGCCTGGTTTACGAGGGCTTTGCGCCGTTCATCGCCGACATGGCTCCGCAAGGCTTCCTGGGCCAGCTGTTTCCGCGGCGCTTTCCGGAATTGGCGTTCCCGCCACGGATCCGGGACTGGCAGGAATCGCACGTCCTGCAGGCACTGGTGATGCGCGGCGAGGACCTGCCGGGCAACCTGATCATCGGTAGCGTCTCGATGGACCGCTTTCTCCAGAGCGAAACGGGAGTCAGCCGCCCGCGAGACTATCCGGCCATCAGCCGGGAACTGGTTACTCGCGGCAGCGGATCCTCCACCGCCGGTGAATTCCCGAAGTTCACGGCTTTCGACGGCGAGCACCACCTGCTGGTCAAGTTCACCGCAGGCGACCGATCTCCGGCCGACCGGCGCTGGCGCGATCTGTTGCTGTGTGAACACCATGCCGCAGCCACCCTCGCTGCGGGCGGCATCAACGCATCCGTGACTCGCCCGGTATTGCAGGAAGAGCAGTTATTCCTGGAAATCCGTCGCTTCGACCGGCAAGGGCCGCGCGGCCGGCATGCCGTGCTTACCCTGGGCGCTGTCGACGACGCCTGGCTCGGTCCGCGGGACAACTGGATACAAGCCGCACGGCGACTGGCCGATCGCGGCTGGATCACGCCAGAAGACCATACACGCATCCTGCTGCTCGAGGCCTTCGGCCTGCTCATCCATAACAACGACCGCCACTTCGGCAACCTGGCCTGCTTCTGGGAACCCACCGCCGAAGCACCCCGGCTGAAGCTGGCGCCGGTCTACGACATGTTGCCCATGGCCCTGGCCCCGGCCGCCAACGGCATGCTGCCCGAGAGGACTCTGGAGCCGCCAAAGCCCAGTGCAGCCTTGCTGGCGGTATGGGATCAGGCCGAGGGGCTGGCGCGAGAATTTCGAACGCGACTGGCCGGTGACGATCGGATCAGCCCTGCGTTCAGGGCACTGATCCGAAACGACAGCCCGGCTGGGCCTTGAGCAAGTCTTCAAGCGCCATGCTGAATCGGCGAAAGCTCGATGCCGCTGCGCAGGAAGTCGTGGTCATATTCGAATGAGACGACTTGCTCGCCTTCGGCCAGGCTGACATAAGCGGTCAGTTCGGGACAGGGCGGCAGTTCGAGTGAAATCGGGCGCTGGTGCCCGGCACCAAATCCTGCATGTCTTGGTTTTATTCGAATCGATTCCGGAAGATCTCATCAGCAGGCCCGACGATGCGTGGCAGGGCGATTTCAATGCTGTTCTCGCCGTCGTCAATGGCCAGGCGCAGCGCCATGTTGACGCGCTGGCCAATAGCGCCTGTAAACACCGGGCCGGCGTACAGCTCCCATTGCGGACTCGCAGTCGCGCCAAAGGTGCCGGGCTGAATGTCGAGAAAGTCGCCCTGATCGTCGTATAGCGGCAACCCCACGGAAATGCCCTGGTTTCCCGCATGACCGGAACGGATCCAGATCTCGCCCCAATGGCCATAGCCAGCTGTCAGCGCCGCCCGGTTGAGGTCGAAGTCCAGACCCACATCTGATGTGCCGCTGGCGGTGACCGTCATGCGAATGGCCCGGGTCGGCGCGCTGCCCGGGTATAACGCGCCCGTGGCCAGATCGCTGGCGCTTAGCGTCAAGGTTGAATCCCCAAGCGCGAAGGCGCGCCAGCTGTCCGGCACAGACCCCGTGATGTTGCCGTCCGGAACGCCAGCTTCTCCGGTCAGGCCTGGGTTGGGCACCAGGTTGATCACCGGTCGACCCAGTACTTCCGGCATTGCGATCAGCACGCTGTTTTCACCGCCATCGTCGACCAGTCGGAAGGCGAGATGGGCGAAGGCTTCGCCCGCCAAGGCCGTCGCGCCGGTCGGACTGGTGACCTGCATCCAGGCAGCGCTGGCCTGGGCGGTGAAGCTGGCCGGATCACGGCCGCTGAACACCATGTCCGCACCAAACAGCGGCATGCCGATTGCCACAGGCTGATCGCTTTTATCGGCATTTCCGCTGCGCACCCACACCGTGGGTTGATAGAAGCGGCCCGTATCCAGCGAAAACACGTGGGTAAAATGGTCGAAACCCTGGTCGGCCCCGAAGCTGGTCACGCTCAGGCGGATCGCATTGAGCGGCGGGCTGCCGGGGAACAGTTCGTTGGCGGGCAACGGCACGGTTTCCAGACTGATCTGTCCACCACCGACGGCAAACCCCCGCCACGTGGTCGGCGGCTGGCCTGTGACGGCGCCGTCGATTGCGCCGGCCAGGCCACGAAACTCGGCGTTGGGTACCAAGTTGGGATTGCCCTGGCCCGCCGTAGACCCAAAAGCGGGCATGGCGGCGATGTTGACCAGCAGCGTCAGCGTAGCCATTGCGACGACGGCACGTAAGTGGTACGTCCAAGCCTTGGCCGGACAGGAAACGGAGGCTTGCCAGTTCATTTCAGACGTCCCTAATGCGAGTTGGCGATAACCCATAACGCGCGAATGGAGAAGAAAGCGGCTCAGTGGAACCGTAGTCCACCTGTACATTTCGTTTTTTCGCTGAAAACCCCCGCGCCGCCCGCGTCAGAGCTGAACTGACTGGCGACATCCGAATCCATCCCGTCTAATCGCATATCGTCAACTACCGAATAGAACCCCCAGGAAAATCCTGATCTTACATGTTCGTCAAGGACATGAAGACTGGGCAGACGCTGTTCCACGGTGATCTGCCAATGGCCGAAGCCGTGGACGATATGGGCACGAAAACCAGGACATCCATCATTTTTCCCCTCTTATGGGGCACCATCCGGACTGATCAAGAAAAACCTGTCGCTGGCTGCATGCAAGCCTGCTCCATTCAGACTGCAACCCACAGGCAAAAGTCTGCAACCCTGAGTCATTCCCTTGATTGCGGGTTTCATTCAAGCTGGTTGGCAACAGGAAACGATGAGGATTGGCATCATGCGACAGTCAGCTTGGCCAGTATTTTCCGTTCGGGGCCACTTCAGGAAGGGCGTCAAAGGGTATGTCTTGATGATGATTGCCTTGGTCATGGCCGTGGTCAGCCCCCTGTGGGCGCAAGACCCGCCAGTCGATCCGATCTTTTCTGATCGGTTCGAGCCGTTTTTCCAGGACTGCCCCGACTGCCCCACCATGGTGAAAATCCCGGCCGGGACCTTCACTCAGGGGAGTCCGGAAAGTGAGCTGCAAAGCCGGAACAATGAGTGGCCGCAGCGCGAAGTCGACATCCCGGCTTTTGCCATGAGCCAGACCGCAGTGACCTTTGCTCAGTGGGAGGCCTGCAGGGCCGATGGCGGCTGTACGCACAATCCTTGGGACAAGGGCTGGGGCCGCGGCGACCGCCCGGTAATGAACGTCAGCTGGAACGATGCCCAGGAATACGTCACCTGGTTGAGCGACAAAACCGGCCACGATTACCGTCTGCCTTCAGAGTCTGAATGGGAATATGCCACCCGCGCCGGCACTACCGGGCGATTCAACACCGGCGACTGCATCAATACCGACCAGGCGAATTTCGTTGGCACGAACCCGGCCGAGGGCTGCCCAGCGGGCATCGCTCGTGGGCAGACGCTGCCGGTGGGCAGCTTCGCCCCCAACGCCTTTGGCCTGCTCGATACCCACGGCAATTTGTGGGAGTGGACGCAAGATTGCTGGAATGACAGCTATAGCGGTGCCCCCACGGATGGCAGTGCCTGGATGATGGGCGACTGCAGCAACGCCATGCGTCGCGGGGGCGGCTGGGGCAACCCGGGCGACGCGCTGCGTTCGGCCTTCCGCACCGCGACCGGTCGCCAATCCCGCAGCTTCGCTATCGGCTTTCGTTTGGCCAGGTCCATACCCCCGCCGCTGCCGGCTGTCAGCGAAAATGGCGTGGTCGATTAATTTCCGAATCTTGACTGTCCCGGTTCTCGCCCGGCAAAGCCAGCGATAGCCGGACACTCGATCTGGAATGCCCGGGCTACTAATCTGCCCGGCATTGTTCATTCATCCAGTGGAATCGGCACGGCTTCGCACTCCAACAGTTTCTGGTTCAATTCCTGCTGACGGGCCATTGCCCGCTCGGCACCGAGCGCCTCGATCGTCTGGCGGAAATCCAGTTCCTGCCGCAGATGCGGCAGCGCATTCTCGGCACCCAACACCTTCACATAGGTAGCGGAAAGACAGTTCAAATCGCTGGGCGATAACTCATAGCCCTGTTCGCGGGCGACCATCTGGAGATGTTCGGCCACTTCGCGCTCGGCCGAACTAGCGCTTCCGCAGGCCATCAGACCGATACTCAGGAACAAAACAATCAAGCGACCCATTGCAAACCTCCCGGCAACATCATTGGACAGAAAAAACCTTGCTCTGATGGTTCTTACGGATCTGGACGATAGATGCGGCCACCGGCAGCAACAGCGGACGTGCCAATGACCTGAATCAACCCAGACGCGTTTGATGATTTCGGGACACGCTCCTTCTATGACTCAGTGCCTTTCGATCGTGGCTTCTATCCAATCCTTGTGGCGGCGCTCATCAGAAAGGCCCTGTTGCACGATCGCCTGAATCTGCTCGGGGTAGTTCTTTTTTGCCGCGTGCTCATATTTGGTGTTGGTGACCACTTCATTGGCCTTCATCGCCTTGAGTATGGCTTTATCGCCCACAAGGCCTGCAATCACCACCTTTCCCTTCGTCAAGACCTTCAAGGCACCGCCTTCAGTGGGTGGGGTTCCGCCGTGGTTGCGGACAGCCTTGCCCAGCTCCTGAACATGACTTTCATGGTCACCCATGAATTCGGCAAGCTTCTTCTTGTGCCCAGCATCATCCAATCGTTCGATAGCGCTTTGATACGCTGCAATGGCGTCATAATCGAGCTTTATCAGGCCGCTCAGTTCAGAGATGATCTCTTTTGAATCCGCTTCTGTAGTCATGAATTCGTCCTCATTGTTTGTCAGAGTCCGAGCCAGGCCTGAATCGGCCCGTCGGCCTCGGCGAGCCTAGCTCCCGGCGCCTGGACCGACTGTGCGATTGCGTACACAGGAGGGGGGAAATTTAATGCCTGTCCCGAACTGGCCCTGGCAGAAATCACCGATATTGGAACTCTGTTCAATGACCGCTTCGAGACATCGCTTTGAGTGCGGCGCATTGACCGCCAAGGGGAAGATATCGGTGCACCGGTAACTTGCGCTGGTCCGCGATAGCGTGCGTCGAAGACTATCCCGCAACTGGATGTCAGAAAGCACATCAAAATTGACGCCGGCGAAGATGTCACAAAGTCGACGGAAGTCAGTCTGCAGCAATCAGGCGGCAAAGCCCCCGCGGAAAAGGTTCAGGATCGCGCCCGACCAGAAGTCTCGTGTGGCGAAGTAGCTCGCATAGGAGATCAGCGCCACGACTGAGAGGACAACCAGTCCGGCAATGGTCCTCAGCCAGCCGGAGGACTGTTGGCCCAGGCCTCGAATGACCAGCTCGGCAACCACCAGATTCGGCGCCCAGAACAAATAGTTCAGGACCAGGTCGGTCGGCCCCTGAAAGTTAAGCTGGACCCCGCCCACCCCGGTTGCAAAGATCAGTCCGTAATACATTCGATACAGCCAGGAACCAATTACCAGCGCGTAGAGGCGGATCGCCCAAGCTCGGTGCGTCTGCAGTTCGCGGGCCAACGCGTAGCGCAGGGTAAAGACGGCGCAGACCAGGATGGCAAGTCCATAGCCCATGAAAGCAACGTTCATGGGCGTGCCGCCGACGGTGCCCTTTGAGAGGATGTGGACCATACCTCCAAC
>SLQY01000020.1 GCA_007131235.1 Wenzhouxiangella sp.
ACGAGGCGCTGACCCCGGACAACACCAGCATGGCCACCACCTGGCTGCGTGGCACGCCGGGAACAGACGTCGCCCTGACCGTGGAGCGTGACGGCGAGGATGACCCGATGCGAATCGCCCTGCGCCGGGAAATCATCCATCGCAGCAGCGTTAGCGTGGAGCAGCTTCCTGGCGGCTATGCCAGTATCCGGATTCGTCAATTTCAGCAAAATACAGCTCGCGAGCTCGACGATATTCTGGCCAACCTGCAGCGCCAGGCTGAGCCGCCCGCGGGCCTGGTGCTCGATTTGCGCGACAATCCGGGCGGCATGCTGCACACGGCAGTCGCGGTGGCCGACCGTTTCCTGGCCAGCAAGCTGGTGGTTTATACCGAAAGTCGTAACAGCGCGGAAAACCTGAGCCTGTCCACCAGCCCGGCCGAAAGACTGAAGGGTGTGCCGATGATCGTCCTGGTCAACCGCGGCTCAGCCTCGGCCTCGGAGATCGTGGCCGGCGCGCTGCAAGACCACGGTCGCGCCGTGATTCTGGGCGAAAAGACCTACGGCAAAGGCTCCGTGCAAACCGTCTGGCCACTGGTCAACGGCGGCGGCATTCGCCTGACCACCGCTCGCTACTTCACACCCTCGGGTCGTGCGATCGAGGCCATGGGCATCGAGCCCGACGTCGTCACCAGTGCCAATCGTGCGCCAGACCCGGAAACGGGACAGGACCCGCTGGTGCTGGAAGCCCTGACCTTGTTTCGCAGCGCACGACTGCTTCACAGCGCCAGCTCCGAGTATCCGTGAACTCTTTTCGGGGGGTAGTTGGCCTATTGCTGCTCGGCCTGTGGCTGATTGGTTCGGCCCAGACACCGCGGATTGCCATCGTCATGGACGATCTCGGTTATCAGTACACCCTCGACCAGGCCATCATGGCACTGGATGCGCGGGTAACGATTGCCATCATTCCCGAAGCACCCGGGGCCGGCAGGCTGGCACGCCAGGCCGGCACCCAGGGTCGGGAAGTGTTGATCCACTTGCCCCTGGCTGGAATCCATGAAGACAACTGCGAACCGGCGCTGACCTGCATGGGCCTGAATTGGTCGGCAGAGAAAATGACCCATCACCTGTTTGATGCGCTGGCGCGCGTGGAGGGTGCGGTGGGTATCAACAACCACCAGGGCAGCCGCTTCACACGCGACTCGGGGGCCGTATCCGGTCTTGTCGACGGGCTGGTCAAGCTCAAGCAGGTGCACGATCGCAGCCTGTTCGTGCTCGACAGTCGCACCGTGCCGGATTCCCTGCTCGAGGAAAAGGCCCTGGCCGCCGGCCTCGCCGCCACCCGCCGCCATGTCTTTCTGGATCATTTCTCCGACCCGGACAGTATTGAGCATGCCTGGGAGCAGCTTCAGCGCATGGCGCGCTCACGTGGTTTCGCGATTGCCATTGGCCATCCCCGCAGGGAGACGCTGGAGTTTCTCAAGCAGGCATTACCTGCGCTCGAACAGGAAGGATTTCAGCTGGTGCCTGTCTCTGAGCTGACCCGGCAGCGGACCTTGATGGTCGGGCCCGTCGCGCCCGGCGAAACGCCGCCCTACCCTGCATCCCGGTAACCAAACATCGGATCCAGCTCGGTGGCGATACGCTCGTCAACCCAAGCCAGCAGTGCCGGATCCAGGTCATTGCGATAGCCACCCACCATGGCACGACGAACTTTTCTCATTTCCGGATCGTGCTTGCTGCGCAGTCTCAGTGAGTTGTTGCGGAAATAATTGCTGCTCTCGAGCTTGCGCATATTGTTGAAATCCCCGAATGCCACTGTTTTGGCGATTTCCTCGTCCGTAAACGGCGCGCCGATGAAATCCACGATGCGGCGCAATGTTGCCGCAGTATCCAGGCGCAAGTCCTCGTAGCGGATGATCAAGGCGTCGTCGCGATGCTTGAGCTGCTCGGCCCAGAAATTGTGGTACCGGATCAGCCATGGCAGGCCGAAGTCAGGATGCCGAATGAATGCTTCGCGGCTGATGGTGTCGCGATCGATCGAATGACTCGCCTCCCACTCCAGCAGTTCCCGCTTGAAAGGCTTGGTGCGCTTGGTGTACTGGATATACCAGCTGACCACGATATCGCCCGGGTGACGGGCAACGAAGATGGTTTTCTTGTGCGCCAGTCGCGACGAGTCGGCAGCGAACAATTCGCCAACGATTTTCTCCCAGCTGGCCGAACCGTTGGTAATGGCCCAGCGCGGCAGCGAACGGTCCTGGCGTGCCAGTTCATCGGACTTGAACACGCGTCGCTCGGAGAGGCCATAGTGCTGGGCATACAGATGGGTCAGCATGGTCCGCAACCATGTACCCCCTGTTTTCGGATGGCGAATCATCAACAGGTCAGCGCGATCCAACAAGCGCAGCTGCAGCCTTTCAAGCCACTGGTAGCGCAGTCTCACTCGCCAGCGGCGAGGCAAAATGGCGGTCACGAACAGGATGGTCCAGTGCAGACCGCGGTCAATGCTGATAACCACGAACTTTTTATCTCGAAGCAGGATGTTTCAGGTCAAAACCGGGGGCCGTCACCACGGCCCCCGGGGATCGGGTCAGGTGGGTGGGTAGGTGTAGCTGGCCTGCAGGCCCAGCGGCAGACCAATCCACCAGTAAAGCAGCAGGAACAGCGTCCAGATGATCGACAAGGCAACCGCATAAGGCAACATCATCGAGATCAGTGTTCCGATACCCGCATCCTTGAAGTAGCGCTTGCAGAAGACCACGATCAAGGGAAAGTATGGCAAGAGCGGGGTGACAATGTTGGAGGTGGAATCACCGACACGATAGGCCGCCTGGGTCAACTCTGGAGAAATGCCCAACTGCATCAGCATGGGCACGAAGATCGGCGCAATGATCAGCCACTTGGCCGAGGCCGAGCCAACAAACAGGTTGACGAACATGGTCAGCCCAATGATACCGACGATCGTCAGCTGGGCCGGCAGGTTGAGCGCCTGCAGGAAGTCGGCGCCGTTGACCGCCACCAGGATGCCCAGGTTGGAGCTGGAAAAGGCGGCGATGAACTGGGCTGCGAAAAACGCCATGACGATGTAGTAACCCATCGACTCCATGGCCTTGGTCATGCCGGCAATAATGTCCTTGTGACCATCAATTGTCGAGGCGACGTAGCCGTAGACAATACCGGGTATCAGGAACAGGATGAAGATCAGGGGCACGATGGATCGCATCACCGGCGCGCCGAATGAGGTGATGCTCTGGAACATGGTCAGATCGGGATTGGGATCACGCAGCGGCGAGCCCGGCCACCACACGGCCAAGGCCAGCAGCAACATCGAGACGACAATGCTGGTCATCGCCCAGAACAGCCCACGGCTTTCCTTTTCCGACAAGGCCTCCATTTTCGGCATGTCGGACATGTCACCATCCACCGGCGTGTCCTTGACCAGGCGCGGCTCGATAACCTTGTCGGTCAGCCACCAGCCCACGGCAATGACGACCAGGCTGGAGGCGGCCATGAAGAACCAGTTCGCCAGCGGGTTGACGAACAGGCTGGGATCCAGCACCCGGCCCGCTTCCTCGGTAATGCCAGCCAGCATCGGATCGATGGCCGAGGGGATGAAGTTGGCCGAGAAGCCGCCGGAGACACCGGCAAAGGCCGCCGCAATACCGGCCAGTGGATGACGGCCGGCGGCGTAGAACAGTACCGCCCCAAGCGGGATCACCACCACGTAGCCGGCATCGGCCGCGGTATGGCTGATGATCGCAACCAGGATCAGCATGGGGGTTAGCAATCGCACCGAGGTCATGCCCAGCAGTTTGCGCAAACCGGCGTTGATAAAACCGGTGTGTTCTGCCACACCCACACCGAGCAAGGCAACCAGCACAATCCCGAGCGGGGCAAAGTTGACGAACACCGAGACCATGTTGACCAGGAAATCGGCCATGGCCGAGCCGGACAGCTGGTTGATGATCTGGATATTCTCGCCGGTGCTGGGATGCACCGCGCTGAACTGGATGGGTGCCAGGATGGCCGACAGGACCCAGACAATGATCATCAGCAGGAAGAACAGCACCGCCGGATCTGGCAACTTGTTGCCTACCACCTCGATGACATTGAGAGCGCGCTCGAGCAGCGTGCGCTCACCGGGAAGCACCCGGTGCAGGTCAGGGTTGGGGCTGGACGCGGGGGTGTTGCCCCCGTTGTTTTTTTCGTTCATGAGGGTTTAGGTATCTCGCGTCTGAAAAGTCATTCGTGGCCCCAGGGAGCCGGCGGGGGATCGATGGGCTCACTCAAATCAAACTCGGCTCGCAGATGGCGCCCTGCGCGGGTCAAACCATAGGCGAAGTGTTCTCCTGGGCGTACGTCCATGTACCAGATATTTGCAACCGAACCCTCCAGGCCGCCGTTGAGAAACAGCAGGCGCGAGTAGTCATCGACGGGAAAAACCTGGCGCCAGGCGCGACCCGGGTCGGTCGTATGGCCGCCATACCAGGTCATGTCGTCCTCTGCGCCGCTCTCGAGGCGATGGTCATGCTTCAGGCGAATGCCATCATCGAGGCGAGTCAGGACCCAGGTGCGTGAGCGGTCTTCACCGACATGCAAGGGAATCAGGATCTTTTCCTCGGAGCACTCGCGAACGTGAATCACCAGCCGCTCCGGCAGCCAGCCGGCGTCGATCGACTCATCGAAGGAAACCAGGCGGCCGGCAAAGGCCTGCCCGCAAAGCCCTGACAAGGCGGCCCAGAATTCGTCCTGAGAATCTCCGGACTGCGCTGCGGTTGCAGGCGTGCCCAGAAGCACAAGTGCGGGGACCAGGAAAAGACGGAATACGTTAGGCATCGTTAGCGCCGCTGTTGTTCAACCGCGGCCAACCTTAGCACAGCCCTGCCCCGTCGACCACAGGCAATCGAATCTGGCGTCAGCGCTTGCGGCGCGGACCGTCCAGAGGCAGCGGCGTGACTTTTTCACCGGACTTGGAGTCGCGGATCACGCAGGCACCGCGCTTTTTGACCTGTTCGACGCGAATCACGGCATGCATGGGGATATGGAGCACCTCGACATCCTCGAATTCTTCACGCAAGCGCTCCTCGGTCGGGTCGATGACCACCGAGTCATCGGTCTCGAACACCAGCTCCGAGATCTCGATGAAACCATAGGAAAGATCACTACCACTGACCTTCTGGCAGTAGAGTTCGTAGACCTTGCCCTGGTTGAGAAAGCTGACTTTGTACATAGCAATTCAATCGTCCCTGAATTCGAGTTGAAGACTGCCCGGCACCAGCCTCAGCAACAGCGCTGCAAGCAGGCCAAGCAGGAAGCCGGCCACATGCGCCGACCAGGCCACGGTCTGCGACATGGGGCCGAACACGCTGTAGAGCAAATGGAGAGTGAACCATGAGCCGATGACCAGCAACGCGGGCACCCTGGCAAATTGCAGGTACAGCCCCAGCGGGATCCACAGTCCCATGCGACGACCGGGGAAAAGCCCCAGGTAGACGCCAATGATGGCCGACACACCGCCACTTGCTCCCACCACCAGCAGGTCGGAGCCATCCAGTCGCCAGGCGACATACAGGTTGGCCAGACCACCGAGCACAAGAAACAGCAGCGCGAATCGAATATGGCCCACGGCCCGTTCCACGGCAATACCGAATACCCACAGGTAGGCCAGGTTGCCGGCCAGGTGCAGCCAGTCGGCGTGCATGAACAGGGCCGTGATCAGCCCGGCCAGGTTCGGGTCCAGCCATTCGCGTGGCGGCTGGCTACTGAGCAAGGTAATCACGTCATCGGGACGAAATCCCCAGAAATGCAGCCAGGCCTCGCTGGTTGCCGGGCCCATCAGGATCACGGTAAGCCTGATCGACAGACAGATCAGGCAGACGGCAACCAGTACCCAGGGCCAGCGGGCCGGTCGGCGACGCTGGAAAGTCTGCAGGCGCAGGGCCTGGGTCACGGTTCGAGCAGGAACCGGTAATCTCTGAAGTCAACCACCGCACCTTCCCGGCGAATATCGACCAGGCGAGCGCCTTCGCCGAGCTGGTCGCCGACCACGAACCGCTCACCGTTGACCAACACGAACCGTTGCGCCTCGTCAGCGGCGTAAACATGAATGGTCAGCCGCAGATCCGGCATGTTGCGGCGGATGGAAAGCGGCAATTCCCAGCGCCGAACGTATTCCCGGGCCGATGTTGACGATTGCCAGGGCTGGCCGGGTTCCGCGCGGATTGCCGGCTGTGCGGGATCGACATCGGTGCCAGGTTGAATCGGCGTTGCCGCCAGCTCAGCCAGCCTGGCTGCCTCATCAGCTTCGCGCTGAGCGGCGCGCTCGGTTTCGATGCGTCGCGCCTCGGCTTCAGCCACCTGGCGCTCGATTTCAGCGACCCGGGCCGGATCCAAAGGTGCCTGTCGTCGCCGTTGCGGCAGGGAAGACGCCGAAGCACCCGCTCTTTTCTCGGCATCCTCGCGCTGTTGCTCCTCTGTCATGCGTCGGGCCAGCTCGGCTTCGATCTGGTCAGGGTCGGTGACGATTCTTTCACGCGGCAAGGCGCGCTCTTCGGACTCATCGCCTGCAGGGCGCTGCCGCCGGTCATCGCCGTCGGCCGGCCGTGTCGGCTCGGGACGGCGCACGTCGCGGCGTTCGCGCGCGTCTGCCAGGGCACGATCCATAGGGGCCGGCGGCTGGGCAATCTGGTCGGCCAGCAACGGACGCTGCGAGGGGACCACGAACTCCGCTGGCGCCGAGCCAGTCCACTGGGCGAACTGCCCGGAAATCAGGTCGCGACCGATCCAGGCCGAGCCGGCAAATACCAGCACCGCCACCAGCGTCAGGCCACCGCCCAGCCAGCGCCTGTGCCGCCGACGCGAGTCCGCCCGGTCACCGCCGGCTGGTCCCTCGTTCAGGTTTGGGCCCTCACCCTTGCGGCGGCGAGCTTCCGATTTACGCAGTGCATCAAGAATGAATGACACGCTTTCTAGACTCCGTCTTGGTTGGTCACCAGATTGGGTCCGCCGAGATGCGGCACCTTGAGAAACAGCCGGGTTTCGGGGCCAATCATGCCATCGGCGCCAATCCCGTGGTAGCGCTGGAACTCGGTCACCCAGCGCTGGAAGGATTCATCATAGCGATCATCCCGGGGGCCGGTCCAGCGCGGTTCGGAGACAGATTCGGCCAGGGTCTTCATCCGCTCGACCATGGCGCCACTGTCGCCGCGTCTCAGGACACTGCCATCGTCCGGCCAGGCGATCAGGAATTCGCCCCGCCAGCGCCGGTCGACGTGTTGCAGCGGTGCCCGATAATCCTGCCCCTGGTGCCGCAGCATCAGGTGATTGCTTTCCAGCCCCGACAAAAACACGTGAGCACCTTCCGGCTCGACCAACCTGAGGATGACCGGCAGGCCGATCTGCTCGATATAGCCCCAACTGCCGCGCTTCTGCAAACACGCCACCTGGGGTCGGGCTTCGCCACGGCAGGCCGCGCTCACGTCGGCGGCCAGCAAACCTGGCCAGGCACTGGCCATTTCGGCGAACGCCGAGCTGGCCTGGGCATCGCC
>SLQY01000111.1 GCA_007131235.1 Wenzhouxiangella sp.
CTGGTTTCGGTCAAGATGTTGAGCGCCAACAACAGTTTCTGGTCGGCCGGCGATATTGCCGCCTCCTACGAGTGGGTGGCACTCAATCATCCGGATGCCGCCGTGCTCAATGCCAGCCTCGGTACCTTTGCCACCACCTCGCAGCAGTGCGACTCGGCGGAGACCTGGACGGTTCCGATCAGCGAGGCCGCGGCCCTGTTGACCGCCAACGGTACCGTGCTGGTGGCTTCGACAGGCAACCAGGGATTGCAAGGCATCCAGGTGCCAAGTTGCCTGGGTGACGTCATTGCCGTGGGCGCGACCTGGAAGCAGGACGTGGACGGCTCGTTTCCTTTCAGCTTCTTCCCGGATGCCTGTGCCGAGCCCCAGGTCGACCCGCGCCAGGATGAGGTAGCCTGCTTTTCCAACACCGCGCCGATACTGGATTTGCTCGCCCCGGGCGTGCCGATGAAAACGTCCGCGCTGGGCGGAGGCGAAATCAATGGCATCGCCGGCACCTCGTTTGCCGCGCCCCTGGTGGCCGGATGCGCTGCGTTGATTCGGCAGTCCTTCCCGAACGAAACGCCGCAGCAGATCAAGGCCCGAATGATGCGTAGCCCGGTGCGAGTGACCGATCCCCGTAACAATCAGGAATTCCCGCGTCTGGACTGCCTGGATGCCATCGAGTGGCTGTTTGCCGATCGGTTTGGCCTGTGAGGCTTGCTTGCCCATCTTTCCTGTTCATCTGGCTTTAATGCTTTTATCAAGGGCCGTTCATCGTTTTCGGTGCGGCCCTTTAATGTCTGGCCTCTAAGCTGATCATCGTCGCAGAGGTGCTCCGGGCGTTCGGGGCTGGCGACGATTCAATCACTTTGTCAGAGGAGGTCAAAGACATGCGTACCAAGACTTGTTTGCTTGCCGCCGCCATGGGCTGCGCGATGTTGAGCCATTCGGCGCTTGCCGGCTATGGCGATCGCAACAAGATTTCCGAGGCCGAGGTGCTGGCCGCGCAGCAGGCCTGGGGCGAGTCATTGATCCAGATCAGTCGCGATTTCAGCTACGGCGGTCTGGACAAGGCGCGGGCCACGGCCCAGTCGGTACTGGAGTCGGCTTATGCCTTCCAGCACGGCCAGGTTTTGTTCAAGCCCACGCTGGCCAGCGGAGAGCACACGTTCCGCAATCAGATGGAATATGCGCTGTCCTATTTTGTCGGCGGCAATGATCGGCTCGGCGATCCGGGCTTTGCACTGAAGGGCTGGGAGACATTCCAGATCGAGAACGCCGGGGTGGTGATCAACGGGGAAATGGCCTTGACCATGGGGCATGTGATCCTGACCGATGCCGAGGGCAACACGACCAAGGTTGACAAGACCTGGGGCTTCCAGCGCTTCGACGATGGTGACCTGCGCATTGTGCTGCATCACTCGTCGTTACCCTTCACTGGCTGACGTCCTCCATTCTCTGGATCCGCCACCAAGCCGGCCATCATCGCGATGGCCGGTTTTTGCGTTTGAAGGGCAGCAAAAGCACGAAGAAGGGTTCTTGAAACAATCGTCGTGTCACCGGCTGGGTCGAATGCATCTCAACCATCTGAAGCAGACAAGACGTAGCCGAGGCCACGCCGGGTGTGGATCAGGCGAGCACAACCCGGGCTGTCAATTTTCTTGCGCAGTCTGGCCATGTACACATCGACCACGTTGGTCAGGGGGTCTTCGTTCAGGCCCCAGACCTGGTTCAGGATGCGCTCTCGGCTCAGCACGCGTTCCGGATTGCGCAACAGCAGCTCCAGGATTTTCAGCTCCTTGGCGGTGAAGCGCAGTGGCTGGCCGGCGCGGGAGACGGTATAGCGGTCCATGTCCATGTCCAGGTCGGCATAGCTGAGGTTGTTGGGTTGGCCCGGGTGCTGACGGTCGCGCTGCATGACCGCATCGATACGGGCCAGCAGTTCTTCGAGGTGGAACGGCTTGCTGAGATAGTCGTCGGCACCGCTGCGCAGCCCCTTGACCCGGTCTTCGACTTCGGTCAACGCCGACAGCATCAGGATGCGACAGGGCAGGCCGAGGCTGCGGATCTCGGTGCAGATCTGAATGCCGTCGATGCCGGGCAGCATGCGGTCGAGAATGACCAGATCCGGTTGGGCCTGGCGAATAAAGGCCAGGGCTTCTCGGCCGTCGGCGACCAGCTCGGTGCTGTGCCCTTCGGCATCCAGCCCGCGACGCAGAAAGTCGCCAACCCTTGGGTCGTCTTCAACGATGATGATTTTCAATGGCTTACTCCGGTTCGAAGCAGGGCAGGGTCAGGATGACGCGCGCGCCGCGGGGCGTGTTCTGCAGCATCTGAATGTCGCCGTCATGGGCCTGCATCAGGCTGCGGGCGATGGGTAATCCAATGCCCAGGCCATCGGGTCGCTCAGCACGCGCCCCGCGGCCGCGGAAGTGTCGCTGAAAAAGCTGGCTGACTTCGTCGGGATTCAGACCCAGGCCCTGGTCGACGAGTTCGATCTGCAGTTGCTCGTCGACAATGCGCCCGGCCAATTCGAGCCGGTCGGAATTGCAGCGATACTGCAGCGCGTTTTCGGTGATGATGCGGCAAACCAGGTCGAGCTTTTCCTGGTCCACCAGCAGGGTCCAGCGCGAAGTGTCCAAGTCTGCCGGCGCGGTCAGGGGGTGAACTTCAAGCGTGACCGGATGGTGGGAAACCTGGAGCCTGATTCGATCGCAAACATGGCTGTAGACGGCGCTGATCGCTGCGCTTTGCAGGCGCACGGCGACCAGGGCATGGTGGCCGCGGCCGAGCATCAACAAATCTTCGATCCGTGATGCCAGCTGCCGGCAGCATTCGACGATATGCTCCAAGCCGGGGCGGCGCGGATCATCAGCGGCGCTGGCGCGCAGGGCCAGTTCGGCTTCACCCAGTATCGTCGTGGTGGGCGTGCGCAGTTCGTGCGAGATATCCATGACGAAACGCTGCTGGCGCGCTTCGGCGTGCTGGAGCTGGTTGACCACTTGTTCAAGCTGCGCGGTGCGTTCATGGACGCGGTCCTCGGTGGCATCCTGAAGCTGGCGCTGGCGAGCCTCGGCTTGCTGCACGGCGTCGGCCATGCGGTTGAAGCGCCGGGCGAGATCGGCGAACTCGCTGGCACCGGTTTCGGCAATCGGCTGGCTGAAGTCGCCGCGGGCAATGCGATCGGTGCCGGCCAGCAGTCGCTCCAGCGGCTGGTTGAGGTGCCGGGAAAGTCTCATGCCCAGGAAAAAGAACAGCAGTAGTGCGATTCCGACCGACAGCAGCAGGCTGGAGAACGTCAGCCGCATGGCCCGACGGGCCGAGACGTCGGCCTGCTCAGTGCGCTGCTGCTGCAACCGTACCGACTCGCCAACCAGTTCGGCAATGTCGGTGCCCTGGAACTTGTCGAACAGCTCCATCAAGGCCCGCCAGCGCTCATCATCACTCTCCAGGCGATTGATTTCGCGGGTCTGCAGCGCGAGCTGCAGGCTTTCGACATTGCCGCGCAACAGATGGATATTGACGTCGGTCGCCGCGACGTTGACTGTCTCTGGCTGGTCGCGCTGGTAGCTGGCGGCCTCGGCCAGTTGCTGTAGACGATCCAGTTGCCCGAGCATGCGGGCAAACAGAATATCGCGAGGCTGCGTCTCGCGCTTTTCAGTAATCAGATACTCGGCCAGCCAGACCTTGAGGCGCTTGGAGTCAGCGCGAAACTCCAGCAGCTCGGTCAGCATCTGCTTCGAAACCCGGCTGTGATCGATCTGGCGGCTGACTGAATCAAAGGCCCAGAGCGCAATCAGGCTTTGGGTCACGATGATGGCCAGGAGCGCGCCGAGTGAATAAATCAAACGTTGACGGTACATGCTGGTTCGATGATAGCTGCGCTGCACTGAACCTGACGGTGCGACAACATGAATATTCACCCCACCCAACATGAAAGGAACATGAAGCCCGGTCGTCAACCATGACCCGAAATGCCGACTTTTGGCGCGTTGTCTGACAAGCCCCCCTCAAAAATGTTCAGGAGACTTCCCATGCGCCGATTCCATCTTCAAGGCTTGATCATTCTGCTGTGCCTGACAATGCTGCCTGCGGCAATGGCACAGGACAGTTTCGGGCAGCGCCAGGCCCAGCCATCGCAATGGCCTCAGCAGGCACCACAGCAACAGCAGCAAGGTCAATGGCCCCAGCAACAGCCACAGCAGCAGGGCCAGTGGCCGCAGCAACCGCAACAACAGCCACAACAGCAGGGCCAGTGGCCGCAGCAACCCCAACAGCAAGGACAGTGGCCCCAGCAGGGAGGACAGCAGCCTGCGCAGCAGGGCCAATGGCCGTCGCAGGGTTCATCCCAGCCGAACCCGCTGGAGCAGCTGATGCAGATGGAATTACAGGAAATGGGTGTGCCAGCTCAGACCAGCCTCAAGAACGGGGACCTGGGTGGGCCGACGCCAAGCAGCATTCCGGGCGGTCGCGTCATTACGACACCTGAATTACTGCAGCTGCTGAACAATCGGCAAAGTGGTGCTGTTGTGCTGGATGTGCTGGGCAGCCACCAGCGCCTGCCAAACGCGGTTGACGCGGTTGCTGCCTCGGCCGGTGGTTCGTTCAATGATCGCACCCAGCGTCAGTTCGAGCGCCAGCTTGAGGGTCTGACCGGCGGACGCAAGGACGCGCCGCTGGTGCTTTACTGCTCAAGCATTCACTGCTGGATGAGCTACAACGCCGCGTTGCGCGCCATCAACGCCGGTTATACCCAGGTTTACTGGTATCGCGGTGGCTTGCAGGCCTGGGACTACATGGCCCAGATGAGCGCTCAGTTCAGTGCCAACCAGGGCCAGCCACAGGGCCAGCCACAGGCGCAGAGGGGTGGCTGGTGATGCAGGGTTTAAGGAAGATTATGCCGGCCACGTTCATGGCCGCCCTGGTCGGGCTGGCAGCCTGCGGTGAATCCGCTGATTCATCGTCGCCGATTCAGGCCTCCAATCCCGTGGTCCTGGACGACAGTCAGCCCCAGTCGTGGTCGGTTTACCAGGGCGCGCCGGCCGACGTACTGCGCCTGCGCCAGGCCCAGATCCGGGATCCGGGATTCTTCGGGCGCGACATGGTTGCAATCACCCTGATGGTGCCGGTCGACTGGCAGGACCGCGGAGCGGTAAGCTGGGCCGACACCCTGTGCCAGTTGCGCATGCAACAGATCCAGTGGGAAGCAGTCTCGGCCAACGGCCGCGAGCGGATCCAGATCATGCCGGCCGAAGGCTGGATTACAAGCCGCAGCAATATGGGTGGGTCGGAGCCGGATCCGAATGGCTGTCCCGACTGGACCTTTGCGTCCCTGCGCGAGTATTTTCAGGCCTGGATTGATCATCATCGACCCGGGGCGCGGGTTCTGGATTTTGAAATCGATCCGGCGACCAGCCAGGCCCTGATCGCAGCACTGCCAACAATGCCGGCAATGGAAGGTATGGAATTTAGCAACCGGGCCGAGGCTGGTCGCCTGCTGCTCGGTTACCAGGAAAATGGCGTGGAATTTCGGGAAGTGCTGACCACCGGTGTAATGTTCATGCACTATGCCATGCATATGTCCAGTTACGGAGCGGGTCCCGACTTTCAGATGACGTCGCTGACCGCCTCAACCCTGCCCATGTTCACCGCCCGGGCGCCAGCCGGCGAGCTGGACTTTGATCGCCTGGAGGTCTTCACCAGTACCCTGAGCATGGACCCGGCCTATGCCCAAGAGGTCAGTCGTTTCTATGCCGGCCTGAACCGGACCCGGATGGATGGAGAGCGCGATCGCCACCAGATTCGCATGGATACCATCAACTATATCGGCCAGCTCAATCGCGACAGCTACAACAGCAGGGTCGACAGCATGGATCGCTCCAGTCACCAGTTCAGCCAGACCATGCGCGAGGTTCAGACCTGGGTCGATCCGGTCAGCCGCCAGCCGGTCGAGCTGCCGATGCATTACCGCAATGCCTGGCGTATGTCCGACGGCACTTACCTGATGACCAACAACGACGGCTTCGACCCCTGGCGCGATATGCAGCTCAGCGGCGACCGCATGCAAGTTGGCGGCCGCTGAACATAGCTGACCGAATCATTCCTGCGCGGCGGCAGTGAAGTGGAAGTGGTCTGATTTGGCTACACTAGTCTCATGAACCGCAGAACGAAAATAGTCGCGACCCTGGGTCCGGCCACTGATGATCCGGAAGTGCTGGAAAAGCTGATTCTTGCCGGCTGTGACGTGGTGCGGGTGAACTTCTCGCACGGCGATCCGGACACGCACGCGCGGCGCATTCGCATGGTGCGCGCGGTGGCCCGCGAGCTGGATACGGACGTGGCCGTGCTGGGCGACCTGGCCGGCCCGAAGATTCGCATTGAGCGGTTCCGCGAGGCGCGGGTGGATCTGGAGGCTGGCCAGTCATTCATATTGTATGCGCGCGAGAATCCGCCGCCGGGTGATCGAACCGGCGTGGGCGTCGGCTACCTGGGTCTGGCCGCCGACGTGCGGCCCGGCAGCGAGCTGCTGCTGGACGACGGCTTGATGGCGATGCGCGTGGAAAAAGTGGTTGGTGACGAGATTCATTGCACCGTCCTTACCAGCGGTTACCTGTCGGATCGCAAGGGCTTGAACCTGCGTGGTGGTGGCCTGTCTATTCCGGGCCTGTCTCAGGCTGATGCAGCCGACATCGAGCGTGCAGCCGAGTGGCAAGTCGACTACCTGGCCGTTTCGTTTCCGCGCAGCGCTGAGGATATCGAGCAGGCCCGGCACCTGCTGAAAAAAGCCGGTGGTACCGCCGCCCTGGTGTCCAAGATCGAGCGCACAGAGGCGATTGAAAACCTGGAGTCGGTGATCGAGGCCTCCGATGCGGTGCTGGTGGCGCGGGGTGATCTGGGCGTGGAAATCGGCGAGGCCGAGCTGCCGGGCTTGCAAAAGCGCATCATCAGGATGTCGCTGGAACAGAACCGACCGGTCATCACGGCGACGCAAATGATGCAGTCCATGGTTGAAAGTCCGATTCCGACCCGGGCCGAGGTGCTGGATGTGGCCAATGCGGTCATCGACGGCACCGATGCGGTGATGCTGTCAGCCGAGACCGCGGTGGGCAGACATCCGGCGCGGGTCATCGAGGCCATGGCCCGGATCTGCGAAGGCGCTGAGCGCCACGTCCAGGCCCATGTGCCGTCGCGGATGTTGAACGTGCGCGCCGAGCGTATCGACCAGGCCATTGCGATGGCGGCGATGATAACCGCCAACAAGATTTCCGTGCAGGCCATCATCGCCCTGACCGAGTCCGGCTCGACCGCCCAGTGGTTGAGCCGCGTGCGATCACCCGCGCTGATCGTGGGTTTGAGTCCTAACCGCGCGACGCTTCGAAAGATGCGCCTGTTTCAACATGTCAAACCGCTGTTCTTTTCGCCCGAGGCCATGGCCGCACCCCAGTTGGCGCGAGCGGCGGTAAAACATGTCAGGGAGGCCGGCCTGATCCAGTCCGGTGATCGCGTGCTGATGACGATGGGCGA
>SLQY01000041.1 GCA_007131235.1 Wenzhouxiangella sp.
AAATATGGTATTCGGGTAGGCCGGATTCCGGATCGCGGACTGGTGGATGATTCGATTTTCGTGCTCGCGGCCAAGGCCTCATTGCCCGGTGATCAATTGCGCACCCAGCTGCCGCGCCAAATCAAGATCGGGTCGGTCGAAGTAATCCGGGAGCTGGTCAACAAGCAGGTGCGCGGCATTGGCACATCGCCGCTGCCGGTAGCACCGCGCCAGATTCCCTACCATGCCGGATTCAGCTATTTCGAGCTTGATCGCACCAGCCAGTACTGGAAAGACTTGAAGACCAGCGGAGGCATCGCCCTGCATGTATCCGGAGACTATCCGGATCTCGAAATGGAACTTTGGGCCATCAGGCAATGACGTGGCGGTTACGGCTGATGGGTAGACGGCTTCGAGGTATCGATTAAATGAGCAGCAAGGATCCGTTTTTCTCGTCAGCGGCGTCTGACCGTACCGTGATCAAGCCGGTACCTGGCGGCAGGTCTCCGTCGCGAACGTCGCCACCCGGCAGCCGCACACCCCCGCCGCCCCCGCCCGGGCCTCCAGGAGGCGGAGGCGGTGCCGGGCGCGGCGGCGGCCTGGAAGAACTGACCTCGGGCCCGGGCATGAATCCGCTGGAAGCGGCGGCTGCTCACCTGCTTAACCTGGCTGCACGCTTGAAGACCTCGACCGAGCAGCCCGACCTGGGTGCATTGAGGGAACGCATCGTTCGCCAACTCAAGCGTTTCGAGGACGAGTCGCACCGCACCGGCTACAGCAGCGAAGTGGTCGGCTATGCACACTACACGCTGTGCGCCTTTATTGACGAGGTCGTGCTGGGAACGCCGTGGGGAAGTCGCAGTCGCTGGCAGGAAAACAGTTTGCTCAGCCAGTTTCACCGGGAAACATGGGGCGGTGAGCAGGTCTTCAAGATCATCGACCGCGCCAAGCGCAACGCCAGCGCCAATGTTGACCTGCTGGAATTCCTCTACGTTGTCCTGGGCCTGGGTTTCGAAGGCGCTTATGGCGCGCGCAGTGATGGCCGCGAAGCGCTGGGGCAGTATCGCGATGCACTCTACGAAACGATCCGCAATCAGCGCCCGGATCGTGACAACGACCTGTCGATACACTGGCGCGGGTCCAATGCCGGACGGCCCGGGCTGACCGGGTACATCCCACCGTGGGCAATTGCCTGCATTGGTGCGGCGTTGATGCTGGTCACCTTCTTTTCTTTCAATATCGTCCTCAATCGTTCATCCGATCCCTTGCTCGGCCGGCTGGCTTCGCTCGATGCGATGGCAATCGCACGCCTGGAGATCAGCGAGCGGGCGCCAGGGCCGGAATCGGAGACGCTCTACCAGACGCTGTCCAGGTTGCTGGCTGAAGACATTTCCGCCGGTACCGTGCTGCTGGAGCGCGACGGTCGACGCGTGATCATTCGAATTGCCGGGGACGGCCTGTTCGCTTCGGCGCAGGCCCGGGTCGAAGCTGAACGCGAACCAATGATCAGGCGCATTGGTGAGGCCCTGGGCCAGGTCAGCGGGCAGGTGCTGGTGACCGGCCACTCCGATAATCTGCCGATTCGCTCGGTGCGTTTCCCTTCGAACTGGCACCTCTCCGAAGCTCGGGCCGAGTCGGTGACGCGAATGCTCAAGGGCGGGGCGCAGGATCCCGAGCGCTTCAGCTACGAAGGCCGCGCCGATACCCAGCCGCTGGCCGGTAACGAAACAGCCGAGGGGCGGGCTCGCAACCGTCGCGTCGATATTGCCGTGACCGCGGCCAGTGGAGAAGAAGTATGAGAGCCTTCCTGCGTCACGTACTGATCCCGCTGATTGCGATCACCGCCATCGCGCTGGTGATCTGGTTTGCCGGTCCGCTGTTGAGCTTCGCCGGGTGGATGCCGCTGGAGCATCCGTATTGGCGAATCGCGTTGATCCTGGTGCTGTACCTGTGGTGGATCATCAAGAAGACCCGGGCCTGGATGATCGGCCGCCGCTATAACGAGGAGCTCGCCCAGCAGGTCATCGAGGCCGAGCCGGAGACCGATCGCTCAGCCGAGGAAGTGCAGCTGCTGCGAGAGCGCCTGCAGGAAGCGCTCGATGTACTGAAAAACGCCAAGCTGGGTGGCAAGGGTGAAAACAAGCGGCTTTACCAGATCCCCTGGTACCTGATCATCGGTCCACCCGGCGCCGGCAAGACCACGGCGCTGGTCAACTCCGGCCTGAAATTCCCCCTGGCCGAGCGTTTCGGCGTTGAGTCGCTGAAAGGCGTCGGCGGAACACGGCACTGTGACTGGTGGTTTACCAACGAGGCAGTGCTGATCGATACTGCCGGTCGCTACACCACGCAGGATTCAGATCGGCAGCGTGATGCGGGTGCCTGGAAGGGTTTTCTTGCCCTGCTCAAGCGTTACCGCAAGCGCCAGCCCATCAACGGTGCACTGGTTGCCATCAGTGTTTCCGATCTGCTGACTGGCTCGGAGTCGGAGCGGCGTCAGCACGCCCAGGCGGTGCGCAGCCGCTTGCAGGAGTTGCAGACCGAGCTGGGCGTGCGCTTTCCGGTGTACGTGATGTTTACCAAGTGCGACCTGCTGGCCGGTTTCAACGAGTTCTTCGACGACCTGGGACGCGGTGAGCGCGAACAGGTGTGGGGCTTTACCCTGGATCTCGAGCAATCACGCCAGGGCAATCCGGTCGAACGGATCGGCGAGGAGTTCGAGCACCTTGCCCAGCGCCTGGGCGGCCAGGTTGTCGACAAGCTGCAGCACGAGCGCGCCGAGGCCAGGCGCCAGGCTATTTACACGTTCCCGCAGCAGTTTTCCGCACTCAGACCACTGCTTGAAGAATTCCTGACCGAGGCGTTCAGCCCGACTCGCTACGAGCAGGAGCTGATGCTGCGCGGCTGTTACCTGACCAGCGCAACGCAGGAGGGAACGCCCATCGATCGGGTCATGGGCGCGCTGTCACGTTCTTTCGGCGTCACTTCGAGCGGGGGTCAGGCTGCGGCTGGACGGGGCCAGAGTTATTTCCTGACCCGCTTGCTGACTGAAGTCATCTTTCCGGAGGCGGCCCTGGCCGGGGTCGATTCGCGCGGTGAGCGGCGACGCAAGATGTTGCAACTGGGCTCGGCCGCGGCAAGCGTACTGATCCTGCTGACCGCAGTCACCCTTTGGTCGATCAGTTTCATGCACAACCGCACCCTGGTCGAGCGCATGGACGACGCCTCGGACAGCATGCGACTGAACCTGCATGCCATCGATGGGCAGCCGGCCAACCTGTCGGAGATGATCATTGTCCTGGACCAGATGCGCGAACTGCCGCATGGTTACGGTGAGCGCGACCAGCGCCCGCCACGAAGCGCCGGTTTCGGACTCTACCAGGGCGAAAAGATGGGCCAGGAAGCTCGGCGAGCCTACGTGCGAATGCTGCACAACTTGCTGCTGCCCCAGCTGATCTACCGCGCCGAGGACAGACTGCGGCACAGCGCGGATGCACCGGAGTTTCTGTATGAAACGCTGAAGGTCTACCTGATGATGGAGCGTCCTCGGCGCTTCGACGCTGAAACCGTCGACCTCTGGTACCAACTTGACCTGGAGCGATTCCCGCCCGACGGCCTGACCCTGGACGAGCGCGAGGCCCTGGCCCTGCACGTGCAGGCCCTGGCCAATAACCTGGATGTTCCGGTCCCCTACGAGCTGGACGAATACCTGATCGCCGATACCCGTACCGTGCTCCGGGCGGTACCCATGGCCCGTCGTGTATTGCAGCGCCTGGAGATAGAGGCCGAGTACTCGCGCAATGTGCGGCCGTTCCGGGTTTCAGAGCATGCCGGGCCGCAGGCCGACCTGGTTTTCCAGCGCGTGAGTGGCCGTTCCCTAGACGAGGGTATCAACGGTTTGTACACCTATGCCGGCTATCACAACATCCTGCGTCCAGAGCTGCGCAGCATCGTTACCGAGCTGCTGGGTGAGACCTGGGTGCTGGCCGATGAAGCGCGCAGTCGGATCGATGACGCCCGCGAGATCAGTCGCCTGGTCGACGAGGTGCGCGAGCTGTATTTCCGTGAATTCGTGCGTCAATGGGAAAATCTGCTGGGCGATCTCGAGATCGTCGGATTCGGAACGACCAATGACGCGGTCAGGGTGTTGCGTGCCGCTTCGGGTACCCAGTCGCCAATTCGCTGGCTGCTCGGCGCTATTGCCGATGAAACCCAGCTGACCCGGACCGATGAAGAAGGGGGCGGACTGGGCCAGGCCATGCGCGATGCCGGCGGTCGCGCGGCCCAGCGTCGGCTCAGCCGCATGCTGCCGCGCGAGGGTCGCGAAGTCGTGCGTCAAGCCGGTCAGGGTCGATCCGATCCCGAAGCCGTGGTGGAAGATCGATTCCGCGCCCTGGTCCGCCTGGCCGGTGACGGTGATCTAGGCAGCGATTGGCCTATCGATCAGCCGCTCGGGACGCTGCGTCGGCTGGCGATCACCTTCGAGGATTCTGCCCGTGGAGTGGCCGCCGGGCTTGGCACGACTGCCGATCTGACCCGCAGTCTGCGCGAAGATGCACTGAGCCTTCCGGACCCGGTGTCGGAGTGGCTGGGCTCGTTCTCCGTGCGCATTGTTCAGCTGACCGCTGCCGATACCCGATCGCAGGTACAGCGACAATGGGCCAGCCAGGTCCTGCCTGCTTGCCGTGAGTTGACCGGTCAGCGCTACCCGTTCCGGGCCGGTGCAACCCAGGATCTTTCGCTGCAGGAGTTTGGTCGCTTGTTCGGTCACGGCGGATTGCTTGACCAGTTTTTCGACGAAAATCTCCGAAGTTATGCCGATACCAGCACATCTCCCTGGCGCTGGCGCCCGCCACGGCCGGGAGCGCCCAGCCTGACTGGCGATAGTATTCGACAGTTCGAAAATGCCCGCCGCATTCGCGATGCCTTCTTCCCGGAGGGCGGTCAGCGGCCGATCGTACAGCTTGATCTCCGGCCCGTGGAAATGGACCAGTCCATCAACCGGCTGAGCCTGCGTATCGGCGAGCAGTCAGTAGAATATTTCCACGGCCCTGTGCGCTTTACCACGGTGCGCTGGCCGGACCCCAGCGGGGCCACCGGCGTGCGCCTGCAGTTCGATCCGCCGGCAGCCAGTGGACGCTCCGCAGCCTCGGCCGATGGACCGTGGGCGCTGTTCCGCTTTTTCGAGCAGTTCCCCCGGCAGCCGGGGGCGACTCCGGAAAGCATGACCGTAGAGTTTGAAATGGCCGGTCGCACGGCGCGCTACGAGGTGCGGGCGCACGCCCTGATCAACCCGTTGACCGCGGACCTGGTTCAACGCTTCCAGTGTCCAACGGTGCTCTGAATGTCCCGGCCTGGGATGATGGTTCAAGCGAGGCAAGGAATGAGGGAATGACGCCAGGTTCAGGTTGTTACGGCAAGATCCCGAGGCTGGGCGACTTCATTACCCGGTTCCTGGCCGGCAGCATGGTCGCCAACTGGGACGAGTGGTTGCAGGAAGGGATCAGTGCCAGCCGTGAGCAACTTGGGGAAACCTGGATCGACTACTACATGGTCAGCCCGGTATGGAATTTTGCGGCCGGGCCAGGCACGCTGGACCAGTCGACATGGCTTGGCGTTTTGATTCCCAGCGTTGATCGGGTGGGCCGCTACTTTCCGTTTTCGGTCATGGTCAACGCTGGCGATTGTCCACCGATCACTGCCATTCATCGCTGGCAGGACTGGTTCGACGCCGCCCAGGGTCTGGCCCTGGACAGCCTGGGTGATGAGTTCGAGCCGGAGACGCTGGAATCACGCCTGGCTGAGTTACCGTTGGCGCGCCGGGCCAGGCCCGTGCGCGAGCGCGACGATGCCTGGGTCGGCCTGGGCTCGGCCGCCCGCCAGTACCGACTCGGCCAGCAACTCGATACCGGGGAAGTCCTCGGCGTGCTGGCCGACGACGCTTTTGCCGAGCTTATGCCTGCCCTCTCGGTCTGGTGGAGCCAGGGTTCGGACCGGATACCGGCGTCCCTGTTGTTGGCCGAGGGCATGCCCCAGGCGGGGGCCTACACGGCTTTGCTCGACGGCAGCTTCACCGACAGTGGCTGGAGTTTTGCCGGACAGATCGGTAGCGAAGGCAGAGAATCGGTGCCGGACCGGCCCCCGGTTGATGACGGGCTCGACTGAGACTCCGGGCATGCGCATTCACAGCAGTGCATTCTCCCACCAGGGCTACTACCGCCAGCGTAACGAAGACGCCTATCTTGAGCTGCCCGAAAGGAGCCTGTGGGCGGTCTGCGATGGCATGGGTGGGCACCGCGCCGGTGATTATGCCTCGCAATGGATTGTCCGGCAGCTGGCCGCAGTTGACCTGTCGCATCGGCTCGGCGGATCAGTCCAGCACCTCAAGCGTTGTCTGCTCGATTGCAACCGGCATCTATGGGGTTATTCCAGAAGCCATCAGCTTGGTCAGATCGGGGCGACGGTGGTCGCGCTGCTGGTCCAGTCCGGCCGGGCGGTGGTGATCTGGGCGGGTGATAGTCGCGCCTATCGATTGCGTAACGGCCAGTTTCGGCAAATGACCGATGATCATAGCTATGCCCATGAATTGGCCAAGGCAACGGGAAGGCCGCCGGATTTCAGCCAGCCGGGCAACGACGCCATCACACGCGCTGTTGGCGCCTGTGAAAGTCTGAGCCTGGATTGCCTGGTCATGGAGGCGCGTCCGGGAGATTGCTGGTTGTTATGCTCGGATGGTGTCAGCGGTTCAGTCGGCAACGACCGCCTTGAAGAGTTACTTCAGCACGGTCGCGCGCCGGGAGAGGCAATTGTCGATGAAGCATTGCAGAACGGCTCCCGGGATAATTGCACGGCCGTCTGCGTAAGAATTCAGGGGTCCCACTTGAGAGCGCCTTCGTCATCGACAGAATACATGTAAAGGCCCACCCAGTCGCTATCGTCTTCGATGATGACTTTGTCGAAGGTCATGAACCTGGCTTTGGCGAATTCCTCCATCATGGGCTCACTCATCCGGTTGGCCTTCAGGTAGGCCTTCCAGGCATCCTTGTCGAGCGGCTCGATCTTCTGGCCACTGTCGGACGCACGTTGCAGAGCGTCGAGAAAGCTCCAGAATTCGACTTCCTTGATTCGCGGCATTCGATTTTTTCCAATGGAGATGGCCGAATTCTATCCCGGTTTCCGTTTTATTTCAGCGAGGGCAGCATGAACGCTGCAAACAGGATGTCAGCCAGTATGTCACCAGCGACCAGAAAAAAGTGCACCGCGTCACAACTTTTGCCAGTTCCTGAAATCATGGTGTATGATCGGCGAATAGATAAAAACGCCACCGGGGTGCGCTCGTCATGAGCGAAATATTGGATATCGAACGCCTGCTCAAGCCGGTGTCGGAGGAGCACCCTTGCGGCGAAGGCCTTGATGATTTTGTCTTCTCCGCCGATTTTGGCGAGCTTCAGCGTCTGGCCCAGGGGCGCGAAGAGCATGTCATGGGCGATGAGGTCATACCGGCCGAGGAAC
>SLQY01000089.1 GCA_007131235.1 Wenzhouxiangella sp.
AATGCCGATCCTGCCAAGGCGATCAGGACTGTGCCTGCAGTGCTTCGCGGATCAGCGGCACCGACAGGGTGCGGCGTTCGTTGAGGGCGCGGCTGGAGAGTTGCTCGATCAGAGCGGCCATGGCGCCGGCGCTGCGCGCACCGCGGGTGAGCAGGTAGTCAGCGGCACCGCGGCCCAGTATCACTTCATGCTCACCGGCCAGGCGCGTGATCAGCCGGCGCAGATCGGCTTCTTCCAGCGGCTTCAGGGTAAGACGTGCTGCCTGGGCCAGGCGCGAGCGCAGGTCAGGCAACTTGAAGCCCTGGCGGCTTGCACCCGACATCACCACGGTACAGCGCTCGGCCCGCCAGCGGTTCAGGGCATTGAACAACCGCATTTCGCCGCGATCCTGCCCGGCCAGCGCATCGATATCATCGAGCAGAACACAGTCGGCGGTGACCTGGTCCAGCAAGGCCTGGTTGGACGGCACGGCCAGGGCCAGGAACTGGGTCGCCTGGCCGCGTCTCAGACCATCAGCAAAACTTGCGCTGAGCAGATGGCTGCGACCCGAGCCGGCCGGGCCGGCGAGGAAATACCAGGCACCTGTCTCCAGGCCGCCAGCCAGCAGTTCGACCACGGCGCGGTTGGGCCCGCCGACAAAGTTGTCGAAGCCTGGCCGCCGCGGTGGCTTCAGGGCCAGCGGAATCTGTTGCCGGATCATCAGACACCGGAGCCGGAACGACGCTTGCGGCTGACCACCACTGCTTTCATGCTCCAAAGCCAGGTGTAGTGGACCAGGGTAACGACAGCCAATACGGCCACCAGCAGTTCCAGTCCGGTCTGACCTTCCGGCGGCAGCGGAAAACCGGCCAGGTAGACCAGCACGTACCACATCAAAAAGACCTGGCAGAAGGTATTGAAGCGCGACAGCTGGGTTGGCTGGGCCTCGAGACGCTCGAATTTCACATGATAGACCCAGCCGCCGATAACGATGACGAGGTCGCGCAGGATGACCAGCACGAACAACCACCAGGGCAGGTATTCAAGCCAGGCCAGGGTCAGATAACTGAACACCATCATGATCTTGTCGGCGGCGGGATCGGCCAGGCTGCCAAAGCGGCTTGTCCAGCCGTAGCGCCGGGCCAGCCAGCCATCGAGCAGATCGGAGATGCCGGCAACAATGGCCACTGCCAGGGCCCAGCCGTACTGTCCCGTCAACAGGAGAATGACCAGCGGCGGCACAGACAGCATGCGCCCGACGGTCAGCGCATTGGGCAGGATACTCAAATTCATCGCGCCAGCCTGAGATACAGGGTTCCATCTGGCGCGATGCTGTCAATGGCAAGTGTGCGACCGAGGCGGATCATGTCTTCGAGCCCGTCTCCGCTCAGGTCCAGCTCGAAGCTGACCGTTCTTGCCCTGGCTTCCAGCACGCGGAAGTCCTCAACCAGGCTGAGCTGCTCGAAGAAGCGCAACACCTCGGCATACTGGATCGGCTCGACGATGCCGTCAATCACGACCCGAATGACACTTCCGCCGTCCGGACGGGTCACCGTGGCAAAACGCTCAACCAGCGCTGCCAGCAACGCGCGCAAGCCGGGTTCGACCAGGTCAGTCAACCGCTCGCCGTGGACCTGAACGCTCAGTTCCCGACCGTCTATGCGCCAGAGCCAGCGCCCGGCCCAGCCGTCGTCGTCGGCGCGCAGGTCGGCCAGCGCAACCACGCCGGCGCCATAGCGATCGGCGCTGGGCTCGATGCTGTCGATGAAGCCGCCGCGGATGTCGGACAGCTGCACCCAGGCCAGGTCAGTTGCATCCCCCAGTGGCAGGATCACATCAAGGCCAAATCGCCGTCCCCATTCAGCCACGGCCTGCTCGAACAGCGGGGAATCGGCCAGCCGCGCTCCCATCTCGTCATCCAGTGCGGCCCAGAGCAGGATTGCTGGCCGCTCACGGCCCAGGCGCGGCCATAGCTGTCCGGCCAGCAGCGCATCCACATCCGGCGGATAGAACTCGGCTCTCAGGCGCAGCTCCTCGATACGGCTGCCATCTTCTGCCAGGCGCTCGATCCTGACGCGCTGCTGGCTTTGCAACAGCGCGCGGGCATCGGCAGCCCGCAGACCCAGCGCCTCCACCGGCGAGACCTCGTCCATGCCGGTCAGGCGGATCAGCACCTCGTCAAGCGCGCTCATCATCGCCTCGACATCGCTGACTTCTCCGGGCACCAGAACCGCCTCACCCACATACAAGGCCCGGGCCTGACCGGGGTAAAGCCCGGTCACCGCCACCAGCAAGGCCACCATGATTGCCATCTTGAGTCTGCTCATCGACATGAATGATACCCGAAGGCCCGGCCGTTCTTGCGGGTACAAGGTGATGCGCGGATCGGCGACAATAGACAGCTTGAACCAAGCAATCGGATCCCAAGCATGAGTGACAACAAGCCCAAGGGCCTGAGCTATCGAGACGCCGGCGTGGATATCGACGCCGGCAATGCCCTGGTGGACCGAATCAAGCCGCTGGTGCAGGCCACCCGCAGGCCCGAGGTGCTGGCCGGCCTGGGTGGTTTCGGCGGGCTGTTCCACCTCGGTCAGCGCTATCGCGATCCGGTGCTGGTATCCGGCACCGACGGCGTCGGCACCAAGCTGCTGCTGGCCCGCCAGCTCAATCGTCACGACAGCATCGGTATCGACCTGGTGGCGATGTGCGTCAACGACATCCTGGTATGCGGGGCCGAGCCGCTGTTCTTCCTCGATTATTTCGCCTGCGGTCGCCTCGATGTCGACACCGCCACCGAGGTCGTGGCAGGCATTGCCGAGGGCTGCCGCCAGGCCGGCTGCGCGCTGATCGGCGGCGAAACCGCGGAAATGCCCGGCATGTATGACGACGGCGAGTACGACCTGGCCGGTTTCGCGGTCGGTGCGGTCGAGCGCGACGCGCTGATCGACGGCAGCACCATCGAAACCGACTGTGTCCTGATCGGCCTGCCCGCTTCGGGTCCGCACAGCAACGGTTACTCGCTGATCAGAAAGATCATCGAGGTCAGCGAGGCCAGGCTGGACGATGACCTCGATGGAATCAGCCTGGGCGATGCCCTGCTTGCACCGACTCGCATCTATGTGCCCACGGTGCTGGACCTGGTCAAACGCTTCGACATCCGCGGCATGGCCCACATTACCGGTGGTGGTCTGACCGAAAACATCATCCGCGTCATTCCCGACCATCTCGGCATTGATCTTGACGTTGCGGCCTGGCCGCAGCCAGCGGTCTTCGAGTGGCTGGCCACGACCGGCCAGGTTGCGGCCTCGGAAATGCGCCGCACCTTCAACCTGGGCATCGGTTTCGTCCTGGTTTGTCCGCAGGACCAGGCCAGCGCCGTGATCGAGAGCCTGGCCGGGCGGGCCTGGGTCATCGGACGGGTTCGCGAAGCCGGCCGCGGCGAGCGCGTCCAGTACAGCCAATGACGGCGCGCCTGGTGGTGCTACTGTCGGGTCGGGGCACAAATTTCACAGCCTTGCAGCAGGCAATCCACGAGGGCTGGTTGAAAGCCGAAATCTGTGCCGCCATCAGCGACCGGGATGCGGCCGGACTTGAACTGGCCGCCGGCTGGGGCATCGATGCAGTGCGCATCGATCGTCGTCGTCACCCGGACCGTGCCAGCTTCGAGTCCAGCCTGGCCGCGGCCGTGACCGGTTACGCACCCGACTGGATCGTGCTGGCCGGATTCATGCGCGTCCTGAGCACGGACTTCGTTACCCAATTCCTCGGTCGCATGATCAACATCCATCCCTCCCTGCTGCCCAAGTATCGCGGCCTGGACACCCACGCCCGGGCCCTGGCCGCCGGCGACCGTGACCACGGCGCCAGTGTTCACTTCGTCACCCCGGAACTCGACGGAGGTCCGGTACTGAGCCAGGCGCGCCTGGCCATCCTGCCCGATGATGATCCCGAGCGCCTGGCAGAGCGCCTGCTGCCGCTGGAGCACCAATTGCTCCCGGCGACGATGGCACTATTGACATCCAAGCCGGTCGAATTGCGACATGAACAGATTCTTCTCGACAACCAACCGCTGGCTGGCCCTCTGCTGCTTGGCCATGACCTCGATGATCGCCGTGACTTCCGCCCCCGTGGCAGCGTCTCCGAACACGGTTGATGCGCCGCTGCCGGCGCACACGGCCATTTACGACGTCATCAGGCGCGGCAGCAAGATCGGCGAAATTCACGTCAGCCTGGCGCCCGACGAACGCGGCGTCTGGCACTTTGCCACCGAAACCGTGGCCACGGCCCGGCTGGCCCGCATGCTGCGCGTGTCGGCCGAGGAGTCTGCCCATTTCGTCTGGGAGGAAGACCGTATTCGCATGCTGACCTACCGCCAGGTCACGCGCGGCCCGACCCGCAGCCGCTTCTGGCAGCACGAGCTGGACTGGCGCGAAGGCCTGTCGCGCACCCAAACCTACGATGGCGATTACCTGATCGAGCTCGAGGACGAAATGCTCGACCCACTCACCCTGCGTCTGCAGCTGGCCGTGGCCCTGCACGACCCGGACCAGCGCGGCGAGGATCTGACTTTCCGTGTGCTGGAGCGCACCGAGATCGAGGACCAGCAATTCCTGTTCCAGGCCCGCGAACAGCTGGAGCTCGACCTGGGCTGCTTCGACAGCCTGCGCATGCAGCGCTTCCGACGCGAGGGGTCCAGCCGCAATTACGACTCATGGCACAGCGAGGCATTCTTGTGGATGCCGCTGCGCATCGTGCAGATCGAGGATGGCCGCGAAGAGCTGGATGTTCGCCTGACCGAAACCAGCATCGATCTGAGCGGCAACTGCGAGGCCACGCACTGATCGCGATCTTCCGGCCCAGGCGTTGCTGCCGGATCGGATATTCCGTGCCTATAATGGGGCTAAACCTGTCCATTTAGGAGTTTCGGCATGAGGTCGACCCTCGCATTCTTGATGATATTGCTGGTCGCTGGCTGCGCGGTCAATCCGGTCACCGGCGAGCGCGAGCTGAGCATTTTCGACGAAAGCTGGGAACTGCAGGTCGGGCAGGAATACTACGCACCGCTGCGCCAGTCCCAGGGCGGTGACTTCGTGCTCGATGCCGAGCTTGTCGCCTACGTCCAGGAAGTGGGCCAACGCGTCGCCGCTGAGGCCGATCGCGAGCTGCCCTACGAGTTTTATGTGCTCAACAGCTCGGTACCCAACGCCTGGGCCCTGCCGGGCGGCAAGATGGCCATCAACCGGGGCCTGCTGACCGAAATGGATTCCGAGGCCGAGCTGGCTGCGGTGCTAGGCCACGAAGTGGTCCACGCTGCCGCTCGCCACGGTGCCCAGGCCCAGTCCCGCGGTGCCTTGCTGCAGGGCGCGGTCATTCTCGGCGGGGTCGCCGTGGGGGTCGCTACCGAGCGCGAGGACTACGCTACGGTGGCCATGCTCGGTGGCATGGTTGGCGCTCAGTTGATCAACCAGCGCTATTCCCGGCGCGCCGAGCTCGAGGCAGACCGTTTCGGCATGGTGTACATGCACCGGGCCGGCTACAATCCTGAGGGTGCAGTGGCCCTGCAGGAAAGCTTCGTGCGCCTGTCCGAAGGCCGCGACTCCGGTTTCCTGGCCGGTCTTTTTGCCTCCCACCCGCCGTCACGCGAGCGCGTCGAAGCCAATCAGCGCACTGCCGATGAACTGGGCCGCGAAGGAACGGTCGGCGAACAACGTTACCGGCAGATGATCGCCCGCCTGAATGCGCTGCAACCCGCCTACAAGGCCCACGACGAGGGACGGCGGGCGCTGGGCCGGGGCGAGTTCGAAGAAGCCCTGGCCAAGGCCGAGGAAGCCCTGGCCATCGAAAGCGGAGAAGCGATCTTCCACGCCCTGAAGGGCGATGCCCTGGCATCGCAGAGCAACTACCGTGAGGCCGAGCGCGCTTACAGCGCAGCCCTGCAACGCGATACTGGCTGGTTTTATCAGCATTTGCGCCGCGGCATGGTCCGCGAACAGCTCGGCAACCTGGATGGCGCCAGGACCGATCTTGCCGCCAGCATCGAACGCCTGCCGACGGCCCAGGGCCACTACTTCCTGGGCAACGTCGAGCGTCGGGCCGGCAACCGCCAGCGCGCAATCGAACACTACCGGGTAGCCGCCCAATCAACCGATGAAACCGGCGAACGTGCGCGCCAGGCACTGCGGGACATGGGCGCAAGCAATTAGTGTAATTTTATCCGTGCAGCTGGCGGTCTAGACTCAAGCCTGTCTAAATTGGAGTGCGATGCCGTGCGCTACCTGATTGCAAGCGTTTTCCTGTCCATCAGCCTGAGCCTCGATGCGCGCACGTTGATATTCGAGGATGTCCGGCTGGTCGACGTCGATTCCGGCACGGTTTCGGACCCGGTTCGCCTGGCCGTGCGGGACGGCTTTATCGTCGATGCCGAGTCGATTTCGCAAGCGGACATCGTCGTTGACCGGGCCGGCTACATCATTCCCGGACTGGCCGAAATGCATGCCCACGTGCCGTCGGCGCGACTGGGTGATCAGCTGATTCGAGACACCCTCTTTCTCTACCTGGCCCACGGCATCACGACAATCCGCGGCATGCTCGGGGAGCCCGGCCACCTGGCGCTGCGCCAGCAGCTGGCTACCGGGGACGTGATCGGACCACGCCTGATCACCTCTGGGCCATCGTTCAACAGCAACTCGGTGTCCTCGCCAGCGGCAGCCCGCGCCATGGTCCGAGCCCAGGCCGAGGCCGGATACGATTTGCTCAAACTGCATCCCGGGCTTTGGCCGGAAGCCTTCGACGCCATCGCCGAGACCGCGGCAGCGCTGGGCATTGATTACTCCGGCCATGTGTCGGTTGCTGTTGGCCTGGACCGCACCCTGGCCTCGCGCCAGGGTTCGATCGACCATCTCGATGGCTATGGCCAGCAGCTGGTGCCAGAGGATCACGCGCTCTACGGCACCGACCCGGGGCTGTTCGCCGTCAACCTGGTCGCCGGCATGGACAAGGCGCTGATTCCGGAGCTGGCCCGACGCACGGCCGAGGCAGGCATTGCCAACGTGCCAACCCAGAGCCTGCTGGAGAACTGGGCCACGGGCGATGTTGATGCCCTGTTTCAGCGCGATGCGATGCGCTGGATTCCAGCCCAGACCCGCGCACAATGGCGCAGCGCGGTCGCAAATATCCGTGGCCGAGTGCCGGAGGGCCAGGGCGAACGATTCATCGAGATCCGCCGTGCCCTACTGACTGCCCTGCATGAGGCCGGCGCAACCATCCTGCTTGGCGCCGATGCGCCGCAGATTCTCAACGTGCCCGGCGATGCCATCCACCACGAGCTGGAAATCTACGTCGACATCGGCATGACCCCGGCCCAGGCCCTGGCCACCGGCACCACCAAGATTGCCCGCTACCTGGACCAGCCCGCGCACGGCTGCCTGCAGCCCGGCTGCGTCGCCGACCTGGTACTGCTGGAAAACAATCCGTTGGAAGCCATCAGCAACACCCGTTCGATCCAGGG
>SLQY01000158.1 GCA_007131235.1 Wenzhouxiangella sp.
CGCCGGGATTTCTGGCCAGTGCACCGAAGGACTGGTCGGTGCGGTTTGCACGTGGGCCATGCACATGGCCATTGAAGAGTCGGCTTCCAGGGGTAAATGGCCGGTAAAGACCTCGTTCATCATCACGCCCGTAGCGTAGATGTCGCTGCGCTGGTCGACGGCCTTGCCGAGAATGATTTCCGGTGCCATGTAGTTTGGCGTGCCGATCATGCTGCCTGGCTGGGTGAGCTGGCTGGAACCGCCGTGGGTCTGACGGGCAATACCGAAGTCCATCAGGCGGGCATTGCCGCGCTGGTCGAGGATGATGTTGGCTGGTTTGATGTCCCGGTGCAGCACGCCGGCGCGGTGGGCCGCGTCCAGCCCCTGCAGGATCTGGCTGCAGACGCGCAGCCCCGCGGCCAGCTTGAGGCGACCGGAGCGCTCGATCAGCTGCGCCAGGGTGATGCCGCGCACGTACTCCATGGTGATGAAGGGCAGGCCGTCGATTTCCCAGAAGTCATGGGTTCTGAGCACGTTGGGATGGGTGATGCGCCGGGCCAGGCGAATCTCGCTCTTGGTGCGCTCGAGAAAATCGGGGTCGCCCAGAAAACCGGGCTGCAGCACTTTTACAGCGACAATGTCGTCGAGCTTGCGATCGTGTGCCTTGAATACCGTGCCCATGGCACCGCTGCCCAGTCGGGCCTGGATTTCGAAACGATCGCCGAGCACGCTGCCAACGCGCGGCATGGCCTGTGCCGTCGCGCCTGTCCTGGTCTTTCGTGGCAGCATCGCAGTGGCTTCGGGGTCCGAGACTGGCAGCGATTTCAGCCAGTAGAACTTCTTGCCCGAATGCCGGCCGAGCGTGACGCCGATGTCGGCGCCGTTCGGGCGCAGGTCCTGGTGCACTGCCTCGTGAGCGGTGGGCGAGAGCAAGAGCCGACCCGGGCCGGCCTCTCGGAGCAGCCGCTCGCAGTGAAACACGGGCTTGCCCGAGATCAGGTGGTTGCGATTGGCTTCCATGTCGATACTGCAGCTGATGATCTCGCCCGACGCCAGCGCCATCGCCGGCGGTGCCGGGTTGTCCTTGACGCCGTCCAGCAGGGCGCCCAGGCAATGCAGCAGGCTATCCTGGTTGTCGGGCTTGAACAGCAGGTAAATCCGCGCGCTGCCGCCGGGTACCAGGCTGGCATCGAAACGCAGCGACCACTGGGTCAACGTCTCGAGCCAGGTTTCCAGGGCCTTGATCGCCGAGCTGCCCTGGTCGTCGTTGGCCGAGCGCCACTGCAGGGCCAGTACACGGGCCATGCCGGATTCCGGTACGCGCGGTTTCGGCCCAGTCTCGGTTGCCTCGGGTACTTCGGCCGGGTTGGTATCGCCAAGATGCCTGGAAAGATCCGATACGTAGCCGGCAATTTCCTGCTGCTCGCGCAGGTCGGCCAGCAGGCGGCTGATCGCCCGACCCAGGGTCGCGACCTCGTCCTTGCCCTCTGCATTGATCGGTTGGTTGTAATCACCCTGGGCCGCCTTGTCGGCCACACTGGCCAGGGCTGATACCGGTCTGGCTATGCGCCGGGCCACGACGACAGACAGGATCAGTGCCAGCAACACGGCGCCAATGCCGGCGGCCAGCAGCGCGGTCTGGATGGCCCTGTGGCCGGCCAGGCGCGCGTCCAGGGAGTCGATGGTCAGCGCCGCGCCGAGCACGCGCCCGCCGGCATCCATGATGGGCTCGGCGCGCGCCACCCAGTTTTCGCCGTCAAATCGCACATCCAGCCGGTCGACGGCCTCACCGGCGCGCAGCCGGTTGACAACCGGCTCGGCCAACAGGTCCAGCAGGCGTTCGGACCTGGGCAGGTCGAGGGTGCTGGCGACCAGGGATTGGCCGCGCTCGTTGAGCGTGATGAAGACCGTGTCGACGCCGGTGACCCGCTTGATATCTCCAGCGACGTTGTCATCGATGAGCAAGCCGGTGACCAGGAATCCGACCAGTTCGAAGGCTGTGGTTACGGGCACGACAGCGGCATTGTAGAGGCGGTTGCCTTCGCGCCAGGGGCCATAATCGGGAATCAGGTCGGCCATCACGGCCGCGACCAGGGGATGATCGGCACGCGACTCACGAATCGGTTCCGGGCGGTCGGTGCGAACCAGCACCCGACCGTCGGCATCGAGCATCATGGCGAAGTCGAAGCCCATTTCGCGGCGGCGCTCGTCAACCTGGTCGAGGATAGAGCGTACATCCACTTCCTGGTCAGCGCCCAGGTCGCCGCGAATGGCCTCGACCAGGTAGGCGGTAAAGTGCGGGTCGGCGGCGATCAGGTCGCTGGTCAGCGCAACCTCGCGCGCGGTGCTCGACTGCAGGTAGCGTTGAATTGACTGGCTGGACGAAAGTGATGCCGTCACCGCCGAGTCGGCGACGCGCTGTCCGATCAGCCATGCACCGCCGACGGCAAGGACCACGGCGAGCGTGACCATGGCAACAGTCAGCACGGCAATTCTTGAAGCCAGTGATTGCATCGTTGCATCCCTTGATTGACCGATCAGTGTAGCGCAAGCCCGGCAGCCAGGGCATCGCCTTCCGAGATGGGTCCGAACGTGCTCAGATCCTGGTGTGGTTCAGTAGCGGCCGCGCCGTGGCGGACGGCGCAGGCGTTCGCGCTGCTGGCCAAGCTGTCGTATGGTCAGGGCCAGCTCTGTGGTGCCCAGATCCTGCCGGCTGGCCGTTACCTCCAGTTCCAGGTGGCGGGCCTCGGCGCGTTCGTGCCACAGGGTCAGGCGACCTGGTCCCTGCGGCAGATCATTCAGCGCAAAACGTCCATCGCTTTCCGGGACAACGAAGTAGGGCGTGTCGAGCACGACGATATGCGCCGACATTGCCGGGTGGACGTTGCAGAAAACCCGTACCAGGCCTGCCTGATCGAAACGATGGATCTTGCCCTCGCTACGGCCGTAAAGACCCAGATCGAAGCGGTTGCTGGCCGAGGACGAGAACACGTTGTGCAGGATGGGGTCTTCGTTGGGAAAGACGACCTCGCTGCCGGCCGTGAGCACCAGTACCCGCGGCTCGAACTGGCGCCGCCGGGTGGTCATGACCAGCGGCTGGTCGGCCGCCGCTACCGCCACCTTGGCCCGCGGCTCGAAGTAGACGACCGCCTGGGCAAACTCGTCGGGGTCGTCACTGGCGCTGCCGTCCTCCACCAGGACCAGGCGGCCGCTGATGCTGCCCGCTTCGAACGCGAGGTCGGCCAGCGCGCTGGAAGCAGCGAACATCGGGGCCAGCAGCAACGCCAGCAGCATTAGTTGGAACTTGTGCACAATCAGGCCTGTATGAATAGCTGGCCTGATCCTAGCATTACCCCGTTGGGAGCATGTTCCCTTCGGCCGGTCCATTGTGGCGTTTTTTCGAGATCCATCCTTCCCAGGCCTTTTCGTGGATAAAGTAGGCGATGGTATTGACCGCCGGTTCGACCAGGGCCACCGCACCGCCAAGCGCCAGGCTGCCGGTCATCAGGTAGACCACGCTGAAGGCGACGGCCATGTGGAGAAGCGCGAACGAGACGGTCTTTTGCCTTGCCATATCGAGTGTGTTCCATAAAAGATAGGTTAATGATAATTATTCGCATCAAGAAAAGCCAATGAATGGTTTCGATCAAGGAGATAGCTGTTCACTATGACCAATGAATATGCAATACGTGATGCCAGGCCTGGAGACGAAGGCCTGCTGTTGAGCCTGATTCGCGAGCTGGCCGTTTACGAGCGCCTGGCGCACGAAGTCGTCGCCGACGAGGCCCTGCTGGCCGACGCCTTGTTCGGTGAACATGCCACGGCAGCGGCAGTCGTGGCCGAGCAGGCGGGCCAGCCGGCTGGCTTCGCCCTGTATTTTTTCAATTTCTCCACCTTCCTTGGCCGGCCCGGACTGTACCTGGAAGACCTCTATGTCTGCGCGCGCTTTCGCGGCCAGGGTATCGGCAAGGCGCTGTTGCTGCACCTGGCAAACATTGCTCGCAAACGCGGATGCGGACGGATGGAGTGGAGCGTGCTGGACTGGAACCAGCCGGCGATCGACTTCTACCGCTCCCTGGGCGCGGTGCCAATGGATGAGTGGACAGTGTTCAGGTTGGATCGGAAGGGTTTGGAAGGATTGGGGGGTGGGTGAAGGGGAGGGCGGGTTTGGCTTTGCGGTTTAAGGGTTCAGGGTTCAGGGGGGTAGTCCGGCCCAACGTGGCCGGGGTCCATGTTGGATTTGGCTTTGAACTGTGGCTTGTCACGATTTCAGTGACGGCCCCCGCATACAATACGCTACATGAAGCGTTGGCTCACTTTTCTCCTTGCTCTTGCATGTGTGCCGGCTTTCGGTGCCGAGCCGGTGACCGTTGTCACCTACGCCGAGATTGCCGTCTATCTGGACCGCCAGGCCGCGGCCCGGGTCGAGAGCCTGAACGAGGCGCGCCTGTCGGCCCAGGTCAGCGCAACGGTGAAGCAGATCCCGGTCCGGCCGGGGCAAACGGTAGCTGCCGGCGAGCTGCTGCTGGCGCTGGACCCGGCCGATTACCGCATCCAGGTCAATGCCGCCCAGGCGCGCCTGGAGGCGGCCGACGCCGCGCTTGACATGGCCCGGCTGCGAGTCGAGCGCGCTCGCCGGCTGGCGCCGCAGAACTTTGTCTCCGAAGACCAGCTGCTGGAAGCCGAAACCCGCTACCGTCAGGCCCAGGCCGAGCATGAAGGTGCCAGGCAGGAACTCAATGGCGCGGAACTGGCACTGGAGCGCACCCTCGTCAAGGCGCCGTTTGCCGCCGTGGTCACGGAACGATTGATCGGGGTAGGCGCACTGGCTTCTCCCGGCACCCCACTGCTGGAACTGGTCGCGCTCGACGAGCTGGAGGTGGTCGCCGGGGTTTCGCCGGAGCTGGCCGCTGGCCTGGCCCTGGCCGAGCAGGTGCAATTTGAAAGCGGCGGTCGCATCGAGCCAGTTGAAGTGTTGCGCGTGGCGCCGGTCATCACCCGCGGCGGTCGCAATCGCCAGGCCCGCCTGGGCTTTGTCGAGGCCAGCGCCAGCCTGCCGGCCGGCAGCGAAGGCCGGATCCGCTGGACCGACCCGCGCCCGGCGCTACCGGCCGATTACCTCGTCCAGCGCGACGGCCAGCTCGGTGTGATGCTACTGGCCGAAGACAGTGAAAGCGCCGAGTTCCTGGTCTTGCCCGCTGCCGACAGCGGCCGCCCCCATCTCGTCGATCTGCCCGCCAACAGCCGGTTGATCGATGATGGCAGACGCCGGGTCAGTCCGGGCCAGCGCGTCACGATCCGTTGATTCCTCATGCTTGAGCGCCTGTACGGGAACCACCCGCTGGCCAACGTCTTCATGATCGTCGTGCTGGTCATGGGCGTGGCCGCGTTCTGGCTGATGCCGCGCGAGCGCGACCCGGACATCAACTTCAACTGGATCAACATGTCCACGGTGCTACCGGGCGCGTCCGCAGAAGACGTCGAGCGCCTGGTCACCGATCCACTGGAAGAGGCCATTGCCCGCTTGCAGGATGTGCGTTTCGTGGTGTCTTCCAGCCGCGAGAATGTGTCCAACATCCTGGTCCGCTTCCAGGAAATCTCGCAACGTGATTTCGAGCGCCGCGTCGCCGACTTGCGCCGCGAAGTCCAGGCCATGGTCAACGACGAGCTGCCGCCCGAGGCACGCGACCCGAACATTGTCGAAGTCACGACCTCCAGCGGCTTTCCCACTGCCATCGTCCTGGTCGTAGGCCAGGCCGATGACGACAACCTGCGCGCGCTGGCCCGGCGCACGCGCCAGGACCTGGAGCGCCTCGGCGCGGTAGACCAGGTCCTGGCCCAGGGTTTGAACGACCCCGAGCTGCAGGTCTTGTTCGACCCCAATGCGCTGGCCAGCCGCGGTATCAGCGCGCTGCAATTGGCCGGCGCCGCCTCGGGCTGGTACCAGGACGTGTTCGCCGGTCGCCTGCGCACCACCGAGGGCCAGTGGCTGATCCGGGCCGAGGGACGCAGCATCGATCCCGACAGCCTGGCCGGCATGACCCTGGCAGCACCTGCCAGTGGCGAGGTAATCCGCTTTGACGAAGTCGCCCGCCTGCGGCTGGGCTCAAGCATTCCCGAACAGCTGGTCACGCTGGCAGGGCAGCCGGGCATCATGCTGTCGGTCAACAAGCGAGCCGGTGCCAACACCCTGAATCTGATCGCTGACCTGGATGACTACATCGAACGGCGCAACCCGGTCCTGGCCGAGCAGGGCATGCAGCTGGTCCTGGCCGATGACCAGACCGTGCCAACGCGCGAAGCGATCAACGTGATGCGCAACAACGCCGTGGTCGGCCTGCTGCTGGTGCTGGCGGTGTGCTGGCTGTTCCTGGCCACCCGCATTGCGCTGCTGGTCGGCGTTGGCCTGATCCTGTGCGTGGCCGGCACCTTCGCCGTGCTCTATGCCTTTGGCTTTACCCTGAACATCACCGTGCTGCTGGGCGTGGTCATCGTGCTCGGCATGCTGGTCGATGTGTCCGTGGTCATGGTTGAAGCCATCTATTATCGCTTGCGCCTGGGCCAGGCACCGCTGGCGGCGGCAACCCGGGCCCTGCGCGAGGTCGGAGTGCCGCTGACCGCCTCGGTGCTGACCACCATTGCCGCCTTCCTGCCCCTGATGCTGATGCCGGGCATCGTCGGCAAGTTCATGTTCGTGGTGCCCTTCGTGGTCACCGTCGGTTTGCTGATTTCGCTGATCCAGGCGTTCTGGGTACTGCCCACCCAGGTGGTCCATACCAACTACCGGCCGGCACCTGCCGGGCACTGGCGTGGCCGCCTGACCCGCAAGCTCAGATCGCGCTACGTCACGGCCCTGGTTCACGTGCTGCGGCGACCCAGGCGCTACCTGGCCATCGCCGGCCTGGCCTTTGCCCTGGCCCTGGGCGCGGTCTTTGCCGGCCTGGTCCGGCTGGAGTTCTTCGCGTTCGATCCGATTCGCCTGTTCTATGTCCAGGTCGACATGCCCAGCGATGTTTCGCTGCAAGACACCCTGGGCCAGGTCCAGCAGGTTGAACAATCGGTGCGGGCCGGCCTGGGCGAGGGCGAGGCGCGCAGCGTGATTGCCCTGGCCGGCGCCCAGTTCACAGATGTCGAGCCGCTGTTCGGCGACCAGTACGGGCAGGTGATCGTGTCGCTCAATCCGGCCAATGGTGGCCGTACGGTCGATGCCATCATTGAAGGTATGCGCGAGTCCGTGCTGGCCACGCCCATCGACGGCCAGATCGCCTTCCTCCAGATATCTGGCGGCCCGCCGACCCAGCAGCCGATCAACGTCAAGGTACGCAGCGACGATTTTGACGAACTCAGGCGCGCCACCGACCGGCTGCGCGAACTGATTGCTGCCATGCCGGGCGCACGCGACATTACTGACGACCGCGTTCCCGGCCGCTCCGAGCTGGTCCTTGGCCTGGACCGCGAGGC
>SLQY01000252.1 GCA_007131235.1 Wenzhouxiangella sp.
CAGCTGGCCGCCATCATCGGCAGCTTCGTGCCGGCCAACAAGGCGATTGTCGGCGACAACGCCTTTGCCCACGAGGCCGGCATCCACCAGCACGGCATGTTGGCCAACCGCGAAACCTACGAAATCATGAAACCGGAGGATGTGGGTATCCGTCGCTCCACGCTGGTACTGGGCAAGCATTCTGGCCGCCATGCCCTGGCTGAACGCGTGCGGGAACTGGGCTTCAGTCTGACCGAGGTCGAGCTGGAGCAACTGTTTACCCGCTTCAAGCACCTGGCCGACCGCAAGCGCCAGGTTTTCGATGCCGATATCGAGGCCCTGGTCGCCGGTGAGTCCGGCGATAGCGGCGGACCCTGGCAGCTGCAAAGCCTGCATACCACCAGCAGCCTGGGCGAGGAGCAGCTGCCCAGTGCCGCCGTCGCCCTGATTGGTCCGGACGGCGAAAGCGTGCGCGAGGCAGCGGCCGGCGATGGCCCGGTCGATGCGCTGCTCAAGGCCATGGCCCGGGCGACCGCTACCGAGTTTGAGCTGGTCTCCATGCGGGTGCGCTCGGTCAGCGAAGGTGAGGATGCCCAGGGCGAGGCCGAGCTCAACGCCCGCATCGAAGGCGTTCAATACGCGGGTCGCGGTGTCGACACCGATATCGTGGCCGCCTGCGCCCAGGCCTTTTTGGAAATTCTCAACCGGGCCAGCCGTCGGCTGGTCGATCGCCCGGGTCCCGGTGCCGGGCAAACCGTCGAACTGGCTGTCGCGCAGCGCTGATCGACTGCCATCTGCATAGCTCTCTTTTTTAGGAATCAGGACAACATGGCAATTCAGGCATCGAAATACATCTGGAAGAATGGACAACTGATCGACTGGGCCGATGCCACTGTGCATGTGCTCAGCCACGCGCTGCACTATGGCTCCAGCGTATTCGAAGGCATTCGCGTTTATGCCACCCCAAAAGGCCCGGCCGCGTTCCGGTTGGAAGAGCACATTGACCGACTGTTCGATTCGGCCCGGATTCATCGCATTCCCATGCCGTATGACCGTGACAGCTTGTTGACTGCCTGTCGCTCGGTGGTCGTCGACAATGCGCTGGCCTCGGCCTACCTGCGTCCGATCGTGTTTCGCGGTTACGGCAGCCTGGGGCTGGTGGCCAACGAAGACGTGGCCACCGAAGTGGTCGTGGCCGCGGTTTCCTGGGGACGCTACCTCGGCGAAGAGGCGATGGAGCAGGGTGTCGATGCAGCGGTAACCTCCTGGCAACGACCGGCACCGAATACTGTGCCCGCCCTGGCCAAGGCCGGCGGCAACTACCTGTCGGGTTCGCTGATCAGCAGCGAGGCCAAGCGCCACGGCTATGGCGAAGGCATTGCCTTGTCGCACGACGGTCTGATCAGCGAGGGGGCCGGTGAAAACCTGTTCCTGGTCCGCGATGGCCAGATTTTCACCCCGCCGGTCGCGGCCTCGATACTTGGCGGCATCACCAGGGACTCGGTCATTCGCATGGCCTCGGACCTGGGTTACCCGGTACGCGAGCAACCCATGCCCCGGGAAATGCTCTACCTGGCCGACGAGATCTTCTTTACCGGCACTGCCGCCGAGATCACGCCGGTGCGCTCGGTCGACGGCATCGTGGTGCGCGCCGGCGGCCGCGGCCCCATCACCCGCCAGCTGCAAGAGCGCTTTTTCGGCTTATTCGACGGCAGCCAGCCCGACCGGCACGGCTGGCTGACCCACTTTTCCTCTGCTTCAACCAACCACCAGGAGTTGCCCCATGTCGCAAACGCTGTTTGACAAGCTGTGGAATGCCCACGTCGTACAACCCGAAACAGCCGACGCGCCGGCGCTGCTCTACGTTGACCTGCACCTGATTCACGAGGTCACCAGTCCGCAGGCTTTCGCCGAGCTGGCCGCGCGCGGATTGAAGGTGCGCTGTCCCGAGCGCACGGTTGCGACCATGGATCATTCGACACCAACCTGGGCGGCTGACCTGCAGGGCCAGCGCCGCTACGCCAGCGAACAGGCCTGGGAGCAGGTCCGCACTCTGATGGAAAACTGCGACCGCCATGACATCACCCTGCACGACTGGGACAGTCCCAACCGCGGCGTGGTCCACGTCATGGCCCCGGAGCTGGGCCTGACCCGGCCTGGCATGACCATCGTCTGCGGTGATTCGCACACCTCCACCCACGGCGCATTCGGCGCCCTGGCGTTCGGTATTGGCACCAGCGAAGTCGGCCATGTGCTGGCCACCCAGTGCCTGTTGCAGCGCAAGCCAAAAACCATGCGCATCCGCATCGAGGGCGAGCTGGGGCCAGGAGTAACCGCCAAGGACCTGGTCTTGCATGTCATCGGCAAGGTCGGCGTTGATGCAGGTACCGGTCACGTGATCGAATTTGCCGGCAGTACCATCCGCGCCCTGAGCATGGAAGGCCGGATGACCGTGTGCAACATGGCTATCGAAGCCGGTGCCCGGGCCGGACTGATTGCCCCTGACCAGACCACGGTGGACTGGCTGCGCGGCCGGGCCCACTGTCCGCAGGGTGAGGATTTCGAGCGCGCAGCAGGCCACTGGCTGAGCCTGGCCAGCGATGCCGATGCGCAGTTTGATCGTGATGTGCTGGTCGATGCAGAACAGATCGCTCCCAGTATCACCTATGGCACCCATCCCGGCATGGTCGTGGCCATCGACCAGGCCGTCCCATACCCGGCCGATACCACGGCTGCCCGGGCCATGGATTACATGCAGGTCGAGCCAGGCAAGTCATTGCTGGGTCGCAAGGTCGATGTGGTCTTTGTCGGCTCCTGCACCAACGCGCGCCTGGGTGATTTGCGCGCTGCGGCCGAGATTCTTCGTGACCGGCGGGTGGCCGACGGCGTGCGCATGCTGGTTGTGCCGGGTTCGGAACAGGTGCGCAAGGCGGCCGAGGCCGAGGGCCTGGACCAGCTATTCACCGAGGCCGGCGCCGAATGGCGCGAACCGGGCTGCTCCATGTGCATCGCCATGAACGGCGACCGGGTCGGACCTGGCCAGACCGTCGTCAGCACATCCAACCGCAACTTCGAGGGGCGCCAGGGTCCGGGCAGCCGCACTTTCCTGGCCAGCCCGGCCACGGCTGCAGCCTGTGCCGTGGTCGGCAGCATCGCTGATCCGCGCCGGCTCGACGCAGAGGCGGAGGTCCATATCCACTTTCCCTCGCCACGCAACATGGAGGCCCGCCCATGAAGCCGCTGCGAACGTTGGACTCATGCAGCCTGGTCATCGCGCAGGACAACATCGATACCGACCAGATCATTCCGGCCCGATTCCTGACCACCACCAGTCGCGAGGGTCTGGGCGAAGCAGCCTTCGCCGACTGGCGCTTCGATGACCAGGGTGAATCCAGGGCCGACTCGCCGCTGAACGGGCCAGCGGCCAAGGACTGCGAAATCCTGGTTGCTGGTGAGAACTTCGGCTGTGGCTCTTCGCGCGAGCACGCGGTCTGGGCCCTGATGCAGTTCGGATTTCGGGTGGTGATCAGCTCGAGGATCGCCGATATCTTTCGCGCCAACGCGCTCAAGAACGGCTTGCTGGCCATCGAAGTCGACCGCGACACCCATCGCTGGCTGCTGGCCCATCCGGCTGCGCGCTTGACCATTGATGTGGCGCTTGGCCGTCTCGATCTACCTGCCGCCGGGGGTGGTGATGAGGCCCGGTCGGTGTCCTTCGAGCTCGATCCCTTTGCCCGCATCTGCCTGCTCGAAGGGGTTGATTCGCTGGGCTACCTGCTCGCCCAGGCCGATGACATTGCAAAGTTTGAACAAACCCGGGAGGCGGCCTGATGCAAGCCACGATTACCTTGCTGCCCGGTGACGGCATCGGCCCGGAAATCATGGCCGAGGCCGAGCGACTGTTGCATGCGCTTACCCATCTGACCGGGCATGTGTTCCAGACCCACCGGCGCCTGATCGGCGGGGCAGCCATCGATGCCGTTGGCCAGGCTTTGCCAGGCAATACGCTGGCGAGCTGTCGCCAGTCCGACGCAGTGTTGCTGGGAGCTGTCGGCGGACCAAAGTGGGACGATCCGGAAGCCAGCATCCGACCCGAACAAGGTCTGCTGCAGCTGCGCCAGCAGCTCGGCCTGTACGCCAACCTGCGTCCGGTCAAACCGCATCCGTCCCTGTTCGAACACAGTCCGCTGCGCAGCGAGCGCCTGGCCGGTGTTGACCTGGTCGTGGTCAGGGAATTGACCGGCGGGCTGTATTTCGGACGCAAGATCGCACTCCAGGACATGGCCGAGGACGTCTGCCGCTATTCGCGCGAGGAAATCGAGCGGGTCGTGCGCCAGGCGGCGCGCCTGGCGCGCAGCCGTCGCTCGCGCCTGACCCTGGTCGACAAGGCCAATGTCCTGGCCACCTCGCGCCTGTGGCGTCGGGTCACCCAGGAAGTCGTGCGGGCAGAGTTTCCTGATCTGGAATTGGAAATCTTGCTCGTCGATGCCGCCGCCATGCACCTGCTGTCGCGCCCGGCCGATTTCGATGTCATCGTGACCGAAAACCTGTTCGGCGACATTCTGACCGATGAAGCGGCGATGCTGGCAGGCTCCATGGGACTGTTACCATCGGCCTCGCTGGGCGATTCGGGGCCGGGCTTGTACGAACCCATTCACGGCTCTGCCCCGGACCTGGCCGGGCGCGATTGCGCCAATCCCTTTGCCATGCTCTTGTCGGTGGCAATGATGCTGGAGCATTCGCTGGGTTTGGTCGACGAAGCCCGGCTGGTCGAGTCCGCTGTACACGCCTGCATCACAGCCGGCCAGACCACGGCTGATCTTGGCGGCCCAATGGGCACTCGCGAGGCGGCCTCGGCAGTACTTGAACGCATCGGCGAGACCGTCGTTGGTCGCCGGAAACCAGCCCCGGCCAGGCCAATCGAGCCGGCGGTGGCCGTGTCGACATGAGGTCATGAAACTCGCGCAATTACTGCAGCGCATCGTAGCCGCCCCGGTCCAGACCGTGGCGCGCGAAACACCGCTAGAGCAGGCCGTGCTGCTGTCGGAAAAGCTGGGCCGTTCGATCTGGCTCAAGCGCGAGGATCTGCAGCCAGTGTTCTCGTTCAAGCTGCGCGGAGCCTATGCCCGCATGGTCAAGCTTTCGGCCAGCGAAAAGGCTCGCGGCGTGATCGCGGCCAGCGCCGGCAACCATGCCCAGGGCGTGGCCCTGGCTGCATCCAGGCTGGGTATTCAGGCAAGCGTAGTGATGCCGCGCACCACTCCTGCCATCAAGGTCGAGGCGGTACGGCGCCTGGGCGCGGCGGTGATCCTCCACGGCGACGGCTACGATGCTGCCCAGGCGCGAGCGCACGCCGAATGCGGCGAATCCGGCGCAACCTTCATCCACCCCTTCGATGACCCGGACGTCATTGCCGGGCAGGGCACCGTGGCCCTGGAAATGCTGCGCCAGTCGAGCGTGGTGCCGGATGCCGTGTTCGTCCCAGTGGGTGGCGGTGGCCTGCTGGCCGGCGTGGCCGCGGCCGTCAAGGCAATCTCGCCGCAAACGCGCGTCATCGGCGTGGAGCCGGTCGGTGCTGCCAGTTTCGCGGCCGCGCTGGTGGCCGGCGGCCCAGTCGATATTGGCCCGGTCAACCTGTTTGCCGATGGCGTGGCCGTACGCAAGGTGGGCGACTGGCCGTACCGCATCGCCGCCGGCCTGGTTGACGAGATGATTGCCGTCAGCGTGGATGAAATCTGCGCGGCCGTGCATGATGTTTTCCTCGACACCCGAGCGGTGATCGAGCCGGCCGGGGCACTGGCAGTGGCCGGCATCCGCCGTTATGTCGACAATGGCGGCAGCGGCGAGCACCTGGTCGCGATCAATTCCGGTGCCAATATCAGCCTGGAGCGCATGGCGCACGTGATCGAGCGAGCCGAGATCGGCGCCGGTCGTGAAATCCTGTTCGCCGCCACGATCCCAGAGCAGCCGGGCAGTTTCCTGCGCTTCTGCCGCACCCTGGGTCGGCAGGAACTGACCGAGTTCAACTACCGCTTTTCGTCCCTGGACCAGGCCCACGTATTCGTCGGCCTGAGAATGGAGAAAGGTCGCAGCCATCGCCAGGAGTTCTACCAGCGTCTCAATACCGCCGGCTTCGAGGTGCTGGACCTGACCGACAATGAACTGGCCCGCGACCACCTGCGCCACATGGTCGGCGGCCGCTGCCCGGTTTCCGAGCCCGAGCAGCTCTACCGTTTCCGCTTCCCCGAACGCCCCGGTGCCCTGGAAGAATTTCTCACCCAGCTCAAGGGCCGCTGGACGATCAGCCTGTTCCACTACCGCAACCACGGCGCCGCCTACGGCCGCGTCCTGGCCGGCTTCCTGGTTCCGGCAGCCGATCAGGCCGCCTTCACCGAATTCCTCAACGCCGCCGGCTACCCCTGGGAACGTGTCTGCGACAACGCCCTGGATCGCTTCCTGGGCCCGCTATCACACCCCTGGCCGGGCAAAAACAAAGCCCCTCAACCCGCCATCGTCTGAAGTGCTTGACGATACCTGTAGACTGGCAAAGCGCATCTTCCGTTTTACCACTGACGTCTCACCGCACTTACTCCATGCCTCCACACCTCATCCTCGACTGCGGCGGCCACGGGTGTCGAGCCCTGCTGATTGGCGATCAGGCCGAGATCGTTGGCGTCGCCTTCCGGGCGGTGGAGACGCGGACCGATGATCTGGAGGTCGAACAGGATGCAGATGCAATACTTGATGCCATGCAGGGCGCCATTGCCGAGGTCGTTGCAGACGACGACCGGCCCATCGCTGGAGCGGCGCTGGGGGTGCAGCGGGGCAATGTGCTGTGCTGGTCGGCCAGTGACGCACGAGCGTTGTCGCCGGCGTTGTCCTGGCGGGATCGGAGGACCTTTGGATTCAGCCCGCCGTTGATGGATGCAGCCGCGATTCAGCAGCGTACCGGCTTGCGCGTTTCTCCCTATGCCGGGGCGGCCAAGATTGCCTGGTGCATCGAACATTTGTCGGCGGTGGCCGACTCGCTGGCTGCGGGCAACCTGCGCTGTGGTCCCCTGGGTGCCTGGTTGGCGGGCCGGCTTTGTAATACCGAGGCCGCGGTCGATGATGCCTTGGCCCAGCGCAGCTTGCTGTGGTCTCGGTCCAGCCAGGACTGGGACGAAGCGCTTTGTGAGGTCTTCCAGGTTCCGCGCCAGGTGTTGCCACCCGTCCGGGAAGGTGCCAGTGACTGGGGGCTGATCAGGGCAGGGGGTAGAGAGATTCCATTGCGCTTTGTGGGAGGCGATCAGAATGTCTTGCCCTGGCTGGACGGCCAGCCTGATCCGGGCAGCTTGTCGATCAACCTCGGCACCGGTGGCTTCATGTTGCGACCGTTGGACAAGGTCCAGTCCGTTCCCGAGTTTCAGCTAAGCATGCTGGATCGAAGCGGTGGCGG
>SLQY01000122.1 GCA_007131235.1 Wenzhouxiangella sp.
AAAGGGCGGTGTCCTAGGCCTCTAGACGATGGGGACGTGAACTTCATCGAGCCTAGGTCGAATTCTTTATTGGTGGAGCCAGGCGGGATCGAACCGCCGACCTCTACAATGCCATTGTAGCGCTCTCCCAGCTGAGCTATGGCCCCACAACAAGCCGCGCATTGTAGAGAATGGCCGGGCCACTGTCAAACAATTTTGTGCGAAAGCTGTCGGCTTCAGGGATCAGGTTTGACCAAGCCGTAGCGCAAGGCCAGGCGCAGCAGTTCTACCTCGCTGCTGATCCCCATCTTGTCGTAGATGTTGTACTTGTGGGTGGCCACCGTCTTGGGGCTGACGTTGATGACCTCGGCAATGGACTGCGGTTTCATACCCTGGGTCAGCATCAGAGCAATTTCCAGCTCACGGGCGGTCAGCTCCTGGAACGGGGACTGCGGTGTTCCCGGCAACAGCGACAGGGCCAGCTGCTGGGCAATCTCGGAGCCGATGTAGCGCTCACCGCGTGCCACGGCCTTGACTGCATTGGTCAGCTCCCGGGAATCGCAGGCCTTGGTCAGGTAGCCGGCTGCTCCTATATCGAGAAGTCGCGCCGGCAAGGGTGGTTCACTGTGCGCCGTCAGCACCACGACGCGCACATCCGGCTGTACTTTCAGGATACGCTCGGTGGTTTCAAGGCCAGATAATCCCGGCAACTCGACATCCATGAGGATGACGTCGGGCACCAGCTCCCTGGCCAATCGAATGGCTTGCTCTCCGCTTGATGCCTCACCCACGATCTTCAGTGCTGGTTCCTTGGAAATGATGCCTCGCAAGCCAGCGCGAAACAGCTCGTGGTCGTCAACAACCATGATGCTCGTCACAGTAAAGCCCCTCCATTGATCTCAACCAGGTTTCCAAGCCTAATTCATCCGCAGCACTTTTTGAAGCCAGCGTTGACTCGCACGCTGGTTGTTGACGCTTTCAGCCATACCGCGCTCACGCCAAAATGGCCGGAGGCCGCAGACCGCATTTTCGCAATGGGCTGATCTCGTATAATTACTCGGTTATACATTCAAGAATTTCCAAAGGTATGTCTGTCCCTACAAACCAGCAGCAGGAGCGGGAATGGATTCGCGAGGCCCACGAGGTCGTCAGCGACCTGTTCGAGCGTCGACCAGGCCTGTACTGGTTGGACCTGGCACTCAGCTCGCTTGTCGCATGGTCGGCCACGGCGACCTATTTCATGGCGCCTGCCGGATCGGTCTGGCAGCTCGCAAGCCTGGCGATCGCGGGGATTGCCTTTTTCCGCGCCGGCACCTTCATTCATGAAATCATCCACATGGGTCGATCTGAAATGCCCTGGTTCAAGCGCGTCTGGAACCTGCTGATCGGCATACCGCTATTGATGCCATGGATCCTTTACCGCAACCACATCGAACACCACAGCCGGGCCCATTTCGGTACCCCCCGCGATGGCGAGTACCTGCCGCTGGCGGCATCCCCCCTGTTCGAGACCATGAAGTACCTGGCTCACATCCCGGTTCTGTCATTGATGGCCCTGGGCCGTTTTGGCCTGGCCGGGCCGGTGTCGTGGGTGATTCCACCACTGCGCCGCTGGCTGCTCAAGGCAGGCTCCGCCTACGTGTCCAATCCCTATTACCGCAAGATGTTTCCGGAACGCGAGCGCAAGCACCTGGTCATCGTCGAGATCCTGTGCCTGGCCTGGATTCTGACCTGGCTGGTGCTGACACTGTTCGGCCCGGTCGGCTGGATACATTGGCTTATGGCGTGGATCCTGCACGCGTGGACACTGGGGCTGAACTGGGTACGCAACCTGGCCGCCCACAGTTACAGCAAGCGCGGAGAGAGCATGAGTCACCTGGAACAGTTGCACGACTCGGTCAACATCACCGGTCAGAGCTGGTTGACCGTCTGGCTGTTCCCGGTCGGCCTGCGCTATCACGGCCTGCATCACCTGTTTCCCGGTCTGCCGTACCACGCTCTGGGCCAGGCCCATCGCCGCCTGATCGATCATTTCGGTCCGGATTCGCCCTATGCGCCAGCCAATCACAGCAACTACTTTGCCGTGGTTGCGCAGCTGTTTCGCGGTGCCAAAGCCACCCCGGCCAACCACTCGGCGATCCAGGTCTGGCGTCAGCAGGCCTGACCGCTGGGCCATGCCCGTCCGATCATTACCGGTTTCAAACGCCACGATGAGTGCTTACGACCCGACCCAGCCTGACGAGGATTCAGGTGCATCCGATACGCTGGTGCTGGTCAACCCGCGCAGCTTTCGCATGAGCTTGCGCGGTCGCCTGCCACGCATTGTCGAGCTGGTTCGGAGCAGGAATGCCAGGCTTTTCGAGGTTGCCGAGCCCAGAGATATTCGGCAAGTAGTTAGCAATGCACTGGCTCATGGCTGTCGGCTCATGGTCATTATTGGCGGGGATGGCACTGTGCAAGCGGCGGTGACCGCCCTGGCGGAACTGGCCGGATCAAGCGAGAAGCCCCGCATTCTGGTCCTGGGTGGCGGTCGCACGAACTACACGGCGCGCGATATCGGCACTCACGGAAAGCTGCTGGCGACGTTGGAAACAGCGCTGGACGACCCGGACAGCCTGGCCGATACCAGGCGACACACCCTGGCCCTGGAGCATCCCTGCCTGGCGCAGCCGTTGCATGGCTTTTTTGTCGCTGGCGCGCTGGTCGATCATGTTATCCGTGATTGTCATGACTACCGGGCCAGGGGCCGGGGTGCGCTGCGTCATGGCCATGTTTCCTCGGCCTGGCGAGTGGCCCAGCTGGGCTTGCTCGGCCTATTCGGACGCAGTCGTTTCCGGGCCCCGGAACTGACCATTGATGCCGCCAACCTGGGCAGCCTGAAAGGGCCCACCAGGCTTCTGCTCATGACCTCACTGCACCATCGGGACGAATGGGTCGACCCCTACGCCGACCGCGGCCACGGCATTATCCGCTTGAGCGCGGTCTGCAGCGGCGCTCGCGCTTTCTGGCGCCGCCTGCCCCGGCTGGTTCGCGGCCGCTACCACCCCGACATGGCCCCTGTATCAGGCTACTTGAGCGGCAAGAGCGAGCAGGTTCGGATTACCGGTCTGAGCGGCGTCAGTCTGGACGGCCAGGAAATCGATCTCAATGCCGATCAACCCGTCCTAATCCGCACCGGTCCGGCCTTCCATTTTCTGCACCCATGAGCACCTTGCCGGCATTCATGGCCCAGGACTTGCGTGCCGGCGATCTTCCCGCCGGCGTTGAGCAGCTCGCCGCAGCCATTATTGATCGTCACGGCAATGCCGTCAAAGCCATCCTGCTGTATGGCTCATGCCGGCGCAAGAGCGATGTCGAAGGGGGTTTGGTGGACTTGCTGGTCATCGTATCCGGGTATCGTGCTACCTTCGGCAACGGTCTGACCAGCCTGCTTAACTGGCTGCTGCCGCCCAACGTCTATTACCTGGAAACGAAACCGCATCATGCCAATCCATCCGAACAGCGAACCGTGCGGTGCAAGTACGCGGTGATTTCCGAACGCCAGTTCCGCCGCCGCATGCAAGCACGCAGCGACCATTACTTCTGGGCCCGCTTCTGCCAACCCATGCGCCTGATCACGGGAGATTCTGAACAGGCCATCGCCGAGGCGCGCGCCGATGGGGCCAGAAGTTTCATTGATCGGATTGCTCCACTGGCCCGCCAGCCCCTGAATCCGGAACAACTCTGGAGTCTGGCCCTGGCCACTACCTATCGCTGCGAGCTGCGCCCGGAGCCCCCTGACAACGCCAGGCGGCTGATTGCGCATGACCCCGATTACTGGTACCAGATCAGCGATCTACTGGCGGCAGAAGGGCGGCTACTGGCCGGCGACCACGGCTACCAGGCTGTATCCGGCCAGATGCGATACTGGCAAACGCGGGCCAGCTGGATGCTGCGTCGCGTGAGCGGCAAGATTTTCAACCTGGCCCGCCTGTTCAAGGCCGCCGGTACATTTTCAAACGGCATCGACTACATCGTCTGGAAGGTGGAGAGACACAGCGGGGTTCGAATCGAACCGACCGATCGAATGCGGCGTTATCCGCGCCTGGCCGCCTGGGGCCTGGCCTGGCGGCTGTGGCGCGGCGGAGGCTTCCGATGACGGCGAACGCCAGCAGGCAGGGTGCCGGGCGCATGCTGGTTTCCTTTGTCCGCGCCTACCCGGGTCGCACCAGCCTGGCCTTGCTGGCCTTGATCATTGCCGGCGTACTTGATGGACTGGGCCTGTCGCTGCTGCTATCGATGCTCAACCTCGCCACTGGTGCCACCGAGGATCCCTCGATGCCCGAGCAGGTGGCCCTGGACATCGTCGAGTCACTGGGCCTGGAACCAACCACGGTGTCACTGCTCGTTCTGGGTGTGGCCATGATCGGCGTCAAGGCCATGATCGTGCTGCTGGCCAACCGCCAGGTCGGCTATACCGTCGCCCATGTCGCCACTGACCTGCGCCTGAAATTGATCCAGGCGGTCATGAACAGCCGCTGGCGCTACTACCTGGCCCAACCGGTTGGTCGCCTGTCCAACGCCGTGGCGACCGAGGCCCACCGCGCATCGGAAGGCTTCTTCCACGGCGCGGTCATGGCAACCCAGACCATCAGCGCTCTGATCTACGCCGGTCTGGCCTTGCTGATTTCCTGGCAGGCCAGCCTGATCGCGCTGCTGTTCGGCGGCGGCCTGCTCGGCATCCTGCATTTCCTGGTTCGCATCGCCGGGCGCGCCGGGCGCGACCAGACCGGTCTGCTGAAGTCACTGCTGTCGGTCATGACCGATCAGCTCGGCGCAGTCAAGCCGCTCAAGGCGATGGCACGCGAACAGCACGTCGACCGCCTGATGTCGTCGCAGACCCGCGATCTGAAGAAGGCACTGAAGAGCCAGGTGATCGCCAAGGCCGGGCTCACCGCGCTTCAGGAACCGCTGTTGGCCATCCTGGTCGGGGTGGGCTTTTTCTTCTTCCTGGTGCAAATGAGCCTTCCCATGGGAACCGTGATGGTGATGATCTTCCTGATCGCCCGCTCGGTGAACCACCTGGCCAAGGCTCAGCGCGCCTGGCAGCATATGGCCGTCAGCGAGAGCGCCTACTGGTCGCTGCGTGAGACCATTGACGAGGCCGAGGGCGAGCGCGAACCGGCACGCGGCCACCTTGCACCCAGCCTGGAACGCGCGATCAGCTTCGATCAGGTCAGCTTTGGCTACGGCGACAAGTCGGTCATCAAGGAGCTGTCGCTGGAAATCCCGGTCGGACAGCTGACTGTTCTGACCGGACCATCGGGCTCCGGCAAGACCACCGTGATTGATCTCGTTGCGGCACTGCTGCATGCCCAGTCAGGGCAGATCCGGATCGATGATCAGGCGCTTGACGATACTGATCATCAGCGCTGGCGACGCCTGATTGGCTACGTTCCGCAGGACCCGCTGCTGGTCAACGACTCGGTGTTTCACAACCTGACCCTGGGTGAGCCAGACCTGAGCGAGGCCGACGCCCGCGAAGCACTCGAACTGGCCGATGCCTGGGAATTCGTCAGCGCCCTGCCACAGGGTATGCATACCACGCTGGGCGAGCGTGGCGGACGCCTTTCCGGGGGACAGCGCCAACGTCTGGCCATTGCCAGGGCCCTGATTCACAAGCCACGGCTGCTGATTCTCGACGAAGCCACCAGCAACCTGGACGCTGAATCGGAAGCTGCCGTGGTCGCGACCATTGAAGACCTCAAGGGCCGCCTCACCCTGCTCGCCGTCAGCCACGATGACGGCCTGGTCAGGGCGGCCGACCAGGTCATTCGTATCCGCGAAGGCAGGCTGGCGGAGATAGCAGCCGAATGAAACTGCGCAGGCGCTACAGGCGCGGTATCTTTCATGGTCTGAAGCTTGTAGCCCGCCTCCTGGGCCGCGGCGGCATGGATGCCCTGCGCGTGCGCGGTCATCGGATCGGTCTCTGGCACCATCGCTTGACCCCGCGCAAGCGGCACCGGCTGCAGGCTCAGATCGCCAAGGCGCTGGATTTGCCGCTGGATCACAGCGCCCGCCTGCTGCGCGAGGCCTACCGCGTCAATGACCGGGCCATACTCGAAATTCTCGCCATGTACACCGGCACGGTCAGCGCCACCGACGTGGCCGCGGGCTGCGTAGTCGATGGCCTGGAGAATCTTGACCAGGCGCTGGCCAGAGAGCGCGGAGTGATCATGCTGGGCATGCACATGGGCAACGGGGTGGCCATGTGCACTCACCTGGCAACGCTGGGCTACCCGGTGGCCGTGATTTACCGGGAGTCAGGCAAGATCCCGACCGATTTCTTTCGTGACGGAATCAGCTCGCTTGGCCTGGACGCCATTCCCGCCGTGCCCGCCTCGGTGGGTGTTCGGCGCATGCTCAAGGCCCTGAAGGAGAACCGGATCCTGTTCATTCTCATGGACCAGGCTACCAAGCAAGGGGGCACCCCGGCCCTGTTTCTCGGCAAACGCCTGAACATGCCACCCGGCCCCGCCGAGTTGGCTCGTCGCACCGGTGCCGCGGTCGTGCCGGCCCTGCTCACTGGCGTCGAGCCGCGCTGGCGTTTCCGGCTCGATCCTGCCGCCGAGCTGGATCCTGAAGGCGAGCTGTCGGAAAATGTGGCCAATTTGACCGCAATCATGCAGCGTCATATCGAATCCGAGCCACAATGGTGGACCTGGCACCAGCGCCGCTGGGCCCGACACCCTTTCGCCGACTGAATCGAACGAGACTGAACCGCCATGCCCCTGCTAGCTCAACGAATTCTCAACGGACTGGTTCCGGCCCGTTTCAGTGCCCACCGGCCACCGGCACGCAAGACCACACCCGACCGCATCGTGCTGGGTGTGCGCCCGGGTCAGCGCCCGTCCAGCAAGCCGCCGGTGAGGATCTACTTGGGCACCGAGCGCGGCCAGTTCCGCGCTGAGCGAGTCTTCATTTGGTCCATCGAGAAACATCGCGATCCATCGCGGATTTACGAGATATACCTGATGCGAGACCTGAAGGGTTTCAAGCGTCGTTTCTGGCTGACCGGTTTTACCAATTACCGTTTCGCCGTTCCAGGACTGGCCGGGTTCCAGGGCCGGGCAATCTACAATGATGCCGACCAGGTTTACCTGACTGATCCGGGTGAGCTGTTCGATACACCGATGGACAAGGCCGGGTTCCTGTCGATCAATGATCGCGATACCTCGGTGATGCTGATCGACTGCCAGCGCATGGGCCAGGTCTGGAACGATCACGATGCGCGCAAACTCAGCCGCAAGGCGCTGGAAGCGCGAGCGCGACAGGCCCGGCTATGGGGCGAGCTGGACAGCGGCTGGAATGCGCGCGACAGCGAATACGTGCCTGGCGAGTCTCACCTGGTTCACTTCACCACCCTGCACACCCAGCCATGGCGACCTTTTCCGGATCAGTTCGTCTACTTCGACAACCCCACCGGAGCACTCTGGCCCGAGCTGGAACGCGAAGCCGACCGCGCCGATTTCATGCCGGTTTCCGCCACCCGCCCATCCCGCGACTGGCCCAGCGTCAACCTGTATCTTTCCTCCCGGCCCGATGGCCAGTTGCTGCAAGGACTGCTGTCGTCGACCGGTGAGGCCCAGGCGCATGACCGCTTGGAGATCGAGGCTTTTCTCGAAAACGTACCCGACCAGGACGTGGGCTGGGTATTGGAGCGATTGTTCAGGTCCTGCAGCCAGCTCGAGGTGCGTTTGCGCGAACCGGCCTGGCAGGGCAAGGGTCGGTATCGGCGCACATCTTACTTCTGGGTCCAGCAATTTCGCCAGGCCGGGCGTCGCCACCCTGGCACACGCTGGCAGTTGGAGCACCGAGGCAGCCTGGGCCGCCGCGCGTGCTTTGCCGGAGGCCCACCGGCCGCCGGCCCGATCACGGTTCTTCTGCATCGCAAGCCGGGTCACAACCAGCAGGCACGGGCCATCGCCCAGGCCCTGGCCTCGAGCACAGGGCGGCCCTTGTGTGAGCATCGAATCGACGCCAGCGAAGCAGGCTTCATGTTCGGCCAACTGATCGGCCGCCTGCCACTCCCGGCCATCAATGCCGATAGTGCCTGCGTGGTTGCCGGCGGCTGGCTGCCATGTCGCGTGGCGCGACAACTGGCCCGACGCCATCGCGGCCTGCGCCTTGTCCTGGCCGGCCGCAAGGCAGGCCCGGTCCCACTGTGCGGTGGCGTGATTGTCCAGTGCCAACATTTCGGCCTGCCGGCCGACCCATATCGTCTGACCACCCGCTTGCCATTGAACTCGGGCCTGGTCGACAGACAAGCCCGATCGGATGCCTGGCAAGACTGGCAGCGCGCCGAGCATCGAGTCGCCGCACTGATTGGCGGCAGCTCGCGCTCACACCAGCTGGGTCCAGACCAGGCACGCCGCATTGGCGAACAACTCTCTGCCTGGGCACGGAAGCAGCAAAGCCGGCTGCTGGTCGTTGGCAGCAGACGCACGGCGGCGGTTATTGACCATCTGGCCGCAGGCCTGGGCGCCGATGATTTGCTGTACCGCTGGCAACAGGATGATGGGGACAACCCTTACGCCCTGGCCCTGGCCGCCGCCGATGAGCTGGTCGTCACGGGCGAGAGCGAGTCGATGCTGGCCGATGCTGCCAGCCGCGGCCGCGGCTTTTTGATCCTGCCCCTGGCCGAGCGCGGCGACACGCCATGGCGACGCTTTTGCAGCTGGGTGGCTGAACGAGCCACTCGCCCACGCTTCAATCGACGCGGCAGCATTCGCCCGCAGCAGGGTCTGACCTACCTGTGCGCGCGCGCCCTGGAACGTAGTTGGGTCCTGCCGCCGCGACGTCTTGAGCGACTGCATGAACTCCTCTACAAAGCCGGCTTGGCCGCACCCTTTGGCCAGTCCGCGCCGGCCACCTTCAAGGTCGAAAACGAGCTTGAGCGCACTACCTTAAGAATCCGGCAGCTTCTCGACATCGACCCGGAAAACGTCAACTTTTCAGCGCCAGAGTCCACCCATGAGCACAGCCAGCCCCCTGCTTGACCAGGCCCGCCTGGACAGCATCGCAACGGACAGCTTTCGGAAGGCCGATCCTTACCCCTGGATCAACCCCGAGGGCGTCCTGACCGACCAGGCTTTTGACCTGCTGCGGTCCAACCTGCCGCCGCTGGACGTCATGAAGGCCAGCTTTGGCCGCAAGCGCGCCCACGGTCAGAAATCCCACGACCGCTACGCCCTGGAATATCGCCCGGACCTGGCCATTCATCCGGCCTGGCATCAATTCATTGACGAGCTCAACGGCCCGATCTACCAGCAATGGTTGGCCCGGCTGTTCGCCACGCGCCGCTTTCGCCTGAGCTACCACTGGCACTACGCGCCGCGCGGTGCCTCGGTCTCTCCCCACTGTGATGCTAAGCGCAAGCTCGGCTCACATATCTTCTACTTCAACACAGAAGACGAGTGGGATGCGAACTGGGGCGGCGAAACCGTGGTACTGGACGATGGCGGGCGCTTCGCCCGCGCCAGTGCCCCTGATTTCGAGGATTTCGATCGCAGCTGGTCGGCCGACGCCATGGGCAACCGCTCGCTGCTGTTCCAGCGCCAGGGTAATTCCTGGCACGGGGTAAAGGCCTTGAATTGCCCGGAAGATCGGCTGCGCAAGGTATTCATCGTGGTCGTCAATGCCGACAACCTGGCCGGGCGTCTGCGTCGGCTGTTCCACAAGCCCGACGGTTATTGACCCAGTCAGTTGACAATATTGAACGGCAACGAAGTACCCAAGGTATGCGTTGCGCGGCCCCGGCCGTTCAGCCCGGGTTGAGCCTGGAATGGTAGGCTCGTCGCAGTTCAGTCTCGAGTATTTGCCATGGTGATCAGGTTCTTGTTACTGCTGCTGGTTCTGGCCGGCACGAGCGCGCAAGGTCAAACCTACCGCTGCGAGCACGATGGCACGATCGTCTTCTCCGACCGGCCATGCAGCGTCGATGCCGTTGTTTATGCCCCGCTCGCCACGGTCAGCGTGGTGCCTTCAGCCGATGACCTTGACCAGATCGCGGCCGCCAACCAGGCATTCATCCAGGCTCGCCTGGACCGTCAGGCGGCCGAACGCCGGGACCGGCAGCGCCGGGCCGAAAGCCGTCAGCACCCGGTCGTCGTTCATACGCCGCCGCCACAACCCATCATCATGCTTCCCCGCTACCGGCATTCCTACGGCCAGGGCCGGCAACGCCATCCCAACCATCGCGCAAGCGCCGAGGAAGAGAATAGACAACAAGCTTTTTCCGCCTTGAGCGGTCCGTGGCCAGGCAGTCGACGCTCGACGCGCAGCGACCCTTGATCACTGCCGATCCCGGTAGGTTAGAATTCGTGATCGTGTCCACGATAGCTACTGAATAGCCCATGCTCCCTCGTCTCCTTGTCATCTTCCTTGTTGCCGCGCTCTGCGCGGGCGCAGGCTGGTGGCTGATTGACGGGCCACAAACCGGGGCAGCGACAGCCATCGAGAGCACGGCCAGCCCGGCTTCTAGCAGCTTGCCCTTGCTCGAACCCTGGCACCGCGCGATCCACCGGCCGCGCACTCTGCTCGCCGAGCCGGGCGGATCAGGCTTCGAGCAATTGCCAGCCGAGCGCGTCATTCCGCTCAACCTGACACCGCTTCGGCCTCAGCCTGACCAGGCGCTGGCACTCTACCTTGGAGGCGAGCGCCGCCTGGACCTGACCGTCGGCAGCCTGGTTCAGCACGAAAACGGCGATGTGAGCATCCGGGCCAGCGTGGCGGGCCAAGACCAGGGTGCGGCCCACGCCACCCTGACCTACGGCGATGACGGCGTGTTTGGTCGTATCCAGGCCAAGGACGGGCTTTTCCTGGTCCATACCGACGCCACCGGGACCTGGCTGCTGGACCTCAACGACGACCGCATCGAGGTTGACCGCTTCCACGACGACACCCTGGGCCAGCCAGCGCTGCATCCCATGGCGCAGATCCAGGCCGAGCAGGCAGCGGCCGCCAGCCCGGCCGAACACACCCGCTCAATGCTGGCGCAGCTGGCCAACCAGCACGCCCAGGTCAACGCGCTGAGCCAGATCGACGTCATGTTTCTCTACACGCCCGACATGGTCACACGCTACCCGGGCTCGCTGATCGAAACCCGGCTCAACCACCTGGTCGCCATCGCCAACCAGGCCATGGTTGACTCGCAGGTCCCGATAGCGGTCCGCCTGGTTCATCATCGGCTGGTTGACTACACCCGCAACACGAACAATTCCGCCACCCTGCAAGACCTGCGGGCAGCCGCAGCCGGCACCCCGGTACCCGGCTTTGCAGGGCTCGACACGATTCGTGCGACCTACGGCGCAGATATCGTCGCCTTCACCTGGCCCCACGATATCGAGCGCCGAGGTAGCTGCGGCATTGCCTACTTCCCCCGCCAGAGCGACGACGGCAGCTGGGATCGCACCCTGGGCGTGCACATCGACAACGATGGAGCCAGCAACTGGTCGGTCTGCTCCGACGCCGTGTTTACCCACGAACTGGGCCACAATCTCAACGCCGAACACCAGCGCGAAGCGTCCAGCGGAGATGACCCGAATCGCTCGAACTATGCTTTCATCCAGGAAGGCCGCTTCCATACCGTCATGGGCAGTTTCGGCAGCGGTCACCGCGACCGCTACCGACGCCTCGATGTTTTCTCCAACCCGGCCATCATGTGCGGCGGTGAACCCTGTGGCTCGGACACGCCGGGGCGCGGCAGCAACAATGCCCAGACCCTGACCGCTCTGGGACCCGTCGTAGCCGACTATTTTCCGCCGGTGAACCCAGGCACGGTCGAACGCCCACAGCCCTCGCAGCCCGACAGTGATGGCGACGGCGTGGTCGACTGGCTGGATCCCTATCCCTTTGATCCGCTGGATGGCGAACCAGCCCCGGCACCGACTTTCGTTTTTGACCCGCGCCAGATTCGCAGCCCCGAGTCCAGCAATGACTGGGAACTGCTGGTGGCCAGCAGCGGCTCTGACCAGGTGCTTTCGTTTGCCCTGGACGGACGCTTCCGTTCCGTGGTCACGGCACCGCCCTCGGTAGACGGCGGCCCGATCCTGACCGAATTCACCGACATGGACCTCGACGATGCTGGCCGCCTTTACCTGCTCGCCTCGGGCGATGTCCGCCGCTACGATCGTCTCTCCGGTGAACTGATCGACGTCTACCTGAGTTCGGAACTACCCGGTCAGCGCGACCTGCAAAGCTCGTTCCCGCGCGCCATGGGTTTCATCAACAACAACCAGTTCCTGGTTCTGGGCGACAGTGCCATCGAGCGCTATGACGCCAACGGTATTCAGCTCAACTGGGCCTCCAGCGCCGAACGCAAGGTCGATCCCGACAACTGGAACGACCTGGTCAGCCTGCCCATGCGCAGCTTTGCCACCCGCCAGACGCGTCTGTACGTGGCCGAAGCCTTGTCCAATCGCATTCTCGTCTTTCGCACCACCCACGGCTTCCGCGAACCCGACCTGGCCGGGCCGGACAATGGTCATATCGTTGATCCCTGGGGGATGACGTTTTCGCCCCAGGGTCACCTGCTGCTGGCCAACGGCGAGGCTGGCAACGTGCTGCGCTTCGATCCGGCAAGCCGCGAGTTCATGGGGGAGTTCGTGCCTGCCGGCAGCGGCGGGCTGTTGTTTGCCCGCGATGTCGCCTTCGGTCCCGATGGACACCTGTACGTGGCCTGCCAGCGCAGTCATCGCGTACTGCGCTACGACGGCACCAGCGGTGCCTTCATTGATGTCGTGGTCGAAGCTGGCCAGGCCGGCCTGGAAGCGCCGTCCAGCCTTCTCTTTGCGCCGGTGCTTGACCAGGTCCACCCTGGTCACAGCGGCCACTTCTTCGATCCTGAGCGGGCCGGGGAAGGCTGGCTGCTGGAAATCCTCGACGACACCGATGCCACCCTGGGCTGGTTTACCTACCCGCCGGAAGGCTCGGCCAAGGACCAGTCCTGGCTGGTCGGATACGGGCGCATCGAGGGCAGCCGAATTTTCTTCGATGAAGTCTTGACCACTCGCGATGGCCGCTTCGGTCCCGAAGAGGGGATGCGTGAGCCCATTATCGAATTCTGGGGCCAGGTCCAGATCGACTTTGCCAGCTGCAACCAGGCCACCTTGCATTACCAGGGGCCACCGCAGTACGGCAGCGGCAGCGTGGATGTCACTCGCCTGATCGCCATTCCCGGGCTGCCCTGCGGCAGCGTGGCACGCGAGCCGACGGCTGCCACGCCTGGAATCAGCGGCCAGTGGTTCGACCCCGAGCTGTTTGGGCAGGGCTGGTTCCTGCAGGAAACCGAGCCTGGTCAGATCTTCGCGATCTGGTTCACCTACGATGCACTCGGCGCCCCGGCCTGGATTGTCGGCCAGGGTGCGATCGAGGAGCGCTCGGTCTACTTCGATGACTTGCTGATTACGCGCGGTACCCGCTTCGGACCGGCTTTCGATGCCGCCGATGTCGTCCTTGAGCACTGGGGCACCATGACCATCAGCCTGATCGACTGCAATCGCGCCGTGGTCGACTACGTCTCGGCCCTGCCCGCATACGGCAGCGGCGTGCTTTACCCGGAACGCCTTAGCAAGCTATCGGACCTGGCCTGCGAGCTGCAGTGATAACGAAAAGAAAGGTACGAGGCGCAAGGAACAAGGAACAAGGTGCAGGGTAAAGGGGCATGGCCCAGCGCAGCCTGCCTAATTAGCCGGACGGCCCACTAGCTCGAACAATTCATGAACTTGCGCGTGCCGGTCAGCTGAACCCCATCAGCCAGGCCCTGAGAGATCCCAGCCGTCGGTGCCACGCGGTGGAATGGGCTCGGCCTGCGGAACAATCACCGGGCTTTCGCGCAGTTGCTCCAACAGGACTTCCACGCTCCGCTTGAGCTGGGCATCCTCGCCGCGCCAGGTGGCGTGCGGCGGATTGATCACATCGATATCCGGTGCCACACCGGCACCCTCGACCAGCCAGCGCCCGTCGGGGGAAAACTGCGGCCACTGGGCAGCGCGCAACACGCCGCGATCAACCATGCGGTTGGTGTCGCTGAGCCAGACTCCGGCCCCGGCCGTGCGCTGGCCGACCAGTGGACCCAGACCCAGGCTGCGAACCCCGGCCGCGAAGGTTTCGCCATCGGAATAGGTCAACTCATCGATCAGCACCGCAAGATGGCCACGAAAGGTCTGCTGCATGTTCCAGAACGGCTGCTCGCCGGGTCGGTACCAGAACATCCAGGCACGGCGCAGCAGTTTCTCGATCACCCAGCTGTCGATATTGCCGCCGAAGTTGCGGCGCACATCGATGATCAAACCCTCGCGGTCGACATTGGCATAGAACTCGCGGGCAAAATTGGCAATATCGTTGGCCCCCATGGCCTGCAGATGCAGGTAGCCGATGCGCCCTTGCGAGGCCGCCTCGACCCATTCGCGCCGCTCCAGCACCCAGTCCTGGTAGCGCAGGCTGATATCGGCCCAGGCGCTGATCGGCTCGACCACAACGGCACCGCTGCGGCTGCACCGGCGATAGTCCAGCCGCACCTGCTGGCCAACCTGGTGGGTCAGCAGCAGGCTGATATCGGCCACCGAACTTACCGCGCGCCCGTTGACCGCAGTAATGATATCGCCAACGCGAAGATCGACGCCGGGGCGGGCCAGCGGCGACCGGCCCGACGGCAGCTCGGGATCGCTGGCATGGATACGAGTGATGCGGACACCCTCCGCGCTGTGTTCGAACTCGCCTCCCAGAAAAGCCTGATTGGCCAGTTCGCGTTCACTGCGGTAGTCGCCACCGCGCACCTGCGAGTGCAGAACGCCCAGTTCGGCCACCATCTGGGCAAGCAGGTCATCAAGCTCGCGACGGTCACCGATGCGCGCAACCAGCGGCTCGAAGCGCGCCCGCACCGCTTCCCAGTCCTGGCCACGCAGGGCCGGATCAAACAGGAAATCGCGCTGCATACGCCAGGCATCGACGAACATCTGCTGCCACTCCAGGCCCGGCTGTACCGGTAAACGCCAGTCGCCAACCCTGACCTGAACCGGCCCCAGGTCACCCGGTGGGCGTGCCCCAGCATCGACGATGTACATGGCCCCATTGCCAGCCAGGCGATAGAAAAGCTGCTTGCGATCGCCCGACAGCGCAAACTGCTCCACGCCGTCGGCGAAGGTCTCGATCGAGGCACGGTCGGGCCCGAAGTCGATGGTCTTGAGGCTGGCCCGGCTGCCGCGCTCGAAGGCTCGGTCAAGAAAATACAGTCGTCCGGCGGCAACCGCCAGGCCGCTGTAATTGCCAGGGTCCACTGGCACCTCGAACAGGCGCTGCTCCAGGTCATCAAAAACGATGGCCGGCAGCTCATCGCCGTTGTCGGGATCATCGACCGTCAGCTCGGTGCGCGGTGCCAGTGGGAAACGGTTGCCAGGCTGCAGCGCGTAGGCATAGATCCCGGTACGGCGATCGAACACCGGGCCCAGGTTACGGTCGCCCCAGGGCGAGGTCGGGTTGGCCTCGAAATGACGATCCGAAAGAAAGTACAGCCAGCGCCCGTCCGGGCTGAAGGCCGGGCTGTAGCTCTCGTAGCGATCGCTGGTCAGGACATGCAGGTGATCCCCGGCAATGTCGTAAACCAGCAGCTGCGGACGCTGCATGGACGAGTCCGGCCGGACCAGGGCCAGGGCGCGGCTGTCGGGTGACCAGACCATATCGCGGTAGCCGGCACCGTTCGAAGCATCGATGCGACGATTACTGCCGCTGGCCAGGTCCAGCAGCCACAGCACACCGTCCCGGTCGCTGTGGGCAATGGCGCGCCCATCGGGCGAAACCACCAGGTTCTCGCGCTGGGTATGACCATCATCGGTCAGCGCCTCGGCTTCGCCATTGCTTTTGACCGGAAAGCGCCAGATCTCGTGCTCGTCGGTGGCATCGACAATGGCGTAGAGCCAGTCACCATCCGGGCTCAGCATGGCCTGGCGAGCTCGACTGCGCTCTGGCAGGTCAATCTCGATGCGGCGAATCGTCCCGGTGCCAACCAGGGCCACGCGGCCGCGCGCGGTCAGAACGACTCGCTCGCCGTCCGGGGCAAAATGGGCGTTGTCGAGAAAGCCCAGCGGGCTGTCCAGCCAGCGGGTCATTTTCTGGCCACGATCGCTGGCCAGGCGGATATCAAGCACTTGATCAGAGTTGTCGGCCAGGTCAAACAGGCGCAGGTCGGCACCGTGCTGGTAGACAATCTGACCTTCGAACAGGCTGGCCCCGCGCACGTCGAAATCGTCATGCTCGGTCAGCCGCACCGGGTCGCTGCCGTCGGCCTGCAAGCGCCACAGGTTGGCGACACCCCCATCGGCATCGCTGATCACGTAAAGCTGCCCCTCCCACCACATGGGCTGCTCCAGGTTGCCATGATGATCCGGTGCCAGGCGCTCGGCTTCTTCGTCATACTGCGGCTGGAAACGCCATAGCTGGGCCATGGCACCGCCGCGGTACTCGCGCGCATTGTCATTGGTCACGGCCAGGCCGAAGCGAATGAAGTAAATGCTACCGCTGTCATCGAAAGCGGCCTGGCGGGCATCCATCAGCGGCAGCTCGCGGCGTGCCAGGGTCTCCGGGTCGACGGCGCGCAGCACTCTTCTGGAGAATGGGCCCGAGCTAGCCGTGGTGGCGTAGAGCACCTCACCGGCAGGCGTCCAACCTTCGACCCGGGCCGGCGCACTGTCAAAGCTCAGGCGCTTCGGACTGCCACCACTGGACGGCATGACGTAGACCTCGTTGGCACCATCGTAACGCCCCGTGAACGCCAGCCAGCGCCCGTCCGGCGACAGCGCCGGCTGCCCCTTGGGCTCGGCATGAGCCGTCAGGCGCGATGCGGTTCCACCAGCGACATCCACCGACCAGAGGTCGCTTTCGGAGACGAACACAATGCGGCCGGGGCCCAGGCTGGGCTCACTGTAATAGCCCTGCACGGCAGCATTGGACTGGCCGCCGGCCACCAACAGCGCCAGCAACGGGAGGAATAAACGAACTGAGGGCATGGAGACGACTTCCGGACAACGGGATCAAGCCGTCGATAATACCAACCTGGTGATCGCCATTTCAGCCTTGCTGTTTTCCGCACGGACCCGCCCTGGTGCCGCGACAGCGAACCAGGTCAGGCACTTGCCGGGTAGTCCGCGAGCCTCTTGGCGCCTTATTCCGGCTTGCGAAACAGAAAAATGCCCCAGGCCAGGTAGGCCTTGTGGCCACCATCCACCCAGTGTTGCAAGCCGCTTTTCATGCGCTCGATGTAATCGCGGCTGACACCTCTGTCCAGCAGGGCATCCTCATTGTCGATCAGTTCCTGGCGCACGCGGGCATAGTGCTGGGGCAATTGCCCGGCATGGTCTTCGAAGCTCACCAGCGTCAGGCCGAGCTGCTCCAGCGTGTTGCGGTAGAAGCCGGGTGAGGCCAGCGAATCGAGGTGAATTCGATCATAGATCGGCTTGAGCTTGTCGACCGGCGCATTGTCGGCCTGCATCGGATCGGTGAAGACCAGGTAGCCGCCGGGCCGCAGCACCCGCGCCGCCTCGGCGCAGACTCGCTGACGATCATCGGAGTGCAGGATGGCATCCTGCGACCAGACCACATCGAAGTGATCATCCTCGAAATCCAGGTGGGTAAAGTCGCCGTCGACCACCTCGATCAGATCAGCCAGCCCCTGGCGGCGAGTGATCTGGCGGTTACGTTCATTTTCCACTTCGCTGAGATTCAGCGCCACGCAGCGGCAGCCGTGCAGCCCGGCCAGGTAACGCATCGACCCGCCGTAGCCGGAACCCAGGTCAAGCACGCGCGACTGTCGACCCAGGCTCGGCAGCAACTCGGCCATGCGCTTCACGGTGCGCCGGCTGGCCTGCGCAATCGGCTCGTGCGAATCCTGGTACAGCCCGATATGAATATCCTCGCCGCCCCAGATATGAAAGTAGAAGTTGTCGGCATCTTCGCTGTTGTAGTAATTGCGCGCGGTTTCGACCACACCGGAACGATTGGGCAAGGCCGTCATTTGATTTCCCTTGTTGCATCGCTGGCATCGTCCTTGAGCGCCTCGGTGCCGGCGTCGTAGCACTTTTCGGCAACATGGATGAAAAAATCCGGATCCTGCTGCTTGTCATCGTCCTCGAAGTCGGCATAGGTCGCCACCTTCTGAAAGCCCACCTCCTGCATCAGGCGCCGCACGTAGTCGCGCCTGAGCGGGAACATGTTGAGGTGGAACACCGAATCGTCCGGAAAGGAATAGCGAAAGCGGGCCAGCCCGTCGTCGATGTATTCCGGCTCGGCCCTGACCTGGCGACCGCAGTAGTAATACTTGTGCTGCGACTGGAAACCATGGTCAAGCATGGTGTCGTAGTTGCGCTGGTCGAGAATCAGGCAACCATCATGCTTGAGCGTCGCATAGAACTCGGCCAGCGCCTTGCGCCGGTCGCGCTCATTGAACAGATGGGTGAACGAATTGCCCAGGCAGATGACGGCATCGTAGCTGGCGTGCACATCGCGGTTGAGCCAGCGCCAGTCGGCCTGGATGGTGCGCAGGACATGACCACGCTCGCGGCCATTGGCAAAGGCCTTGGTCAACATCTCGGCCGAGCCGTCGACCGTGCAAACCTCGAATCCGGCCTCGATCAGGCGGACCGAGTGAAAGCCGGTTCCAGCGGCCACGTCCAGGACACGCTCAGCGCCACGCTCCTTGAGCAGGCGGATGAAAAAATCACCTTCTGCGGCGAAGCGGGCATCCCAGTCGATCAGTTCGTCCCACTTCTCGACAAAGCGGTGGACATATTCTTCCTGGTAATGGTCGGTCTCTCTGACCGCATTGGGCTCCTCGCCGAAGTCCTGAGCAGACTCCGGGATGACTTGCTGTCTTTTCTGCTGGATGAGTCTTCTCCCGATTCAAGCTGTTGTTGATCTGGAATCCGCCTGCAGTTCGAAAACCGACTGCTGACGGTCGTTGACACGTCTTTCACCCTAACAAACGAGCGCTGCAATTGCATGGCAGAACCGGTTTTGCAGGAAAAACTTCACAATGGCCATGCCGGAAAGTCACAACTAGCCTTCCAACCCAACGGCTACTTGCTATTGACCCGGCAGTCCCATTGATTGCCGGGTCAAGAATCACGACGACCAATGAACGGGCATGCTTCTCAGGTTTTGCGAAAACTGTATTTTAGTATAGTATTCTGATCCCGAAGCATGGCTTCGGTGACCCCTGACCCTGAACCGGAGCGCACCATGGCCGACGCCCAACCCCTGCCACCGCTGGATCAATTACTCAGGCAACGCAGTGACCTGTGGCGTGGCCGCAAGCGCCCGCGCGGTGCGGTCTTGAGCAGTGGCCAGGCCCGGCTGGATGAATGGCTACCGGGCGGCGGCTGGCCATGCGGACGCCTGACCGAACTGCTGCCCAGCGCGCTTGGCATCGGCGAGCTGTCGCTGCTGCTGCCATCCCTGGCCGCGCAAACCCGGCAGGGCCGGCCGCTACTGCTGATAGCGCCTCCGCTGATCCCCTGCCCTCAGCACCTGGACCGGGCCGGCGTGGACCTGCAGCGCCTGGTCATCGTTCGTCAGGCCGCACAGGCGCTGTGGGCTGCCGAACAGGGCCTGAAAAGCGGCCTGTGCGGTGCCGTGCTGGTCTGGCACCCGCGCGGCCGGGTCCAGGAAAAATCCATACGCCGCCTGCAGCTGGCCGCCGAGCAAGGCAGCGCGCCGCTGTTTGTCTACTACCTGCCCGGGCAGCGACCGCCAGTCGCACTGGCAAGCTTGCGCCTGGCGATACAGCCGGGGCCCGAACTGGAGCTGCTGCGCGGCGATGCCGGTGGACGTCGGATTCATCTGGGCCGCGGCAACGTCATTCGCCTTGACACCAGCACAGCAACCCGGCCGCCGCCACGCCGAGTGCTCAAGGCACCGGTCAGCCCCTTGTTCATGAATGTCGAACCGACGCAACCTGCAGCCACTGCAGGTAGTGGAAAACCCGGCTCCCCGATCGCAAGGGGAAGCAAGCCATTGCCATGAGCCAGCAACAAGCGGCACTTTGGGCAGGGCTGTGTTGCCCGGACTTGCCGCTGACCGCGGTCTGGTCGGTGCTGCCCGACCAGGGGCCGGTGGCCGTGCATGACAACCACCAGGGCCAGACCCGCATTCTCCAGGTCAGCGCGCTGGCGCGCCGGCATGGCGTCCATCCGGGGCAACGCCTGGCCCAGGCCCTGGCCGTTCTGCCCCAGCTGCAGACGCGGCCGCGGCGACGGGATGCCGAGAACGAAGCTCTGCGGCAAATGGCCTTGAGCGCTTATGAGCAGAGTCACCAGGTCGTGCTGGCGCCACCGGATACCGTGCTGCTGGAAGTCGGTGGCAGCCGACGCTTGCGCGGTGGCCTGGGCCCGCTGCTGACCAGCCTGCGTGAACGGCTTGCCAACCAGGGCTACCAGGTCAGGATCGGCCTGGCCCCAGTGCCGGCAGCCGCTCGCCTGCTGGCCCGGCTCGATCATCAACTCACCACCCGCCAGGCCCTGCATGGCTACCTGGCCAGGCTGCCCCTGGAGGCGCTGGAGCTGGCCGGTGAGCAGGTCCAGGCCCTGACCGGTTGCGGCCTGCGCCAGGTCAGCGAACTGCGGGCCATCCCGGCCGCCGAGCGCGCCCGGCGTTTCGGCCGGGCCCTGAATGACTATCTCGATGAGATTCACGGCCAGCGCGACACGCCGCTGGTGGGCTGGCAGCCCGCCGAGCGTTTCAGCCAGCGCCTGGAACTGCCGGTGGCCACGGCCGACAGCAGTGCCCTCCTGTTCGTTGCCCGGCGCGTGCTGGACCAATTGGGGCAATGGCTGACGATTCGCGACCAGGCCCTGACTCGCCTGCGCCTGTGCCTGGAGCGCGAAGACGGTGGCCCGCCTTGCAGTTTCGAGATATCCCTGGCCCGGCCCGGCTTCGATCTCGACCGGCTGCTGGAGCTGGTGGCACTGAAGCTGGAACCGCTGGTGCTGCCGGCCCCGGTAGCCGCCCTGGCCGCGCGTGCCGACAGCACCATCGAGCATCGACCTCCCCAGGCCGACCTGTTTTCAGGACACAACTGCGGCGATGCCTGGCCTGCCCTGCTCGACCGGCTCAGTGTCCGACTTGGTCCCGACGGCCTGGCCAGCCTCGCCTCGCAGGCCGATCACCGCCCGGAAAAGGCCTGGCGCTGGGTCGCGCCGGGCACCACTACACCCTGCCCTGACCACCGCCCCCGCCCGGCCTGGCTACTCGATCACCCCCGTCCCTGTCGACGCGAGGAAATGACCCTGGAAGAAGGCCCCGAACGCATCGAAGCCGGCTGGTGGGACGGCCAGGACTGCCGGCGCGATTACTGGATTGCCCGCGATCGCGCCGGTCGACGTCTCTGGATCTTCCGGGAGCACAAGCCGCGCGATGGCTGGTTCGTCCACGGCCTGTTCGGCTAAATAACGGCACGATAGTTGCATTTGCATTGTTGGCGCATTGCGCCATCCGTTCACACCGCCAAATTTCTTCTGCACTTCAATCAATTGGCGAACGAATGTAAAGTGTTAGTGTGAGTCGGGCGCTGAAATGTAGCCGCTTTTATTAACCCGGCAACCAAACAGGTTGCCGGGTTAATGCCCGGCCGGAACGGCCGGGGCCGCGTAGCGAAGGCATTTGCGGACATGTGCCGCAAATGCCGTGCAACGAATACCGTAGGTATTTCGTTGCCGATTTAATAATTTTGCCTTAACCTTGACCAAAGGGGAGCTGCCTTGCTGTTCAAAAGACAATCGAGCGCACGGCAAGTGACGGGTCTGTACATGGACCAGTCCGGGTTGGCCGTGGCCACGGTCGACCACGACAAGGGCCGCAAGCCAAAGTTGACGACAGCGCGCTGGTCACCCCTGGCCGATGAGAATGCCAGCGCCGAACGGTTGCGTGAGCAGGTCGACTCGCCCCGGCGCCCGGTCAGCCTGGTCATGGCCGACCGGCACTACCAGCTGCTGCTGGTCGAAGCGCCGCGCGTTGAGCCGTCCGAGCTGCGCGCCGCCGTGCGCTGGAAGGTCAAGAACCTGATCGACTTCCATATCGACGACGCGGTTATCGATGTCTTCGAAATCCCCGGCCAGCAGAACCGGCCGGCCGGCCAGGCCATGATGTACGTCATCGCGGCCCGGGCGCGCGAAATCCGCCAGCGCATCGACCTGTGCGAAGCAGCCGACCTCAACCTTCAGGTCATCGATGTGACCGAAATGGCACTGCGCAACCTGGCTGCCCAGCTTGAACAAGACGTGCGCGGCGTGGGCATGCTCTACCTCGACCATGACCATGGCATCATTACCCTGACCCGGCAATCCAATCTCTATCTCAGCCGGCGCCTGGACGTCGGTTTCGACGCGCTGGCCACGGCATTCGACGAGTCGCTTGACCAGATCACCCTGGAAATCCAGCGTTCGCTGGATTACTACGACAGCCACTTCGGCCAACCGGCACTGGCCGCCCTGCGCGTGGTACCGGGCTTTGAGCAGCAAGCCGCACTCGCGGCGGCACTGGCAGAAAACCTCAACCTGGATACCGCCGTCTACGACCTGGGCCAGGCTATCGATTGCCAGGCCAGCCTGGCCGAGGAGGCACCACCGGCGCTGGCCCTGGCCATTGGCGGCGCCCTCAGACGCGAGGAGATCAGCCTGTGAAGCAGCAGATCAATCTCTATCAGCCGATTTTTCGCAAGCAGCAGATCATCTTTTCGGCCCAGACCATTGCCTGGCTGGCACTGGGCCTGCTGTTGCTGCTGGTGGTCTGGTCACTGCTGATCTCACAGCGGGTTGGTGCCCTGGAGCGGCAGCTTGACAACCAGCGGGCGGCCGAACAGCGTGTCATGGCCCAGATCGCCGAGCTGGGCCAGGACCAGCCCGATGAATCCGACCGGATCGCGCTGGAGCAGGAGATCGAGCGGCTCAATCAGCGGCGCACCGATTTGCGACAAAGCCTGGCGGCAATGCATCAACGCCAGCCGGTTGCCGACAGTCGCTTGCACGAGCGTTACGATGCCCTGGCCCGGCAGCGACCCGCCGGCCTCTGGTTGACCGAGCTGCGCCTGGACGAACAGCATGGCGATATCGCGATGCGCGGGCGCGCCCTGGCCGCGCGCCTGTTGCCGGCCTACCTCGACGCGCTGTCATCCGAACCGCTGATCAGCGGTACCGGTTTCCGTCAGGTCCGCCTTTACGAAAGCGTCGATGAGATTCCGGGCGTCATCTTTTCCATCAGCACCGCAGCGGAGACCAGCCGATGAAAGCGCGGCTCAACCAAGTGATCGAGCGGATCAATGGCCTGAGCCTGCGCGAGCGCGCCCTGCTCGCCCTGGCCGTGCTGGCCGTGGTCTTTCTGCTGTGGGATGCGCTGCTGATGAACTCGGTACGCGAGCGCCAGCAGCGCGTACAGGGCGAGCTGGAGCAAGTTCGTGAGCGGGTCGCCGGCCTGACTGCCAGCATCCAGGCCCTGGCCGTGGCGCGCGCCGAGGGACCGGATGCCGCGCTGAGGCAGAGGCGCAGCGCATTGGTCAGCGAAATATCGAGCCTGGAAGATCGACTACTGCAAGCCTATGGTGACATCGGCGA
>SLQY01000081.1 GCA_007131235.1 Wenzhouxiangella sp.
CGAGGATCAAACCTGGTCGACATCCGCCTGGATTGCAGCCTGGCCAATCGCGAACTGGGCTGGCGACCGTGCCTCAGCCTTGAACAAGGCATGTGCCAAACCCTGGACTGGCTGCGATCGCGATCTACAAACTGATGACATTGTCATCGGAAAAGCGGTTGATCATCTTGACGTAAGGATCCACGCCGCCGTGGCTGGGGCGTTGATCGACGGTCAGGGTGATCGTGTTTTCGCCGTCGCTGAGCCGGTGGCGCTGAAAGTAGAGGACCTGGTCGTCGCCGTCGATATCGTCGGGATGGACGCTGAACAAGCCGATGTCGAACAACTCGTCCAGGGGCTGTTCGGTTTCCTGGCCCTGGCCATCGGCTTCGAGTTTGCGTGCGTTGATGGTCAGCACCACCTCGAACTGGCCATTGTCCAGTTCGGTCACCTCGCCTGCTTCCGTCTTCAGCTCGAACAGGATGATGCGCTCGAACAGGTCAGTGATGAGCTGCTGTTCGTCCGGGCCAGCCTCGGCGCGCAGGGCGGCAATCAGGTGGCGAGTGGTCGGGTAGATATCGCCGCGGAAGGCATACTCGTCGATCAAACGGCGCAGCGCACGGTTCACGGCAGCCTCGCCCATGCGATCGCGCAGCGCGTACATCACCAGTGAACCCTTCTGATAATGAATGTAGGCCTGCTGGTCAGAGCGCTTCAAGGGCTGTTCTTCCAGCACTTCACCGGTTCTGCCACGCAGGTAGCGATCCAGCTCGTGCTTGAGAAAGCGACGCAGATGGGCCGGACCGTACTTGTGCTCCAGCACCATCAGCGCGGAGTACTGGGACAGCGATTCCGACAGGACCTCCACGCCTTGCACGTTGGCGCCAATGACCTGGTGGGCCCACCATTGGTGCGCCATTTCGTGCGCGGTCACGTAGTAGACGTAGTCGATATCCTCGGGGTCGCGCAGATCGGCGATAAAGCCGATGTCCTCGGAATAGGGGATGGTGTTCGGGAAAGCCTGGGCGAAACGACTGTAACCGGGAAACTCGATGATCCGAGCCTGGCGATGCTGATAGGGGCTGAACTCGCGGTTGAAATAATCCAGCGAGTCGCGCACCGACTCGATCATTCGATCGACATTGAAGTCATGGTTGGGGTGGTGGAAAACCTGGATTGCGACACCGTCATGTTCATCTTCGGTCAGCGCCAGGTCGGCTGACATGATGTTGAAGAACTTGAGAATGGGCGCATCCATGCGGTAGTGGAAATGGCGCCGGCCATTGTCCATCCACTCGCGCTCCAGGTAGCCGGGTGCGAGCGCCACCTGGTCGGGGTGGGTCGATACGATGACCTCGAACTCGATGAAGTCGGTGCTCGGGGTGATGTAATTGCTGGAGAAATGGGCGCTGTCGTCCAGGTCGGGCAGGCGGCGTGGCGGCGGCAGGTCGCGCTTGCGCCGTTCGTGCCGGTCGCCGATTTCAAAGCGCGGCTGGTAACCGAGCTGGGGAAGCAACTCGAAGTTGTTGATGAAAGTGCCGTTGCGGACCAGCCTCAAGTCGGGCTCGCGGTCATTGAAGCCCTGGTTGATGCGCTCGACCGTGAAGTCGAAGCGACGCTGCTCGCCGGGCACCATCGGGGGGTCGAACTCGATCCAGGACATGTTCAAGGCCTCGTCGCGCTCGGCCTCACGGCCTTGTTCAATGTCGAAGGCGATGCTGCTGGCGCGCGAGACATGGCGCGGTCGCATCAGCAGGAATCGATCGATCGGCTGGTCAGTTCGGTTTTCCAGCAGGTAGTGGCCGCGCGCCTCCAGGCTTCTGCGCTCGGGGAACAGGTCGGCTTCAAGGTATACCGCGGTGATGGCTGGCGTGGCCAGGTCCTCGTAGGGGCGGTAGGTTCGCTCGTAGTCGGCTTGCAGATCCAGGCCGGCCTTGCGCGTGGTCGTCTCGTTGAGCACCGTGGTGTTGTAGGCGATCCAGGCCCCGGCACCGACAAACACAAGCAGGCCGGCAGCGGCCAGCCCCTTGCCCGTGCCGCCCAGGCGCGAGGGCAGGCGCTTGATGCGATGGAGCAGGGCGCTTTCCGGACCCCGTCGCCACAGCCCATAGCTGATCACGGCCAGGGCCAGGGTCAGGCCCGACCAGTACAGCATGTACCAGGCCTGGGTACGAGCGAACGGGCCGTAGCCGTTGATATCGGAGTAGGTCGCCATCGGCGCACTGCCGAAATTGAAGGCGCGGTGTTCCAGTCCAAGGTTGAAGAACACCAGGGTACTGATAATGAACAGCACGAACAGGCCGATGCCAAAAAACTTGTTCGGGCTCAGGGTCTGCAGCAAGATGGCCAGGACCGCCATCAGCATGAAAGGCAAGGCGATGAATGCGCTCAGCCTGAGCAGGTACTGGCCCGGCTCGAACAGGTTGTAGCCCTGGCTGACCTGGTAGAGCACGGCAAACAGCGTGCCCAGTGCCAGCAGGGCGAAGATCACCACGTACAGCCCGATCAGCTTGGAAACAAACAGCACCCAGTTCGGTACGGGCAGGCTGTCGACGATATCGCCCATGCCAGACTGACGTTCGCGCCAGACCACTTCGGCGGTGTAGTAAGCGATGATGATCAGCATGATCAGTTCAAACGCCCAGCCAATGTAGCTGACCATGTAGCGCGTGATTGGCCAGGGGTCGGTGCCGTAAAAACTGTTCGGGTCGTACATCAGGATGTTGCTGAACTGGAACACGGTCAGCAACAGCAGGATGATGAACGGCCATGACTTGACAATCTGTCCAACCTCAAAGCGACTTCTCAGCACCAGCCGGGCCAGGTTGGTGGCCAGGCCCGGATCACTCGAGCCGCGCACCCGGGCCGATGCCGGGTCAATTGCCGGCGGCTTCTCGGAGGGCTTGTCACGACCACGCGTGCGCGGTTGACGGCGTAAGTCGATCAGCCAGTTGGTCATTGCCATCAGCACCACGGTCAGGCCCAGCCACAGCAGCCGGTTGTGCAGCAGCACGCCTTCCAGGGCCGGCATCATGGTGTTGCGCTCGAACGCAGTCCAGTAGCGTGTGGCGGCAGCAAAGGCACCGATGCCGAACGGGTCCAGCAAAGCGGCGATATCGCGGTACTGGGGATCGCTGAGCAGGCCCTGGGCGCTCAAGTACAGAATGAAGAACCCGACCACGCCCAGGTACATCGCCATCATCGAGCGCGTGGTGACCGCCAGGGCGTAGAACAAGGCGGCGCAGAACAACAGCGATGGCAGGGCCAGGACGAAATAGGGCCAGAGATAGTAGGCAAGGACCGTGGGCCCGAAGCGCTCTTCATCCACCCAAGGCATCAGGCTGCCCAGCCAGATAGCCAGCGGCACGGTCGCGAACACCGCAAGGACGACGGCAACCGAGCCGCCGAAACGTCCCCACAGGTAGGCAGAGGACTTGAGCGGCGTGCTGAAGACGATGCCATCCATCTGGCTGGTCCAGTCACGGGTCGCGGTGTTGCCGATGAAGTTGGCAACCAGAAACATCGCGAACAGGCTCATGATGAGCTGGGTCATGGCGATGCTCCATGGCCCGTTGAGCAGCACGTTGACACCCGGCGCGCCAATCTGGACCTGATCGATGACGGTAGCCAGGAAGGTCAGCAGGAAAAAGGTCAGCAAGGTGACGTAAAAAGAAGGCAGGCGACGCAGGTAGCGCCACTCGAAACGAGCCAGCTTGAAAGTCATGGTCAGTCTCCCTGTGCTGCTTGCTTGAGCGGGTACAGGGTCGAGAAGTAAACGTCCTCGAGATCCGCGGCGACCGCTTCGAAGCTCTCGTCGGGAGCCTGGTCGGACAGCACATGAACCACCGTATGACCGGCTTGCAAACGCGTCGAAATGATCGGCAGCCGGGCGCGCATCTCCTCCATCTCCTCGCGCGCCACCGACTTGCGCCAGATCCGGCCCTGCAACTTGCCGATCAGATCAGCCGGTGCCCCGGCCAGCTGGATGCGTCCATTGGCAATCACCGCCATCTGCGGACACAGGTCGGCGACATCGTCGACGATATGGGTGGACAGCAGAATGACCTTGTCCTGGCCGATTTCGGCCAACAGGTTGTGAAAGCGGTTGCGCTCTTCCGGATCCAGGCCGGCGGTGGGCTCATCCACGATCAGCAGGCGCGGGTCTCCGAGCAGCGCCTGGGCGATGCCGAAGCGTTGGCGCATGCCGCCGGAGTAGCTGGCCACAGCCTTCTTGCGATGCTCGTACAGGTTGGTCTGAACCAGCAGCGCCTCGACCGCCGCGCGTCTGGTCTTGCGGTCGTCCATGCCCTTGAGCAGGGCCAGGTGATCCAGCAAGTCCTCGGCGTTGATGCGCGGATAAACATTGAAATCCTGCGGCAGGTAACCCAGCATCGCGCGAAGGCGGTCCGGCTCTGCGCCAATGTCGATGCCATCGAAACTGATCCGCCCCTGATCGGCCGGCTGCAGCGTGGCAATGGTCCGCATCAGCGTCGACTTGCCGGCACCGTTCGGCCCCAGCAAACCAAACATCCCCGGCGGAATGGACAAGCTGACATCATCCAGCGCCTTGACCCCATTACCGTAGGTTTTGCTCAAGTTCTCAATAACCAGCATGACCAGCTCCCTTCGCTACAAGATTGGATGTAGCGCCATCATGCCCTCCAGGCACCCCCCGGCGCATGGGCCGTAGGTCACGATCAGCCATCGCACCCCACCCACCCGGATGCCTCCCAGCCGCCCGGATGGACCGTAGCCCGGCCCAGCGCAGGTTGGAGGGCAGGTGCGGTTTGCCATAGGCAAGAAGCGCCTGCCCGGAAACCGTTAAGCGCGTGCGGCCGGGGCCCACGCCCAATTCACCGCCAACCCGCCGATTACATCGCCAATCCCCCGACGCAGTCCATGGACAACCCACCAATCAATCCTCACACGCCCCTAAAACGGCCACCTCCCCGACATAACCAACCCCGCCACCAATCCACCCCCACCACACACTGCCCCAAAAATCATCCCGCTCCAAGCCCAAACGCGCTGCCACCGCTGACGACGGGGCGCCGCCGGATCACACGCCCGCTCCCTGGCCCAGCGCGGCTCCAACACCCGGGGCAGGGCAACCATATGCTGCCAGCCAATGGCCCCCACGAACAAAACAAAGGTCAAAGTCGCCGGCCACCACCCCGGCAAAAACCCGCTGATCGTGAAGCCGCCAACCGCCAACACCACCGTCACCAGACCCGCCCGACGCAGCCGAAGCAGCCCCTCCAACTCGTCGGGATCGGTCGATGTCCTGATCCATTTGCGCAAGCCCAGAATGACACCCGCAATCCCCCCAGCCAGACCAAGCAAGGCACCTGCGCTGACCCCGGCCAGCAACTTCACCCCGGACTTCGCCCCCAACCCCAGCGCCGCGGCGGCCGCAGCCGGCGGGCTGGCGGTCATCAGCACCGTGGTAACCACAGTAGTAAACGCGGCCCCCGGCACCGTCACCGCCAGGCTGCGAGCCAGGCTGGTTCGCACTTCCTCGCGCAGGCTGGCCCGGGCCCGCGACAAACGCTTGCGCACCGCCGCATCGCTCAGGCCCAGCAGATGTGCCACCTGGCGGCTGGATTCACCTTCTCGGTAGTAGAGCGTGAGCACCTCGCGGCTGTCGTCGGGCAAGGCGTCGAGCGCGCGTCGGATCATCGCATTCTGTTCGGCATCCAGCAGCGCGGCCTCGGCATCGCTCTGGCCGCTGGCAATGCGCTCGCAAGTTTCGCTGTTGCCGTCGCCACCCGATTCGTCGCCCGGTCGTGACTTCCGCTTGCGCAGGTGATCACGAGCCAGGTTGCGGGTGATCTGGCGCAGCCAGGGCATGAAGCTGCCCGGCTGGCGCAGACTGCGCAACCGCAACCAGACTTTCAGGTAGGCTTCCTGGGCAATGTCCTCGCTGTGGCCGACATCGCGCGTAATGGCCAGGGCAATGCTGGTGACCGTGTTCTGGGTGGCGGCCACCAAGCGGGCAAAGGCCTGGCGGTCACCGGCCCGGGCAGCCGCCAGGTTCAGCTCGATGATCCGGTCAATGTTGCTTGCCATCGCTTCAGTCACGGCTTCACTCACGGTCCAAGCGCTCCAGCAGGCGGTTGATCTCGGCCAGGACGAATTCCGGGTCATCGGTCTGAACGAAATGTCGTCCGCGCGTCGCGACCACATGGCGCAGGTCGGCAATCGCTTCGACCTGGGCGGCGTAGCTTTCCCGCACGCCTTCCACGGCACCGGAATCGGCGGCCTGGATCAGCACCACCGGGACTTTCACACGGTCCATTGTCGGGCGCAGGTCCATGGTCAGCATTTCGGCCACCGCGCGGCCCACCGTGGCCGGGTCCGAGCGTCCGCTGGTCTCGGCAATTCGTTCTACCGCCGCCGGATCGGTGATCATCCCGGTCAGCGCCATGCGGTTCTGGGCCGCATATTGCTCCGGGCTCAGACTGGCCATGAAAGCCGCCATCTGCTCTGCACTGGTTCGGTTCGATTCGGGTGTGGCATTGGCATCAGCCAGCGCACCGAGATAGGGTACGCCGTCCACGGCGACGATGCCAGCCAGGTGCTCTGAGCTCGATGTCCCCAGCCACAGGGCCAGGAAAGCCCCCAGGCTGTGGCCGACTACGATCGCTGGCTGGTCCAGCCCGGCCATTTCGGCGGCCAGCTGGCGGTGCACGATTGGCAGAAACTCATCGCCGTTCATTGGTGCCGATCCAGCAAAACCAGCAAGCGTCAACACCCGGCTCTGAAAGCCCAGCTCGCGCACCTCAGCGGCCAGCTCGTCCCAGACCTCGCCGGGGCTGGCCAGGCCGGGGATGAAATAGATCGGCGCTCCCTCTCCTTTGGTGTCAACGGTATAAGGCGGGATTGGCTCGGCCTGGAGCTGGGTGGAGAGATTAAGAAGCAGGCAGGCGAGCAGGAATGAAATCAATTTGGACATGTTGGTTTCCTCGTGATGGGTTGCTGTTCATCGATAAGGACGCAGCCGGCCAGGAATTGTGACCGCAGACAGCAAACTTTTCGCTGCCAGTCCGGGCTTCACACTGGCGACTTCCAGGGCATGGTCCCCCGCCAGCCCCAATCCATTCGCAGAGATTGAAATCAATGACCGTTTTGGCTATCCTCGAAAGTCAAGGCGATACGGGGGCAACCATGCCGAAAAGCATCAACCACACCCAACCCAGGAATGGAGCCATTCCATCAGCGCCGCTCAAGCAGGCGCTCGCGCAGCAATGCGCCCCAAACGACCCAATACTGGAACAGCGGCTTGAAACGCCCCGAGGAATTTCAGCCACCTACGGCACCCCCAACCCACGCACAGGAAATGGCAGGCCGACAAGCCAGAGTATTGAAAAAGAGTGTCTGTTTGGCCTGCCAATTACTAGTTAGGC
>SLQY01000128.1 GCA_007131235.1 Wenzhouxiangella sp.
AATGAAATCGTGCAGATGGCCGTGTTGCAACCGAAACTGGCCATTCTCGACGAGACTGACTCCGGGCTTGATATCGACGCGTTGAAGCTGGTTGCCGAAGGCATCAATCGCCTGCGCGACGCCAAGCGCTCCTTCGTTGTCATCACCCACTATCAGCGCCTGCTTGACTACCTGACCCCGGACCGGGTTCACGTCCTGTCCGATGGCCGAATCGCTGAGAGCGGCGGGCAGGAACTGGCCCAGCGTCTGGAAGCCGAAGGCTATGCCTTTCTGGAAGAGAGCGCGGCATGAACGCATTGATCGACAGCCTGGCTGCCGAGGCGCGCCTGCCGGCCGACGATTACGCGGCCGTGCGCCGGCGTGCCCAAAAAACGCTGCTCACGCACGGCTTTCCGGACCTGAAAACCGAAGCCTGGAAATACACCTCGCTCCGGGTGCTGGAAAAGCGCGAGTTCAGCGCGGCCAGGCCAGCGCCGGCTCCAATGCTCAACCTGCCTTTCGCGGCGGCAGTCCTGCACTTCGACAACGGCGTGCTGAATGTCGACGCCCTGGACTTGCCTGCCGGCGTGACCATTGCGCCGCAAGACAGTGAACGACTGGCCGGGCAGGATCATGGCGATCGCAGCGGGGCCTTTGCCTGGCTCAACCTGGCCCGCTTCGAACAGGCCTGGCATGTGCGGATCGAGGGACAGTTGGACCGACCGCTGGTCTTGGCCATCACCACCGCCGATGATTTCCAGGGTGATGTCCATCCGCGCCTGTTGATCGAGCTGGCCGAGGGTGCCCGGGCCGAGCTGATCGAGGTTCAGGAGGATCGAGGCCAGGGCCTGGTCAACATTGTTCAGGAGATCAGTCTTGGTCGTGGCGCAATCCTTCGTCACCTGGTCAGCCGTCGATGCGCACAGTCGGCCTGGATCCAGCGCAGCCTGGTCAATGTAGGGCGCGATGCCGATTACCGCTTTCATACCTTGGATCGCGGTGGCCGTCTGACCCGGCATGACCTGGCGGCCGTGTTGGCCGAGGCTGGTGCCAACGCCGAAATCGACGGTACCGTTCTGGTCAACGATCGTCAGCATGTCGATTTTCACACGGCCATCGATCACCAGGTTGGCCACACCAACAGCCGGGAGTCGTTCCGGATTCTGGCCGACGGCACCGGCGTGGGGGTATTCAACGGCCGTATCCATATTCAGCGCGGTGCTGACGATAGCCACTCCGATCTCAACACCGCCAACCTGCTGCTGTCCGAATCGGCCCGCATCAACGTCAAGCCCGAACTCGAGATCTATGCCGAGGATGTTACCGCCAGCCATGGCGCCACCATCGGCCAACTCGACGACACGGCCCTGTTCTACATGCGCTCGCGTGGCATCCCGGCCGACCAGGCCGCGGGCCTGCTGAAGCAAGGCTTCGCCACCGCCCCGCTGGAAACCATCCAATCCGAACCCCTCCGCGAGTGGTTGCTGAGGTTGTTATCTGAGAGTCTTTAGTGCGTTACTAACCGCGAAGACGCGAAGGTCGCAAAGAAAAAAAGTAATGAATGGAATGATCAAGAAGTCCCACTGCCCAAATACTTTGCAAGTTAACTTGGTTTTCCTTGCTCTTGCTTCTTCCCCTTCGCGTTCTTCGCGTCTTCGCGGTTAGTCAAACAGAGAATTCCCATGGAAATTGTCAAGTCGGGTATCAAGGAGCAGCTGGATGTGCATCGGCTGCGCGAGCAGTTTCCGGTACTGGCCCGCGAGGTGCACGGCAAGCCGTTGGTCTATCTCGACAATGCCGCGACCGCGCAGCGGCCGCTGGCCGTGATTGAGGCTATCGACGACTTTTATCGCCGCTACAACGCCAACGTCCACCGTGGCGTGCATCAGCTATCGGTCGAGGCCTCCGAGGCTTTCGAACAGTCGCGCGAGGCCGTGCGCCGGCTGCTCAACGCCCGCTCAGAGCGCGAGATCATATTCACCCGTGGTACCACCGAGGCCATCAACCTGGTCGCCAACAGTTTTCTGCGCCCGACCCTCAAGCCCGGCGACGAGATCCTGGTCAGCCAAATGGAGCATCACTCCAACATCGTGCCTTGGCAATTGCTGTGTGAGCAGACCGGTGCCGTGCTCAAGGTCATGCCGATCAATCAGCGCGGCGAATTGCTGCTGGATGAAGTCGAGGCTTTGATCAGTGAACGGACCAAGCTGATTGGCATTGTTCATGTGTCCAACGCCCTGGGCACGGTCAACCCGGTGGCTAAGCTGTGTGCCCTGGCCAGGCGCTACGGTGTGCCGGTGCTGGTCGACGGCGCCCAGGCTACCCCGCATGAAAAAGTCGATGTCCAGGCCCTGGGGTGCGACTTCTACGCCTTGTCTGCGCACAAGATGTACGGCCCGACCGGGATTGGTGCATTGTGGGGCAGGGAGGAACTGCTGGAAGCCATGCCGCCGTGGCAGGGCGGGGGCGAGATGATCACCCGGGTCAGCTTCGATGGCACGACATTCAACGAGTTGCCCCACAAGTTCGAGGCCGGCACGCCCAATATCGCCGGTGCCATTGGGTTGGGTGCTGCGGTCAAGTGGCTGGAAGAGGTTGGCGTCGAGCGCATCGCATCCCACGAACAAAAGCTGCTTGCACATGCAACCGAACGACTCAACGAGGTCGAAGGCATCACCATCATCGGCCAGGCCGCGGTCAAGGGCCCGGTTGTGGCATTTACCCTGGATGGCGTCCATCCCAACGATCTGGGCACGATCATCGACCACCACGGCGTGGCCATCCGCACCGGCCATCACTGCGCCATGCCGGTCATGCAGTTTTTCAATGTATCGGCCACGGCCAGGATTTCATTCGCCTGCTACAACCTGCGCGCCGAAATCGATGTCTTCCTCGACGCCCTGGAAAAAGCGCGCAAGATGCTGGTCTGACCGGCGGGTCGGGAAATACTATTAACGCAGCATGACGCGCCTGGTGTGGTTCCCCTTGGCGGCGACGCTTCGTTCGTCTGTTCGGGGTTAGACTTGCGTGGTGGACGCCCTGACCCAGAGAACCGCTTCTGATCCATGCCGGAGGTTACGGCATTGACCGCCTTGCGGGCCAAGCTGTTCGGAGGCTTTGAGCTTCTCGCACCCGACGGGACTGAGATTGCCATCAGCGGCAAGCGATCCCGGGCATTGGTGGCCGTTTTGTGCCTGACGCCGGACGTTGCCATCAATCGGGATCATCTCAGCGAGATGCTGTGGCCGGGCAAGTTCAGAGCGCATGCCCGCGCCAGCCTGCGCCAGGTCGTACTGGGTGTGAAGAAGGTGCTGGATCCGATATGCCCCGAATTTCTCGAGGTCAACCGAGATCGCCTGGCCGTCTGTTCGCCGGCCTTTCAATCCGACCTCGCCGAGCTGGAGCAGGCACTGGCTGACAGGCCAGGCATGCATGCCAGCGAGTTGCTGCTGGCCATCGTTGGCAAGCCACTACTGGACCAGTTGGATCTTGGTGATCCATTCAATCGGTGGCTGGTTGGCCAGCGCGCCCAGGTTGAACAAAGGCTGCAGCGCGCCGTGGAAAATGCACTGGCCGAATGCCGTCGTCATGGCAATCATTTGGAAGAGGGCCGGCTGCGCGATGCCTGGTTGTTGCGCGATGCCACTGGCCCGTTAAGCGTCTCCGAGCGGCGCGTCCGCATTGCTGTGTTGCCCTTCCAGTCTCCCGATGGCGGTGAGGCGCAAGCCTCGGTTGCCCTGGGGCTGCGCGATGAGCTGGTCACAGCGCTCGGGCAATTGCCGCAGTTGCTGGTCGCCGGCCGAGCATCATCGCTGACGGCCGTAAAACAGGATCGACCAGCGTCGCAAGTGGCCGAGGCACTTCATGTGTCTTACCTGCTGGCGGGTTCGGTCGAGTCTCATCATGATGAGCTGCGCATCAATGTCTGGTTGACCGACGGTAGGTCAGGATTCGAGCGCTGGGCCCAGGTTTATCGTCGCGACCGCGCTGAGCTGTTCGACCTGCAGACGCATGTCGCAGGTGAGGTCGCGCGCGAACTCTGCAGGGTGCTCCACCTGGATTGGCGCGACACCGCTGCTCGCCGGCACGAACCCGGCAAGGAGGCCTATCAGCTTTACCTGCAAGGCAGGGCCCTGACAGCGCGTGCCATCGGCGATGGCGTGCTGCCCCGGGCGATTGAATTGCTGGAGCGATCGCTGGCCATGGACTCAAGCTTTGCTGCCGGATGGACAGCGCTGGCCGAGGCCTATGTCTACACCGCTGTCTATACCCCCTGTGTGGATCGCCTGGCCAAGTCCCGCCGCATGGCCGAGTGCGCGTTAAAAGCCATCGAGCTGGATCCCGACCAGGGACACGCCCGCGCCATGCTGGGCATTCATCGCTGGACTGAAAATGACCCGGTCGGTGCACTGGACCTGGCCCATGAAGCCTATCGGCTGGAGCCGGACAACCCTGATGTGGTGCTCCGACTGGGCGCGTTTCTGCTGTATATCGGTCGTACCAGCGAAGCGTTGCCCTATGTTGAAGCGGCGATTGACCTGGATCCGGTCAATGGACGCAATTTTGGCATGCTGTCGGTTGCCCATCTCAACCTGGGCAATATCGAGGCCGCGATAGATGCTGGACAGCGCATGGTCGATCTGGGCATGCCATCGATGTGGCTGGCGGTGGCCACGGCAGCGTCAGGCAATCCTGAGCTGGCCACGGAGCAATACTGGCAGACTCGCCTGTTGATGAATACCGTGATTTTTCCGCCAGCTGGCACCCGGCCGCTGGCTGGTCCAGCCCTCGATACTTATTGGCGTATCGCCGCGCGAGGCGTTTGCAGCGGAAGCAAAGTCCACCGCATGGTGTACTGCGCCATGCTTGACTATCTCCACTCAACCCTGCCAGATCCCAGCGACACCAGCATCGTCGCTCCCGCCATCTGGATGGGCTACAGCAAGATGGTCTTCAAGACCCTCGGCGCGCAGATTACCCCGGCCAACATGTTCTGTCTGATGTCGCTGTGGGCCGACATCGAGCCGATCCGACAGACCCGCCTGCATCCCGACTTCCTGGCCTTTGCCGAGCGCATCGGCCTGGTCGCCGCCTGGAAAAAGTACGGCTGGCCGGATCTGCTGCCCGAGCATCACTATTGACCTGACCTCCCCGATGTCCAAAAGGTGAGCCGTATCAGTCTGTCAATCGCGTTTTGGATATGAGGACAGTCAGCCAGTTTGAAGTTTGACGAAATATTGACGGTCCAAGTCTGGTGCCTGCCGATCAATGAGCGCAAAGTCTATCCCGGTCAATGGATCATTCCGAAACCCACAACAACCAGCACGGGAGGTTTTCATGCAGACGGCTATCAAACTGACGTTAGCGTCGTTTTTTATTCTGATTATCGGTGGCTGTGCCACCATGGCCGACTCGATCGATGCCAAGGGCACCGGGCAATTCCGAGTCTATGACCAGGACTACGACACGGTCTGGAATGCAGTCTTGGACGTGGTGAGCAGTTCCCAGCTTGATCTGGTCTCGCGCGACAAGGAACAGGGACAAATGCTGGCCCAGCGCGGTATGTCCGCACTCAGCTACGGGCAGAATGTCGCGATCTTCGTCGAGCCGGCAGGGACTGCAAGCCGAACCCGAGTAGAGGTAGTTTCCAAGAGAGCCGTGGCCACTGACGTTCTGGCCAGGAACTGGGAAACCCACATCCTCGAAGCCCTGGACGGCAAGCTGAACTGAGTACTCGCCAGCCCAATGAGCAGCCAATGCTTCTCCCTGGGCTATTCACGCATATCGATCTGAGAGGTGTCGTTTTGAGCCGGATAGACTTGAAATCGTACTGGGCAAGAATTGGGCTGTTTGCCTGGATGGTGGCGGGTAGTGCCATCGCGCTGGCGGGCCAGGACACTATTGACGCAGAAAATCTGGCCACGCTTGACCATGCCCGGACACAGGCACTGTCGGGACTGATTGTCCGCAACCTTGAATTGGCTGGCGGTGAGCGAGTAACGCTTGTTCTGAGCCGCTTTGATCCCTTTGCCTCCGATGCCGTTCTGTACAAGGATGGTGCTATCCGCGGCCCATTGGTCAGTGATCGCATGTATTTCCAGGGCACATCCCTTAGCGACGGGCATGCCCAGGTCAGCCTGTCGATCGGCCCTGACGGCTCGGTTCGAGGGGTCCTGGCCGATGACCGGGGCCACTGGCGCCTGCTGAGTCAGCAGGGCCGAATTCAGGCAACGCTGGTCAGCGACGAACGCTTGCCCGGATCCCGGGAGCATGACCATTTCCAGTGTGGACTGAACGCCGACATTCGCCAAAGAAGTCGCGAAGCGCAGCGGTTGTTCGAGGTCAATCACCCGCCAACCCGGCAGATTCCAAGGGGCAACACCGATCGCTATCGGGTTCGGGTGGCTTATGACACGACCAACCGATTTGTTAGTCTTTTTGCAAACGGTCAGCAAGCCATTGACTACCTGGGCGACCTGACCAACTACATCTCCCTGATGTACATCCGTGAACTCAATACCGAAATCGTGGTTTCCAGCACTGTGCTCAGGGGTGCCGACGAACCCTGGGATCTCAATGGTAACCTTCTTGCCCAGCTCGGAAATTACTGGGACGATCCGACCAATACCGTCGATCAGACTCGTACCCTGGCCCATCTGGTCGACGCCGGACCCAGCCGGGGCGAGGCCTGGGTCGGCGTGCTGTGTGCCGATGGCTTCGATTATGGGGTCAGCCAGGGTCTTGGCACCGAGTTCGATCCAGACGCCGATCCTCAGGGCTGGAGCTTTACCGTCGTGGCCCATGAGCTGGGTCATAACTTCAATTCCGATCATACTCATTGCTATGCGCCGGTCATCGATCAGTGCTTTAACGGCGAGCAGAATCAGGGCTGCTGGGGTGGTGCCGAAAGCCTGCCTGGTCCGGCCGATCAGGCACCCGGCACCATCATGAGCTATTGCCATTTGCTGCCGGGGGGGCTGAACAACCTGTCGGTCACGCTGGGTCGCGATCATGCGTGGGGCAACCAGCCCGAGCGGGTTCCGAACACCATGCGCGCCCATGTTCTGGACAGGGCGGCTACCGGGATAGCGCGTTGTCCGCAACTGGTCACCACCGGACCCTCTTTCCTTGTATCAACGAATGTCCAGGGCAATGGAACGGTCAGCCCGACTTCCGCCAACGTCACCCAGGGTGAAACTGCCAGCTTCACGCTGACAGCGGCGGCCGGGGCCAACCTGGCCAGCGCCGAGGGATGCGGCGGCACGCTGAACGCAAACACATTCACCACGGGACCCATCACTGCCGCGTGCGCCGTCAACGTCGTCTTCAGTGACGACCCGGCTCCTGAACCGCTGTGTGTCACGGTCAACCA
>SLQY01000329.1 GCA_007131235.1 Wenzhouxiangella sp.
AAGCCCTGCTTACGGTAATGTTCAGCCACTGCCTGGCTGGAAACACCGATATTGCAAACAAATACCAGCGGCAGCTGGCGGTCGGCATTCTTGAGTTCGGCCATGAGCTCGGCATCCAGGGCACGGGCGAAGTCCAGCGGGGCCTGGCTGCGATCAACTTCCGAGCGCGTATCGACCACCATCAGCCGCTCGCCAGAATTCATTCGCTGCTGCAGCTCGACCGGCGTCATTTGCTTGACCGGCGCCGGTGCGCCTGGAATATCCAGCGACAGTCCCTCACCTTGTACCGATTCGACCCAGTCAATCTTCGCGCCGCGAGCGCGCTGAGCCGTGGCCAGATCCATCATCACGCGAAGACCCGCGCTCTCGGCCTCGATTTCCTGGCCCTGTTTCGGACCGATATTGAACTGGGCGTTCCAGTCGGAAGTAATGCTGAAGTGCAGGTACTGATCCGGGTAGGCATCCAGAAATTCGCGAATCTTGTCAGCCGCCTTGTCGCTGATGTGAATGTCGGGCGGGGTGCGATCGGGCGTTTCCAGACCAAGCATTTCATGCAGTTCGCCGGCATTGAACATCTCGGTGACGATATCGCAGCCACCGACCAGCTCGCCGCGAATGTAGAGCTGGGGAATGGTCGGCCAGTTACCGAAAACCTTGATCCCTTCGCGTATATCCTGGTCTTCGAGCACATTGAAGGTGGCATAGTCTCCCGCCAGCAGGCTGTCGAGCATACCCGCCGTCTTGGCGGAAAACCCGCACTGGGGCATTTTCGGTGTACCTTTCATGTACAGCACAACCTGGTGCGAAGAAATCTGTTGCTGAATGCGCTCACGCAGGGCGGAATCAAGGGTCATGGTAAATCCGGAGTCATTTGGTCCTGATTGCCTATTGTTGGGCTTCAAGCGCTTTCCTTCAAGCCTCCAAGGCCTTTTTCATTCTTCCCCTTGCCGCCGTTTCGCTTTACCATCCACAGCATGAAACCCGTATTCCAGACTGCAAGTCGCATAGAGAAGGTGCGCTACGAGATCCGTGGCGCCCTGGCCCGTCGCGCCCGGGAACTGGAACAGCAGGGCCACGATGTGCTCAAGCTCAACATCGGCAACCCTGGCGAGTTCGGCCTGCGCACCCCTGAAACCATGCGACGCGCGGTGGTTCGCAACCTTCAGTACAGCGAGGCCTACGGCCCGCAAACCGGCATCTTTCCGGCACGCGAGGCCATCGCAATGCAATACCAGGCCCGGGGGATGACCGACACCCGCTTCGACCAGGTTTTCATCGGCAACGGGGTTTCGGAGCTGGTTGACCTGGTGCTGCGCTCCCTGCTGGAGCCCGACGACGAGGTACTGGTGCCGGCACCGGACTATCCGCTGTGGACCGCGGCCGTGGTCCTCAACGGAGGGCGCGCGGTGCATTACCCGTGCCGCCCGGACAATGGCTGGGTTCCCGAGCTGGACGACATCCGCCAGCGCATCACATCGAAAACCCGCGCCCTGGTCGTGATCAACCCCAACAATCCGACCGGCGCGGTCTATCCGGAAGCCGTGCTTGAAGGCCTGGCCAAAATCGCCTCGGAGCACAACCTGATCCTGTTCTCCGACGAAATCTATGATGCGATCTGCTACGACGAGGCCCGCTTCGTACCCATGGCGCCGCTGGCTGAAGATACCCTGTGCGTCAGTTTCGGCGGGCTGTCGAAGGTCTACCGGGCCTGTGGCTGGCGCGTCGGCTGGGCGGTGTTCACCGGTGCCCTGGAACGGGCCCAGGAGTACATGCTCGCGGTGGAAAAACTGGCCGCCCTGCGCCTGTCGGCCAACGTGCCAGGTCAATGGGCGGTGCAGACTGCGCTGGGCGGCTACCAATCCATTGCCGACCTGGTCGGTCGCGGTGGTCGCCTGCACGAGTCACGACGCGCCATCATCGAGGCCGTCAAGCACAGCCGCTTTCTCGACCTGGTCACGCCCATGGGAGCAATGTATGCCTTCCCATCGGTCAAGCCCGAGGTCATACCGGACTTTGATGATCATCGTTTCGCTGCCGAACTGCTGGAGCAGAAACACATCCTGGTCGTACCGGGATCCAGTTTCAACATCGAGCAACGCAATCATTTCCGCATCACGCTGCTGCCTGAAGCCGAGCAGCTGGCCGACGCCTTCGAGCGCATCGACGACCTGCTCGAAGAGCTGGCTGAAGAGCCCGAACGCGTCTGCCTCGCCAACTGAACCAACCGGAAGCCAATGACTGAAACCAATCCCCTGCTGGCCGAGGGCCTGCCGCGCTTTGCCGAGGTAAGGCCCGAGCATGCTCTCCCTGCCATCGAGCAACGCCTGGACGAGTATCGCCGGGTAATCGCCGGCATAGCACAGCTTGGCCAGGATGCGGATTATGTGACCGTGGTCAACGCCGAGACCCTGGCCGACAATGCCCTGGCCACCGCCTGGTCGACGGTCTCCCATCTCAATGGCGTCAACAATACCGCGGAGTGGCGAGAAGCTTACAGCCAGTGTCTCGAGCCCCTGACCCGCTTCGCCACCGAACGTGGCCAGAATCGAGCCCTGTTCAAAGCTTACCAGCGCCTGGCCGAACGCCCCGACTTCGCCGCGCAACCAGACGCCTTGCGCGCGGCTATCACCCACGAACTAGCCGACTTCCGCTTAGCCGGTGTCGATCTTCCAGAGGACCAGCGTCAGCGCTTCGGTGACATCAGCCTGCGCCTGTCCGAGCTGGGCAACCGCTTCGGCAACCAGGTGCTGGATGCCACCGAGGGCTACTGCGAGCACTTCGAACACGCCGATGCCCTGGCCGGACTGCCGGAAGGCGACCTGCGAATGCTGGCTGGCCTGGCCAGCCAGGCCGAGCGCACGGGCTGGCTGGCCAACCTGTCCTACCCCGCCTACCGCGCCATCATTACCTACGCCGACGACCGCGATCTGCGCCAGCGTTTCTACCACGCCTACGTCACCCGGGCCTCGGACACGGGACCCCAGGGCGGGCAGTTCGACAATTCTCCGCTGGTTGCCGACATGCTGGCGCTTCGCCGCGAGCAGGCCAGTCTGCTCGGCTTCCCTGATTTCGCCGAGATGCGCCTGTCCAAACGCATGGCCGGCTCAGCCAGCGAAGTTGAGGACTTCCTCGGCAACCTGGCCGCCCGGGCCCGGCCACTGGCGCGATCCCAGCTCGACGAGCTCAACCAGTATGCTGCCGGGCTGGGTGCCCGGACGCCGCTGGAACCCTGGGATATCGCTTATTACACCGAAAAAATGCGCGAACACCGGCTGGGCATCAGCCAGGAGATGCTCAAGCCCTGGTTCGAACTCGGGCGCGTGTTCAACGGTTTGTTCGATGTCGCCGCCGCCTTGTTCGGCCTCGGCTTCGAAGCTGACGACAGCGTTCAGACCTGGCATGAGGACGTTCGATACTACCGCATCGTCAACGAAGCGGGCGACGTCGTGGCTGGATTGTTCCTGGATGTCTACGCGCGCGCGCGCAAGTCCGGTGGGGCGTGGATGGATGTGTGTCGATCACGCATGACGCTCGGCGACCAGCGTCAGCAGCCAGTGGCCTACCTGACCTGCAACTTTGCGCCACCGGCCGATGGCAGTCCCAGCCTGCTTACCCATGATGATGTGGTCACGCTGTTCCACGAGTTCGGTCACTGCCTGCACCATCTGCTGACACGCGTCGAGCTACCCGGCGTCGGCGGCATCAGCGGGGTCGAATGGGATGCAGTGGAGCTACCAAGCCAGCTCATGGAAGGCTGGGCGTGGGAGGAGGAGGCGCTGGCCCGCTATGCCCGCCATGTCGAGACCGACCAGCCGCTGCCAGCCGAACTGCTGGACGGGCTGAAGGCTGACCGCCAGTTCCAGGGTGCCCTGGCCTTGATTCGCCAGGTCGAGTTCGCCCTGACCGACCTGACCCTGCACCGGGAAATCGATCCCGATCCCGTCGTGATCATGCAGCGCGTTCATGACCAGGTCTCGGTCATGCCCATGCCGGCCTACAACCGCTACCTGATGAGCTTTACCCACCTGTTCGACGGCGGCTATGCCGCCGGCTACTACAGCTATCTCTGGGCCGAGCAACTGGCTCGCGATGCCTTCGAGCTGTTTCGCGAGCAAGGCCTGTTCGAACGTCGGACCGGCCAGCACCTGGCCCGGGAAATCCTGGAAGTCGGTGCCAGTCGGCCGATGGCAGCATCCTGGCAGGCCTTCCGCGGCCGCGAAGCGGCGCTGGAGCCGCTGCTGGCCGCCTACGGGGTGAGCGCGCCAGACTGAACGATCAGGTCATCGGGTCAGGGTCGAACCTGGCCAGAGCCAAGAACCCGGTACTGGAAGGTGGTCAGCTGCTCGACCCCCACGGGTCCGCGCGCGTGCAGCCGCCCGGTGGCGATGCCGATCTCGGCCCCAAAGCCGAATTCACCACCATCGGCAAACTGGGTGGAGGCGTTGTGCACGGCAATGGCGCTATCGAGACGGGCCAGGAAGTCGGCCGCCAGCGCCCCATCGCCGGCAAGAATGCCATCGGTATGACCCGAACCGAACCGGGCGATATGAGCCAGCGCATCGTCGGGACTGTCAACGACCTTCACCGCCAGGATGGCGTCGAGGTATTCGGTTCCCCAGTCACTGGCCGATGCCGGCCGGATGCGCGCGTCACGGGCGCAGGCCCGGTCATCACCGCGCAGCTCGCAACCCAGTTCGGTCAGGCGGTCGACAAGTTCACCGAACTGGTCTAGCGCCCCGGCATCGATCAGCAAAGTCTCCAGCGCGCCGCAAATCCCCGGGCGCCGCATCTTGGCGTTGACCACCACCGCTATCGCCATTTCTGGGTCGGCAGACCGGTGCCAGTAAAGATGGTTATTGCCATCCAGATGCGCCAGCACCGGCACCCTGGCATCCGCCTGCACTCTCTCCACCAGGCGTTTGCCGCCCCGCGGAACCACCATGTCCACCAGGCCATGGGCGCGCAGCAGACTGCCAACCGCTGCATGATCCTGGGTCGGCAACAGCTCAACCAGGGCCGGGTCCAGGCCAACCTGCTTGAGTCCCTTGACGAACGCGGCATGGATGGCACGGTTGCTTGCCACCGCTTCGGAACCGCCGCGCAAAATCACGGCATTGCCCGATTTAAGGCACAGGCCGGCGGCATCGGCCGTCACGTTGGGCCGGCTTTCATAAATGACCCCGATCACCCCGATGGGCACGGCAACGCGCCGAATCAACAGACCGTTGGGCCGGGTCCACTCAGCCAGTACCCGCGCGACCGGATCCGGCAGCTCGGCAATGGCTTCAAGCCCACTGGCCATGGATTCAAGCCGCGCCTGATCCAGGCGCAGACGATCCAGCAACGCGGGCGGCAAGCCACGCGCCTCCCCCTCGCTCATGTCGGCTTGGTTGGCCTTGATGATGGTACCGGCGTCGCGACGAAGCATCTGCGCTGCAGCGCGCAAGGCTCGGTCTCTCGACTCGCCCTTGCTGGCCGCCAGGGCCCGCACGGCGGCACGAGCCCGGGTGGCAAGTTCATTGATCAGTTGGTCGAATTGATTGCTCATCGGCATAATCTAACCCAGCGCTACGCGACAGACCATGCTCAGCGTTACCGCAGAATCAGGTGGTGACGACACCGTCGCAGCGTCAACTGGGTCTTCGGCATCGGCGGTGAGGGCTGCCGGCGGCAGCGCTGGCCAGCCGGGGTCTACCTGCCCTGCCTTGTGCTTGCGGCGGCTTGTCTGATCCACCTGCCCAGCCACTGGTTGCTCTCAAGCTTGTTCCCGGCCAGCTGAGAACCAATCAATCCAGGCTGTCTTTGAGCTCGCGGGCGCGACGAACCATGTCTTCGGACCCGGATTCGATGATCTCGTCCAGCACCTCGCGCGCATAGTCCGTGTCGCCGGCATCCGCGGTCAATCGGGCCAAATCGAGCATCACCTCGGCTTCCTGGTCATCCAGCGTGGCGGACGCGCTATCGGTCTCGGCGGCCGCACCTGGCTCTGGCTGCGGCTCGGTTGCCGGCTCCAACTGCGACTCTGGCTCTAAATCCAGGTCCAGGTCCAGCAGCTCCTCCGGTTCGCCCCCGGCACCTGAAACTGGCTCCGCATCTGGTTCCGGCTCGGGCTGCCAGTCCAGATCCGGCAGTTGCTCCGGCGCCTGGTCTGACGGCGTCGATGGCTCCGGCTCGGAGTCTCTCAACAGATCAAGATCGAGCAGCGGCCCGTCATCGGTCACATTCGGCTGGCTGGTTTCCGGCGGCTCTTCATCATCCGAATCTCTGAGCTCAGCCAGGTCGATATCCTCAAGCAGATCATCATCCGACTGCGCATCAGCACTGTCTGCCAGGGCATCGTCCCTATCGCGGAAACTCGACAGATCGATGTCTTCAAGCCCGGTCTCCTCTGCTGCCGTCTCGGCCGGTCCCGACGCCGAGGGATCAACCGCCACCGACAGGTTTTCGTCCTCAGACACATCCGAGGAGAAGGATTCGTCCTCGAACCAGCCCAGCTCATCGACTGGGAAATTCGCACTGGACTCATCCTCATCAGCGCGTTTCTTGTCCGCGTCCAATTCAGACAATGGTGCTTGCTTTTCCCCCATGACATCGGAATCGACAGACCGTGTCGGCGGCGCGTCCTCCGTCATGCCGGTATCGGTATCGGCATGGTTATCGGCATCGGCATCGCCCCTGGGATCAGGGTCGGGGTCGGTATCTCCGACCGGAACCGGACCGCTGGCAATGACCGCAGCCTCGAGACCGGACCAGGAGCTGTCGCCAGCCCTGCTTGCCGCCGAAGATGATTCAACCGGCTGTTCAGTTTGATCGTCAGCCGCTACCCCAGGGTCCGCGTCGGAGCCCGATTGCTTTTCAGCGCCACCAGCTGCGGCTGCCGTGGGGAATCTCGCCTCATCCAGATCCGCCAGCCCATCGGACTCTGCTGGCTCATCAACCAGCCGCTGAGCGGAACGCCGGCGCCACCAGGTCAGCACGACAACGAGCAGCAAAGTGACAACGATGATGGCCAGCCAGAACAGCCAGGAAAGATCCGGCCAGAAAGTGGTCGGCGCTGTCTGCGGCAGCGGCGTTGCAGCCGGCGTTGGGGCCGGCCGCGGTTCAACGACGGCTGGTTCTGCCGGTTCAGGCTGAGGTTCCACGGCCCATTCAGTGGCTTCCGTCTCCGGCAACACGGGGTCCGGAACGGCCTCGTCTCGCAAATCCTCGACCAACTCGCCGGGCTCGGTCTGGTCAGGTGTGGTGGCAAGAATCCGGGCCTCGGCATCATCGCCAATCCCACTTGCTTCTGGGGCTGCGTCCGGCCTGAGCGGCTGATCGTCAATGTCGTTGATAGCCTCCGGCTCGGAGGGTACCGATGGTACTGCCCAATCATCAATCTCCGGACGCTCCGGCTCGGGTACCGTTGGTTCCATGACCTCCGGCTCCGGGCGCTCCGATTCAGGTACCGTTGGTTCCATAACCTCCGGCTCCGGACGCTGTTCGGGCGCAATGACCGGCGCCGTGGGCACCTCGCGCGGCGTGTCCTGGACGTCCGCCATCGCATCCTGGCTCGGAGGCGGAGGTGCTGCCGGTGCCGAGCGCAGAATTTCCAGCAGCTCCTGGCGCGACAGGTTGGCGTACCACTGCATCTGCTCGTCAACTTGCCGTCTCGCGTCCTCGGCTGAAGTCCGGGTCGCAAATTCGACATCCGGCAACTGCAGAATCACACCTTCGCGCAACAGATTGACATTGTTCGCGGCAAAGGCGTGCGGATTGGCTTCAACCAGCGCCAGCATGTACTGGTAGACGGTGACGGACGGGTCGGGCCTGTTCTGGCTGGCAATGGACCATAGCGTCTGGTCGGCCGACACCGGGCCAATGCTGTCCTGTCCGGCAAACGAGGCCGACGAAAACGGTGCCAGCACCACCAGCAACAGTAGTCCACTGACCAAGACAGATGCCCGTCGACGCAATCGCTTGCTGCTGTTGACACTCCGGCCGGCGTCTTGCAGACACATGATCCGTGCATTGCCCATTATTCAAATCTCCCTTGAACTGTCCAACCTTGGCCGCTGATGCGAGCCTCGGCGTTCGTGAGCACCCCGGTCACCCGTGGCTTCATTATGGCCCTGCCAGCCCGACCGGTTCAAATCCGCATCGAGAATCTTCGCAAAAAACCTTATCTGGTTACGAACTGGTTTCAGCGATCGGCCTGGTGACTGGCAGAAGCAACAATATAGCGATCCCGCCCGGCGACCTTGGCCTGGTACAGCGCCTTGTCAGCGCGCTCGCGAAGCACATCCAGCGTATCCCCACGCTGGAAAGCGGCAATACCGAAGCTGACGGTGACCGCGGGGTCGCCTGCCCGCGTCGAGCTTGGCGCGGTGCGGCGAAACTGTTCCACATCGTGCACTACGCTGTTGACGTCCGTAGCTGTCAGCAGTACTCCAAACTCCTCGCCGCCGATACGGCCGACCAGCGCCTCGGGAAAAACCTCGCGCAAGCGGCGGGAGACCTGACCAAGCACCTGGTCACCAACGTGGTGACCGTAGCGATCATTGACGGCCTTGAACCGATCAATATCGGCAATGACCAGAAACAGCGGACGGCCCGTTTTCTCGGACTCGTTCAGCAATTCCTCGGCGCGCTCGAAGAACCAGCCGTGGTTGGCAAGGCCGCTGAGACGATCATGTCGCGCCAGGTTTTGAAAGTGGCGCCGGGCTCTAAAGGCTCGAGCCAGCGCGATGGCAAGCGCCGCTGCCAAGAGCAGGCTTAGCAACAGGATGATGCTGCGTGCCCGGCGCTGCTGGGCAGCCGTTTCGGCCTCAATGCGCGACAAGCGGGCGTTTTCTTCCAGCAGGTCGATCTGCTGTTCTTTCAAACGCAGACCAAAAGCGACCTGCAAATAAGCCAGACGCATCGCACGGTCACGACCCAGGAATTGTTCCCGCGCATCAAAATACGCCCGCAAGTGAATCAGCGCCTGGTCCGGATCACCCCGTGACTCAGCGCGGCGCGCCAGCAGAGCTTCAAGCCTGGCCAGCTGATCCCACAGCCGGCGCTCGTTGAAATAAGCCTGCAGCACGCCAAATTCTTCGTCGCGCTCTGGACTGGTCAGCCCGAGATCAAACTCCGCTTCAACCCGCGCCAGGCGCGCCTCAAACTCACCGAGCACGAAGCCGGAATCCGTCAATGCATCCACGGCCTCGGCAGCAAACGCCACCGCTTCTTCCGGCCGGCCCTCGCGCCGCAGCAAGTCGGCCAGGCCATGTTGCAGCACGCCGGCAAACAAGCGGTTCCCAACCGCCAGGCAGACCCGGATCGCCTCCCGGTACTCGGCTTCGGCCCGTTCGGTCATCCCGGCCCATTTGAAGACCGGGGACAGGCGCTGACGCGCAATGCACGCTTCATTCGGGTCATCGCTTACCTGAGCCAGGGCCAGGGCGCGCTCGCCATATTCGATGGCCTGGTCGTGCTCGTCGACCCTGCCAAACAGGTAGCTGGCCATGTTGTAGGTTCCCAGGGCAGCGGCCGGGTCATCCAGTTCGCTCTCCAGCATCAAGGCATTGAGCAAATGATCGAAAGCCAGCTCGTAGTCGCGCAACAAGACGGCAATATTGGCGCTGAACTGGCGCACCTGGAGCAGCTGGTCCGCCTCAAGGTCAAGATCGAGCAGCATGTCCGCCCGATTGAGTGCTTCATCGCTGCGGTCCTGAAGTGCAAGATGACGCGCTTCGAGAAGGTGGAAGTCCGTGAACTCGCGCACGTCGGCCTGATCAATCAGCGGGGCAAGCTCGTCCAGCAGGACCTGGGCATCGCGCCAGTTCTGCGTGTAGCTGACCTCGCGGGCGTTATCCAGCGCAGCGCGCAGGTCAATGTCCGTGCCCAGCGCAATGCTTGCTGAACAAGCCATCAGCAAAGACACCAGGACCAGCCGCTTTAGCGGCCAGCGGCAGTCATCTGCCAACAGAGCAATCCATTCGGACAAAACCCTACCCTTAGACTCGTATCCAGTGCCCAGCCTTGATCTTACCGGGAAAATGCTCACAGTGGACGGTTAGCCAGGTAAGCCGCGATTTCCTCAAGCGCCTGGGCATAGTCTTTGCGGGGCTGCCAGCCCAGCTCCGAGCGCGCCCGCGCTGCGGGAAACTGATTATCGTGGGCAACCAGGTTGAAGGCTTCCCTGGTAATGGGCGGTCGGTCGGTCCGCCGCAGCAGGGACCAGGTCATCTCCATCAGCGGAGCCAACCCGGCTGCAACTCGATAGGGCAATCGACGCGGAGCCGGTGCCTGCACCAGGCGAGCGATGTCAGCAAAGTACCGGTGCCAGGTCACATCGAGCTCGTCGCAGGCGTTGAAAACTGCGCCTTTCCTGGCCCCTTCCTGCGCTGCCAGTAACAACTCGGCGACGCTGCCGACGTGAACCAGCCCGGCATGGGCATCTGGTTTGCTGATCAGGCCTGGCACGCCACGGCGCAGGGCCCGGCCCAGTTCCAGCAGCCAGGGACCGGAGGCTGGTCCGTAAATATTTCCTGGCCGGACAATGACTGCATCGAGACCACGTTCCTGGCAATCCTGCTCGACCAGTCGTTCCTGGATCTGCTTGGCGCGACTGTAATGACCCATCGGCCTTCCGTGCGGCAGGTCCTCATCGCACGGGCCCCGGCGAATGCGATGGCCATAAACGGTCACACTCGAGGTCAGAATCAAGCGACAACCCTGCTCCCGGGCTGCGTCGACAACATGCCGGGTGCCATCAACGGTAACCGCCTGGTGAATTGACCAGGGAATCCAGTCCCCAACGGCGGCAGCCAAGTGCTGAATAGCGCTTACGTCGGCAACGGCGCGTCGCACATCGGACCGACGGGTCACGTCGCCGCGCACAATCTCGACCCGGTCGGCCCACTCGTCCGGCAGCTCGCGATCCGGCAAAACCAGGGCCCGTACCCGCAGACCCTGCGCGCAAAGCCTGGCAATCAGAACCCGCCCCAGGAAGCCATCGGCACCAGTAACCAGCGTCAGCTTGGTAATTTTCAACGCCCTCCTTCAGTCTTGATGCATCGTCTCAACGCATTCAGTTTACTCCCGAACACGCACAAACCCGGATCATGCGCCATGCCAGGCGCCTGGCATGACGACAGAAATTTCGATACGCCCGCCTGCAACCGACTGATCGTGATCTGCGATAATCTGGACTCAATCAACCTCAGGAAGTGCATGGGCAATCGGCTCTCGAAAATCTATACCCGAACCGGCGACGACGGGACGACTGGCCTGGGAGACGGCTCTCGGACCCAGAAGGATTCGCTGCGGGTCGAAGCCTACGGCACCGTTGACGAACTCAACAGCGCCATCGGGCTGCTCATCGCTCACCTTGACAACGACGATCTGAAAAGCGTACTGCTGGATATCCAGCACGACCTTTTCGACCTGGGCGGCGAGCTATGTGTGCCTAACATGGAGCTGATTGCCGATCGGCATATCGAGCGGCTGGAGACAGAGCTTGACCGACTCAATGCTGACCTGCCACCTCTGAAAGACTTCATCCTGCCCGGCGGCAGCGTTGCCGCAGCCGAAGCCCATCTGGCCCGCACGATATGCCGTCGCAGCGAACGTCGGGTCATTTCTCTGGCTCGGCAGGAACCCGTCAATGAGCCGGTCATCCGCTACCTGAACCGGCTCTCCGATCTGCTGTTCGTCATTGCACGCACGGTCGCGAGAGCCTCCGGCGCCGGTGAAGTGCTCTGGGACCATGAGCGCGATCGATGAGCCTGCTGGTTCTCACCCATCGCGACTGCCTTGCCCATTGCCCCCCGCGGGGACATCCGGAGCGTCCAGAACGACTTGAAGCTGCCTGGCGAGGTCTGGACCAGATCAGCGATTTAAGGGTTGAGGATGCTCGCAGCGTTACCCGCGCCGAGCTTGATCGCGCTCACGGGCCCAACTATCTCGACAAGATCGAGGGGCTGGATGATGCCGGGCAACGCATCGCCCTGGATCCGGACACGCATTTCGGGCCGGGGACGCTGAGAGCCGCTCGTCTGGCCGCCGGCGCTGCCTGCCAGGGCGTCGATGCGGTACTGGGCGATACAGCCGACCAGGTTTTTGCCGTGGTTCGCCCACCAGGCCATCATGCCGAGGGAGCGAAAGCCATGGGGTTTTGCATCTTCAGCAACCTGGCCGTTGCTGCCCTGCATGCCATTCATCAACATGGTCTGAAACGGGTGGCCGTTTGCGATTTCGACGTCCATCACGGCAACGGCAGCGAGGCAATCCTGGCCGGCAACGACAATGCCCTGTTCATTTCCAGCCACCAGTCCCCCCTCTATCCGGGCACCGGCGATCCGGCGATACCCCACGCCGACAACATCATCAACGCCACGCTGACACCGGCATCCGGCAGCAACGAATTTCGCGAGTTGTGGGTCGAGCACCTGTTGCCCAGGATCGATCTCTACAAGCCGGAACTGATCCTGGTCTCGGCCGGGTTCGATGCCCACAACCTCGACCCTCTGGCGCAGCTCAAACTGAAAGACGAAGATTACTACTGGATCGGCCAGGAGCTGTTGAGGCTGGCCACAAACCATGCCAGCGGCCGCCTGGTCGCGTCACTGGAAGGCGGCTACGACCTCAAGGCCCTGGAAAACAGCGTCCTCGCCTTTGCTGAAGCGCTGATTTGATACTGCCGGGCTGATAGAAAACGCTGATTGGGGCTCGCCGTGGTAAATGGCCGCCGAACTAGAGACTGAAGCGATCTCGAAAGATCTGGTCGCCGCGAACCACAAAGGCTCCAATGTCGAAAACTCGAACGCTGTCCGGATTGGGCGGCTCGATTGTCTCGCCCTCAAACACATGACCGCGCTCGAAGCGGTTGAGATCGACATCGGGTGCGTTGCTGCCCCGACAATAGTTGATCGCTGGGGAATTGATTGCCAAGTTGAAATCGCCCGCTTCCGAATCAACGAACTCGGGATATATCTGGCTGTAGTAGGTGTGGCTATCGATTCCTGAGTCTTGTGCCTCCTGAAAGCCGATCACACAGAAGGCCTGGATCTGGGTTTCACCGCTCCCGCCCTGGGACGCCAACTGCGACCCGAGATCATTCCAGACGATACTCTGACGCAGGTCCAGCAGGCTTTCGTAGCTGGCATTGCTGGAGAATGCGCGCAACAAGCTGTCGCCACCGGGCACATCATTTCCGGCGATGGTCGACCAGGCGATCTCGACATTACTACCGGTGCCAGCATAGACAACCGTACCGCCACTGCTTTCCGAGATCAGCGTGTTTAGAATAGTGGCTTCGGTTGGGCTGGCAGGATCATATGCCGTGCTGGAGCGCGCATGCAGGAAGCTGCCATTGGCTCCGTCGGAAGAATTGTCGGTGACGTAGTGGTCACTCAGGGTCAGGCTGGTTCCGTTCCAGGCAAAGATGCCGCCCCCGCTATTCTGAGCATGGTTGCCACGAATGCGGCTGCAGCGAGGATTATCATTAAAGCCAGAAACAAGCGAGCGGTCGCGACATGGAACCACCTCGATATCCTCGGCGAAATCGTATCGCTGAAGCCAGACACTGGCCTGGTCACTGGCATATATCGCGCCGCCGTTGCCGCCCGATCCGTTCGGCGCCGTGACCGCAACATTGTTGTTGAAGTCGGTGTCCCAGGCCCAGAAGGTCGCGTCAGGGCCAAGGATGTAAACACCACCGCCACGAACGGCCTGGTTGCCCCAGATCATGGCTGCATTATCGGGGTCGCCGCCAAAGCCATCATCCGGTTTCACGCCGGAGACTGTCACTACGTTGGTTCCGGTAATGTACAGGCCGCCGCCACGCTCCGCTGCCGTATTGTTGATGATGCCGCCCGTAAAGAAGCTGAACGTGGGTGAGAAAAACCAGGGTGCGCCGGTGCGGAACACCGAGTAGCAATTCTCGGCAAAAACGCCACCGCCATTGCGTCCGGCAGTGTTGCTTGCAATCAACGCTGAGCCCGCCCGGATCAGCGGAATGGCACCGGGAGTGAAAGCATTGGAGCAATGAATGCCTCCACCATCCTCTCCAGCCACGTTGCTGTAGATAGCGGATTGATCGTCGATAAACAGTAATGGGCCTTCATCAGGATTACTGGGATCATCGACGATCTCACTGGCCGAACCACGCAAATAGATTCCGCCACCGTCCCCGTCCGGTGCAGCATTGCCCCAGATTTCGGTATTGATGAGACGCATCTCGAACAGCCCGGGCCGGGCAAATACACGGATTCCACCGCCATTGTTGTCCGACTGCTCATCGGGGGCAACACCGCCACGAATGCTGAGCAGTTCAAAGCCCACACTGCGTCGGGCAGCACCTTCTGTCACCGCGTAGCTGACGTCAAACACGCGACCGTTGCCTTGTGCGTCAAGCACCAGGAAGTCGGCGGTGGGATCATGGCTGGACCCGCAGCTTTCGTGACCACCCACAAAGTTGATATGACGAATATCCTGAAACGTCGCCATGTTCACCTCGAAGCCCTGGCCTTCAAAGTGACTACCATCACCGACCAGTCTCACGTTCACGGTGGCAAAACCTTGAGTATTGTTGGAAAGCCCGTTGATCGTGCTTTGCAGGTTGGTTAAATCACAATCTGGACCAACGAAAACCCGACCGACCCCCCCGCGCTGCGCGGTCGGGTCCGGCAGAATCCGGACGCTGTGGGCTGCTGACTGTCCACCAATCGCAGTCAGCGGCAGCACTAGCATGACCAATGCCAGCAGCATTGCAGGGGTGTCGACGCGCGGCCAAAGATGGTTCGCTTTCATGGAAATCTCACTCCGTAACTTGCAAAAATACAATTGCCGCGAAGCTCTGAATCCGGTTGATCGGTTCAGAGTTTCATCGGCTCTTGCCATAAGAAACGCAGTCCGTGCAATTACGCGACACTGGTTTGGCTCAAAGTGAGCTTCGGCACGGGGACGGGATCCGGCGCTTACAACCGATCAGGACAGAATCCTGGCCCGAATTGAGGGCGCTTGACTGGCGTTGCTCAAGGTGACCCGCGACAAGTCGCGGGTCACCTTGAAGGCGAGCAGGTTAGCCGCTGTTCTTGTCCTGAAGCTGGTCCAGTCGGCGCTCATGGTGCAGGCCTTTCCACAGGCTGACGCAGATCAACAGCAGCACGAACACGAACGGCAGCCCGGTGCTGACGGCTCCCGCCTGCAGTGCGTTAAGCGCCGCGGCACCGCCAATCCCCAAAAGGACAGCCGCGATCAAGCCTTCGATGATTACCCAGAAAACGCGCTGGCTGGTGGGCGCGTCGGTCTTGCCGCCGGAGGTGATGCTGTCGATCACCAGCGATCCCGAGTCGGAAGAAGTGATGAAGAACACCAGTACCAGCACGATAGCCAGGAACGAAGTGATTTCAGTAAACGGCAGGTTTTCCAGCATCTGGAACAGTGCCAGCGAAGAATCGCCGATACCGCCGGCCAGGGCACCGACCTGATCGACCACCTGGCCCAGGCCATTGCCACCAAATGCACTCATCCAGATCGTGGTCACGATGACGGGCACGATGAGCACGGCAGTCAGGAATTCACGCACCGTGCGGCCTCGCGAAACCCGAGCAATGAACATGCCCACAAAAGGCGACCAGGAAATCCACCAGGCCCAGAAGAAGATCGTCCAGCTGTGGTAAAAAACATCGTCCTCGCGACCGACCGGATTGCTTAGCGGCAGCATGTACTGCGCGTAGCCAGCCACCGTGGTACCGAAATTGGACAGGAAGGCGAGCAACCCGCCCGCGATGATCACGAAAAACAGCAACAGGATGGCCAGGATCATGTTCAGGTTGCTGAGCAATCGCACGCCACCGTGAATACCCCGCAGCACTGAAACCAGGGCGATGGCGGTGACGGCCGCGATGATCACGACCTGGGTGGCGAGCGTGGCCGGAATATCGAACAGGAACTCCAGCCCACCCGCGGCCTGCTGCGCACCCAGGCCCAGCGAGGTGGCAAGACCAAACAGGGTGGCCAGTACGGCGAGGGTATCGATGACATGACCGATCGGACCCCAGACTCGATCACCTAACAAGGGATAGAACGTCGACCGGATGGTCAACGGCAGGCCCTTGTTGTAAGTGAAAAATGCTAGAGCCAGCGCCACCACGCCATAAATCGCCCAGGGATGCAGCCCCCAGTGATACATGGTCGCGCCCAGCGCGGCATTGGCATCACCACCACCGACATCCAGCGGCGTGCCAAACCATTCCGTGAAATAGCCGACCGGCTCGGCCACCGACCAGAACATCAGCCCGATGCCCATGCCGGCGGCAAACAGCATGGCAAACCAGGACATGCGTGAAAAATCGGGCGTTGCATCATCTCCGCCAATCCGTATCTTGCCGACGGGAAGAAAGATCAGCAACAGGCAAAACAGGACAAAAATATTCCCGGCGCTCAGGAACAGCCAGTCGAACCTTTCGCCGATCCAGACCCGGGTCGCGGTCAGGATTTCATTGGACTGCTCAGGTGCAATCAACGATATGACGACGAATAACAGAACGAGAGTCGCGCTGACGATAAAAACCGGATTATGCAGATCCAGGCCTAACCAGCGCACATTATCCTGGCCAAGCTTGTAATCGGTCTCGTACTCGTCGGCCAGTTGCTCGATTTCCTGGTCCATGCGACGAGTCGCTTTCTTGTCGGGCTGGTTCATTCAAATTCTCCTTGTTCAATGACGCGAGGTCGCATGGTTTCATGCGACCTCGCACTCATTACGCAACAACAGGCAATGCTCAGAAGTAGTAGCCGATATTGATATTCAGCCGCGAGCGCCAACGACCGGCCGACGCGCCGTCCAGGCCCAGGCCATCGCCACCAGCAAACCACATGTTCTTGCCGGCAATCCAGTCGAAGTAGGCGAACACGCCACCGGCGGCGACCGAACATCCGGTCACGCTCTGAACCGATTCTGAGCTGTTGCTGACGCGCGGATCGATGTAGGTGCCTTCGTTGTAGCAGTTGACCCAGCTGATCGGACCCCAATCAACGTTGAAAGAGCGCGACAGGCTGTAGGTGTAGACATCGGCTTCTGCCGCCATCAGGAAGGGAAAGGCGAACGCGCCTTTCTGGACGAAGTCGTCTGAAACTCCATCAGGATTTTCCGGGTTGTACTGGTAGCGCAATGCCTGCAAGCGCAGGTTCCAGGGGCCGAAGTAGGAGTCCAGATGACCACCGATGGCCCAGCGATCTCCATTCTTCTCAGTGGCGCGGTTATACATCTGACCCGCCTGAACGCTCAGTCCCACATCCATTCGCGAGGTGTCGGACAGGTGCAGGTGACGTTCGGCGCGAAAGTTGATCTGGTTGGTCTCGGTATTCTGCTGATCTCCGCCGGTCACCAGGTCAAACGAGTAGCGATCGGCACGACCGTCGTTGGCATACTCCGGATTCTTGAAGAAGGCGTAGTGGAAAGTCCAGTCATCGCTGGGTGTGTGAACGAACTTGACGCCAGTATCGTAGTCGTCTTCATAACCCAGGTAGTAATTGCCGGTGAACCAGAAGCTATGACTGCCATACGGCAAGATCCCAAATGGCACCTGGGTGATGCCCAGCTGCATCTGCAGCTCATCGGAAAAATCGTAACCTACCCAGGCATGGTGGATGGCCTGGAAGTCGTTGTAACGTCGCCACTCGGCGTCCAGCAGGACATCGCCCACGCTGCCGCTGACATTGATGCGAAATAGTTCCAGCTCGAAATCGCCGTAGCGATCCTTGTTCTGGCCATCATAGTCGCGCCAGCCGTAGTTCAGACGGACGGCACCACCGAAATCAATGCCATCGGCGTCTTCTTCCGCTGCTGTCTCGACAGCAGCAACGCGCTCTTCCATTGCCGCGACTTCATCCAGGCGCGCTTCGGCCTGCTGACGCTCGCGGTCGAGCCGTTCCCGCTCGGCTTCCATGTCCGCCAGGCGCTGCTGCATGCGCACCAGCTCGCGCTGAATGGACTCTATGTCCTGCTGAAGCTGGCGCACCTCTTCTTCGCTACCAGCGCTGTCAGCATAAGCGCCGGGCATGGCGACACCCCAACTCAAGCCCAGCGTCAATCCCAGGATGACTAATCTACTCACATTCCCACCTCGATTTTTGTTTGCATGAATGGACACAAACGCAACACAAAAACCGCCCGTTCCGCGCGCGAGCACGAACATTCATTGTTCAACGGATTGGTCCCTGAGACATGGCATGTGCGGCCAGTTGTCTCCCGATAACGAGCGGAAAACTGGTCGCGCCTGTGATTGTTAAACCACCTTAACAAACAATCGAAGGTCAACGCAAATCCAATCTGGCAATTCGCTCATTCCACCAAATCCGGCTTCAACAGCGATTGATCGCGCTTTTACAAGGGCGTATCATCGAGTTGAATATCGTGAATCAAGAAATGTGGTGTTGAGGCGTTGGCGATAAAAAATGCACTGTGTATCGCGGTCTTGCTGCTGTGCTCGGCAACAAAAGCGGACGAAGTCATTCCGCAGCTGGCCACACCCTATTCTGCCGACTTTCGCCAACTTGCCGGAGAATTCGAAATGACCGGCAAGGTCTGGGTGGACGGCGATCGCCAAAGAGTGCAGTCGATGATGTTCGACGAGGTCGTCATCAGCCTGGTGCACCGGGACACTGACACGGTCTACCTCTACACAGTAGGCGAAGACGTGGCTCTCGCCCTGGACTATACGCCTGAATTGGCCGGCTCGACTGAGGTCTTTCACGCGCTCAATCCAGCATTCGATGGTCGTGAAACCATCAGCGGCGAGACGGCGTTACGTTTCAGCATTGATGGGCAACGCGATGCGGCCAGGATTACCGGCAACATCTGGCTGAGCCCGGACGGCATTTTGCTGAGAGCAGAGACTGAGTCAGAGTTGGGCGGGGAGATAGTTCAAGGCTTGATGGAGGTATCGGATATCCAGCGCGGTTCTATCGATTCCACCCTATTCGAGCTACCTGAGGGCATGTCCATCGAGCGCCGGTAGAGTCGCCAGCTTTTCAGAACGACCCGAACAGCATGCCAAGGCCAATGACCACGACCAGGGCCATCAAGGCACCCATGACGGCGACCATGACCACATCGAAGTAGCTTTGGCGATGGCTGCAGCCGCACACCGCCAGCATGGTCACCACAGCGCCGTTGTGCGGCAGGCTGTCGAGAGTGCCAGAGGCAATCACTGCCACGCGGTGCATCAATTCGGGGTTCAGGCCGGTCACCGCGGCAATTTCCATGAAAGTCGGGCCCAGCGCCTGCAGGGCGATGGTCATGCCGCCGGAGGCCGAGCCGGTTAGCGCGGCCAGGATATTGGTCGCCAAGGCCAGCGACACCAGCGGACCTCCGCCGATGCCCATCACCCACTCGCGCACCATCTCGAATGCCGGCAGGGCCGCGACCACGGCACCGAAGCCGACCAGGCTGGCCACGCTCAGCACCGGCAGTACCGAGGCGTTGGCACCGGCATCGACGCTGTCGCGCAGCGCCGGCAGACGCCGGTAGTTGATGATCACCAGCACGATACTGCCAACCAGTAACGCCGTGGCCACCGACCAGACCCCGCCAACCGAGGAGATCGAGCTGTTGCCCCAACGCGGCTCGGCCAGGTAGGCGGTATCCATGGCCGGAAGAATCAGGGCCGTCATCAGCAGATTCACACCCACCACCAGTACCAGTGGCAGCACCGCCAGGCCAATGGGTGGACGCTCGCTGGCGGCCTGGCCATGCTCGATTTCGGCCGGGTCGAACTCGCGCGCAGTGGTGGCCAGTTCGCGCAGCTTAACCTCGTCGGCCTGGATCGCATCGTCAGCACCAAAGCCCTCACCGGCGCGGCGTGCCGCGCGTTCACGCAGGCCCAGCCACCACAATCCGAAGCTCAGCATCACGACTGCCGCCACCAGGCCCAGGCCCGGGGCCGCGAACGGCGTGGTACCGAAGAACGGCATCGGGATGGCGTTCTGAATGGCCGGCGTGCCCGGCAGGGCCGACATGGTGAAGGTGGATGTGCCCAGCGCGATGGCCGCCGGCAGCAGCCGGCGCGGAATGCCGCTGGTGCGAAACAGGGCAATACCCATGGGCGCGAGCACGAAAAAGGCCACGAACAGGCTGACCCCGCCATAAGTCACCAGCGCGCCGGCCAGGACCACGGCCAGTACGGCGCGCTGCGGTCCCAGCTTGTGCGTCATGAAATCGGCGATAGCATCGACCGAACCGCTGTCGTCCATCAGCTTGCCGAACAAGGCACCGAGCAGAAACAGCGGAAAGAACTGGGCCAGGAACCCGGCCGCAGCGCCCATGAAAGTCTGGGTCCAGTGAGCCAGCAGCGGTTCACTGGAAAACAGGGCAGCAATGACCGCGGCCATCGGCGCCAGCAGCAGGATGGTCCAGCCGCGGTAGGCCAGTGCCATCAACAGCGCGAGGGCAAGCAGAATGCCAAACAGCCCCAGGAACATGTCAGTTCTCCTCGATCGACTCGTCGATCAATCCATCCAGATCAAATGTGCAGCGCTGGCCAATGTCATCGCCGTGGTCGGCCAGGAATCGGTCAGCCGACTCACGCCCGGCATCGCGCAGCATGCGCAGGAAATCCCACTCTGCGTTGAGCTTCGACGAATGGCCCAGCTCGACCATCAGCTCACTGCTGATCCGGTGCATGCGCATGGCTTGCCACAGTCGCGCTTCGGCATTGCCGGGATCGACTACCTGGCGCAGCAAGGCCATCATCCTGAGCTCTTTCAATAAAGTGGCATTGAAGGAAATTTCATTGACCCGGCTCGCAATCTCGCGCGCGCTGCGTGGCGTAGACTTGCGCACCACCGGGTTGATCTGGACCAGGATGGTGTCATTGCTCTCGCACTCGCGCACCAGCGGCGTCATCGTCGGATTACCGGCAAAGCCGCCATCCCAGTACGGCACGCCATCGATTTCAACGGCCTGGTAAAGGGTGGGCAGACAGGCCGATGCCAGCAGCACCTGGGTACTGATCTCGTCGCGACGAAAGACCCTGCCCTGCCCCGTATGCACGTTGGTCGCGGTAATGAACAGCTTGACCGGCCCCTGCGCCAGGCAGGGGAAATCGATCACTTCATCCAGAATTTTTTTCAGCGGGTTGCCGGCGATGCTGCCGAAATCGTAGGGCGAAACCAGGCGCGCGCCCAGGTCCATCATCACGAACAGCGGATTATTGTCCAACGTCCAGTTGCCCAGCCAGCGATCCACCGGACTACGCTGCAGTGGACTGAAGCGGGCCGCGTCCGATACCTGGCGCCAGAAATCGCCCAGCAGCGCCTGCGCCTGGCTGCGATCACCCCGGGCCAGACCGCAGGCCAGTACAGCGGCGTTCATCGCCCCGGCCGAAGTCCCGGAAATGCCCTCGATCTCGAACCTGGACTCATCCAGCAGACGGTCCAAAACGCCCCAGGTAAAGGCACCGTGGGCGCCACCGCCCTGCAGGGCAAGGTCGATGGGCAAGGGTTTTAAAGCTTTGGCAGGCATGGCGCGACCCGTCTGAATTGTGCGCCGCACTATAACCTTCCGGCATGCATTTAACAAGCCCGCCGTTCCGACATGCTTTCCGGTTTTTGTGATCGTAGCAGTAGCGCCCAAGCTTGTTCTCTTCCCAACATCCAGCGCCGGGCGTGCGCTTGCCTCAATAGATCGATTGCCCCAGAATCAGCCGCACGGTCAACGGTCTGGTTGGCCAGCGGCCGGCCCTTGCCGAGCGCATTGACATAACAACTGCCTGGGGCTTTTCAATCACGTGACTGACAAGGATCAAGACCAAGGCGCCGAAACCCGGCTCGATACCAAAGTCGACGCGACACCGGGTACTAGCCCATGGATCGGTGAGGACGGTGGGCCTGAGCTCGAGCGCTTCAAGCTCATGCGCATCCTTGGCGAAGGTGGAATGGGCCAGGTCTTCCTGGCACGCCAGACCGAACCGGTGGATCGGCTGGTTGCGCTGAAACTGATCCGGGCACGGGTTCAGAGCCTGGCCAACCTGGCGCGTTTCGAGGTCGAGCGCCAGGCCCTGGCCCAGATGAACCACCCGGCCATCGCCCAGGTCTTCGACGCCGGCACCACCTCGGCCGGCCAGCCCTGGTTTGCGATGGAATACGTCGACGGCCATCGTCTCGACCACTACTGCCGCCAGCGCCGGCTCACCCTCGATGAGCGCCTGTCCCTATTCACGCGCATCTGCAAGGGGGTTCAGCACGCTCATCAGCGCGGTATCATCCATCGCGATCTCAAACCGGCCAACATTCTGGTCCAGGAGGTCGACGGCTTGGATTTGCCCAAGATCATCGACTTTGGCATCGCCACCGCCGCGGTCGAAACCGGCGCCTCTCAGACTGCGCAGTCCGACCTGATCGGCACCCCGCAATACATGAGCCCGGAGCAGCTGCAGATAGGCAGCCAGCCCATCGACTATCGCAGTGACGTCTTCGCGCTGGGCGTCATCCTCTACGAGTTACTGACCGACTGCCATCCAATTGGCGATCACGCGCTTAGCATCGCCGATAGCCAGCAGATGCGAGATCTCGTGGCCCGGCAGACCACCGTGCCCCTGCCTTCGCAAAGGCTCGCAACTGCCGAGGAACTGTCCACCGTCGTTGCCCGTCGCCGCCAGACCAGTCGTCGCCGACTGCTCAGGAACTTGCGCGGCGATCTCGATGCCATTGCCCTGAAGGCGCTGGCAATCGATCCCGAGCAACGCTACGCCTCAGCCCAGGAACTGGCCGACGATATCCAGCGCGCGCGCGATTTCCAGCCCGTAAAAGCCATGCCGGATTCGACAAGCTACCGCCTGCGCCGTTTTGCCCGCCGTCATGCGTTCGGACTGGGCTCGGCCAGCGCCATTCTTCTGGCGCTTCTGGCAGGGCTGACCGCTGCCACGCTGGGCATGCTGGAGGCCCAGCGTCAGTTTCAGATCGCCGAACAGCGACAGCAGGAGCTAGGCCAGGTTGCACGCTTCCAGCAGGCGATGCTGTCTGAAATTGACATTCAGGCCATGGGTATCGGCCTGATCGACGGCGTCCGCGCCCAGATCGAACCAGTTCCAGCGCTGGCCGAAGCCTTGGATGCGTTGATCAGTCGGCTCAATGCGCCCGACCTGGCCCGTGGGTTACTGACCGACTTCATCCTGGAACGGGCGCGCGTCTCGATCATGTCGGATTTCCAGGAACAACCCGTTGTGCAGGCTGACCTGCTCAAGACCATCCTTGACATTCATCTG